>DATBHD010000158.1:0-10599 GCA_036557635.1 Gemmatimonadaceae bacterium
AGGCGGCTTCGCCGCGGATCGCACGAATTGGCCGGATCCAACAGATTCCTCCGTTTTGCGGATGGTGCGTAGCGCAGCCGCTAGGCTGCGCCCCGTGAACGCTCCGTCGCGACAGTGGATACTTCAACGTAGTGATCCCCCTTCGGAGAATCCTCCAAATGCGCTCGAAATCGATCTTCATCGCGGCACTGGCCTTACTGACGCTGGTTGCCGGCTGTCCAAAGAAAGGCGGGTACCTCGCACCATCCACCGCGCCTTCCCCAGTTCACGCTCGCTGACGCTACCGGCGTCGCCGAGACCGACTAGCTTCTCCATCCCTCGCGCGGCTGCGCGAGGGATGGTCGTTTTCGGGCTTGGGAGAAAGCCATGGGGAAGATCGATCCGACGGCGTTCATTCACTCGACCGCCGTCGTGCTCGGGGACGTGACGCTGGGAAGGCGAGCGTCGGTGTGGCCGACAGCGGTGCTGCGCGGCGATTCGGACGTCATCGTGATCGGCGACGACTGCAACGTGCAGGACGGCTCGGTGATTCACGCCGACGAGGGGGTCCCGACGCACGTCGGGAATCGCGTCGCGATCGGGCACCGTGCGATCGTGCACGGTGCGACGATCGAGGACGACGTGCTGATCGCGATGGGCGCAGTTCTATTGAATGGCGTTCACGTCGGGAGCGGGTCGATTATTGGAGCAGGCGCTGTATTACCGGAAGGCAAACGGATTCCCGCGAACTCGCTGGTGATCGGTGTGCCGGGTCGCGTCGTTAGGCAGACGACGGGTGAGGAGCGGGAGCGGATCAGGCACACGATCGAGGCGTACCTGGAGCTAACCGAGAAGCACCGTTCCGGCGCTATTTCACAGGTCAGAAGCGTGCGCACGGACTAACACGGACAGAGCCACGGACTAACACGCACGGAGCTTCTTGTTTTCACCAATGCTGTTTGTCCTCGTCTGTTCGTGAAGTGCCCGTGTTCGTCCGTGCGCACGCTTTGCCGAGCAACGTCACTTCCCTGTTACAAGGCCCGAATTATGCACGTGATTCCGAGCAAGTGACGCGGCTTACAGCACTGCCTTGATGGGCCGAGTAAGTTTCCGGGTTGGCACGCCAGCGCGAGCGACGGAGCTCGGCGGGAGTAGTGCAAGTTGAGTGAAGAAGCAGGGTTGTGGAGAAAGTCGATCGTGATCACGTCGTCGGTATACAGCGTAACCGGCACGCCGCAGGAGTTGTCAACACGGACGAGATTGTTTTCAACGCGGCGTGTGCGAGCGTTACAGGTTCGTGATCTGGATTTTGTAAGGTCCACGGGCCAAGGCACTTATCGCGGGACTGGCGCGGACTCACGAGTGGGTCTAGCTTCCGCGCCCGCGTTCCCGATTCAGGTGGCAGTGTCGAACCTCCCCGACGTCGCATTCCTCGTCAATCCCGCCGAGCATTCGCGCCCGAGTCTGTCCTGCTCGAGCGTCTCCGTCACAGTCTAGGTAGTCGTTCTACCGTCTCACCTCAGGGAGAGTCGTCTCATGTCCCTTCCCGTCAATCCGCCATCGGAGCCCGTTTCGTTCTCACCTAACGCTCGCACCGTGCTGGAGAAGCGTTATCTGGTGAAGAACGAGAAGGGGCAACCGGTCGAGCAGCCGGAAGACCTGTTCTGGCGCGTGGCGACCGTGGTCGCCGAAGCCGACCGCAGATATGGCGTGAGCGACGGGGCGGTGCGCACGGTGGCGGAAGAGTTTTACGCCTTGATGACCCAGCGTCGCTTCGAGCCCAACTCGCCGACGCTCATGAATGCGGGACGCCCGTTAGGCCAGTTGAGCGCGTGCTTCGTGCTGCCGGTGGAGGACGCGCTGTCCAACGAGCGGAACGGGATCTACGACACGCTCGCCTCGATGGCGCTCATTCATCAGAGTGGCGGCGGGACGGGCTTCTCCTTCTCGCGCCTGCGCCCGAAGGGATCGATGGTTCGCTCGACCACCGGGGTCGCCAGTGGACCAGTCTCTTTCATGAAGCTGTACGATGCCTCCACGGACGCGGTGAAACAGGGAGGCACGCGGCGCGGCGCGAACATGGGGATCCTGCGGGTCGACCACCCGGACATCCTGGAGTTCATCGCCTGCAAGGAAGACCTGACGCAGGTGACGAACTTCAATATCTCCGTCGCGGTGACGCGGAAGTTCATGGACGCGGTCACGGCGGGGACGTCCTATGATCTCGTCGATCCGCACAGCGGCAAGTCGTTAGGCCAGCTCGACGCGCGCACGGTGTGGGACAAGATGATCCTCGGCGCCTGGCGCACGGGCGAGCCGGGCGTCTTCTTCGTCGATGAAGCGAATCGCTACAACCCGGTCCCGCACCTCGGCAGTTACGAAGCTACGAATCCCTGTGGCGAGCAGCCGCTGTTGCCATACGACGTCTGCAATTTAGGAAGTATCAATGTCGGCTACTATGTGAGGAATGGCGGGATGGATTGGGACGCCTTCAGGGCGGACATCCATCTCTCCACGCACTTCCTCGACAACATCATCGACGTCAACAGGTATCCGTTGGCGGAGATCGACGCGCTGTCCAAGCGCATCCGGCGCATTGGCCTGGGCGTCATGGGCTTCGCCGACGCGCTCGTGCGCCTCGGGATTCCCTACGACAGCGCCGAGGGCGTCGAGTTCGGCCGGAAGGTGATGGAGTTCGTCGACGTCGAGGGGAAGGTCGAGTCGAACCGGCTCGCGAACGAGCGCGGCCCATTCCCCGAGTGGGCGAAGAGCATCTGGGGACCGGACGAGACGTGCGCGAAGGACGAGCGCGGGAAGCGCATTCGCCCGATGCAGCTGCTCCGCAACTGCAATGTGACCACCGTCGCGCCGACAGGCACCATCTCTATTATTGCGGGCTGTTCCAGCGGGTTGGAGCCTCTCTTTGCTGTTGCTTTCATGAGGAATCAGGCTGGAGTAATGATGCCTGATGTCAATGAAGACTTCGTCGCGATCGCGAAGAGAGAAGGCTGGTACAGCGACGCCCTCATGGAGCGCATCGCGAAGGAAGGAACCATTGCGTTCCCCGAAGTTCCTGAGAAGTGGCAGCGTGTCTTCACGACAGCGAATCAGATTCTGCCCGAGTGGCACATCAAGATGCAGGCGGCTTTCCAGGAGCACTGCGACTCCGCGATCTCGAAGACGACCAACTTCGCCCACTCGGCGACCGTTGAGGATGTGCGAAAGATCTACGAGATGGCGTACGCGCTGCACTGCAAGGGCGTGACGGTGTATCGCGACGGCTCGAGAGACAATCAAGTGCTCTCGACCGGCGCGACGGAGAAGGCGAAGGAGGAGCGTGAGGCGGGGCGCGGGGTGCGTGGCGCCGAGAAGCAGCGAATCGCCGAGCTCACCGGAACGCTGGCCGAGCGGGACGCGGAGATCGAGCGGCTCAAGAAGCTAGTGTATGATGTGGAAGCAGAGAATTTGCAGCGACGAGCGAAGAGATCTCGACCCGACAAGCTCCGCGGCACTACCATAAGGAAGGAGACGCCACTCGGGACGATGTTCGTGAACATCACCGAGGACGAGAAGGGGCAGCCGTTCGAGGTGTTCCTGACGTTAGGCAAGGCCGGCGGCAGCGCGATGGCGGATGCGGAGGCGATGGGCCGGTTGATCTCGCTGGCGCTCCGGTCGGGCATTCCGCTGATGGAGATCCACCGCCAGATGCGCGGCATCGGCTCCGACCGCGCGGTCGGACTCGGGCCCAACAAGGTGATGTCGGTACCGGACGCGATTGGTATCGCGCTCGAGGAATGGTGGCGCGATCGGGTCGCGGGTATTCAGCAGGAGATCCCGTTAGGTCCGGGCGGTGTGCCGCGGATTTCGCAGGCGGTCGAGCAGGTGACGGATGATCAGCTGTCCGGAGTCGGCTCCACTCCGCCGAGCGGGGTGTCGGGGATATCGGGGGCTGGGGGCGCGAGTAGTCAGGCGGAGATGGAGCTTTCGGGCTATGACTCCGGGCAGGCGTTCATGGGAACGTGCCCGGATTGCGGCAGTCAGTTAGAGTATGCTGAAGGGTGCGTGAAGTGTCATGTGTGTGGGTTTAGTGAGTGTGGATGATTCTCGAGTTTCTCTTGCAAACAACGGGGCGCTTCGGCGTCCCGTTTGTGTTTGCAGAGTTGGAACTGGCGATCGTTGTGAACCCAATTAAGTTGGTGAAAGCGGCCGGCTCACGGCAGTCCACGCGTACGTGTAGTCGGAGCGGATCGTCTCTGGATTCTTCTTGAGAGCGAAGTAGACGAGGAGCTCGCCGTCTGGCGACAGATCGGATCGAGCGACGTAGATGCGACCCTTGAACCAGTGGCCGCGTTCGAACTCGTCGCGGCGCATGTCCCAGCGGATCACTTCGACGTACTTGCTCGGCCCGCGTCGAAAGAGCACGGCGACAGCGGCCTTCGACGCCTGAAGGATGTCGAGGCGTGGCGGCGGCGTCGCTCTCATGGGCGACTCGCTCCGCTGGCGCTGGTCGCTCCTCGGCGCCGCGATGCTGTGTCGCCCAGTAAGAGCAGGTCGCCGACGTGAAATCCGTTTCGCGCGAAGAACCCCGCGCTGACCTCGAGTGCGGCTCGATAGGGCGCCCCCGCGGGATAGTCGGGACACGCCTGCGCCAATTCGCTGGTGCACGGCTGCATCGTCTGGATCGACACGATGCGTCCCAGGCTGTCCACGAATGCGATGTCGAGTGGGATGCGGGTGCGGAACATCCAATACCCTGGCGCCGGCGGCTGCGTCGTCGGATAGAGAAAGAGCATCCCCGCGTTAGGCGCGAGCGACCGCCGCTCCATGAGGCCAGTGGTACGCTGCTCCGCGGACTCGGCGAGGAGCACGGCTACTCTGGTCGTATCCTTCGCCGACGCGACGCGCACAGTCGCGGTGTCGAAGGAGAGAATGTGCTCGTAGTTGCGTTCGTCGGTCGCCTCCGAATCGGAACGGCAGGCGACGACGAACAGTGCGAGCTGCAACGCGGCCAACAAATGCGTGATGGTCTGCCGCGGTCCGGTAATCACCACGTTCGCACCATTGCGTGTTCTGCGGATACGGCTGTGGAGCGCGAGACATAGTTTCGCGCAAAGAACAACACTGACGCCGCCGACATCTGCATGATGCTAACGGGGGCAGGCGACTGAAAGAGATGTGAGAGCGGCGAGATTCTTGCCGCAGCGGTCGAGCTACGATTTCCCCTGCTGGATGCGTATTTCGGCGAAGCCGATTGTCGATTCTCAAAGGCATTCCCCACCACTTTCTCAAAAGCATTCCCCACCTGATGCGATCACGTGAGGGTGGAAGAATGTGGGTTACGACGCTCTTTGTTGTCGAGATGAGAGCTTGGGTTTGAGGCGGCGACGATATGACTCGCCGTCGGTGACGAGATCGTAGGAGTTACTGGTGAAGCGATCGATTGCGCTCTGTGCACGGACGGGACCGGAGAAGGTCGCGAGCCACTCATCGGGTCCGCGGTTGGACGTGACGATCATGGAGCCGGCGCGGTGGTGAACCTCAGCGCCCCATTGCCGTTCAAAGTCACCTAGCCACGTGCTCGGGGTCCGGAAAGACGTGACGGACCTGCGCCTTTTCACCGCCGCGGCAGCGCGAGCACAACCGGCGTCCGATCGATACGCGACATGCGGAAATGTCCGAACTCGCCGCAACACGTCGCGCGCCGCACCCACGTTCCACTCGCGCTGTCGCCGCGAATGCGACCGGACATCGAGACGCCGGCGGACGCGCTTCGTGGCACGAGGTCGATGCGCACCGAATCCATGCCAACGAAGGTTCCGGCGACTTCGGTCACCAGCTTGATGCTGTCGACTTGCCCTGCGTCCGCCACAATGACGTCGCGGCCGAGCCCCGCTCCGAAGAGCGGAGCAAAATCGACGAGGAAGCGTCCCTTCACGCGAACGCGTTCCTCACCCGCGGTCTCGCCGCCGACATCGGCAAACATGAGCCGGCCTCGAACGCGCCTAACGGCTGAGGAGCGTGCCTCGGTGTCCGCCGAGTCGAGCGTGTACTCGACATCCCAGGTGCCGGCAAGCGACGCACGTTCTGGCGGAGCTTGTGGCCGCACGATCGGCACTTCCGGGCCCAATGTGGCAATCACCGGAGCCGGCGGACGGACGTAACGCAGGTTGTGCCACCAGACCGCGCGGCTCAACTCACCGTCGGCACCGAACTGGAGCGGAACGCTGATCGCCAGAGCGCCGAGCCCGACCCCCGCGATCACCTGACTGCGCGTGCTCACATGCCCACTGCCAATCGAGCGCAGCAGCGCGGCCGCAATCGCCAGTGCTCCCGCATCCGTGAACCCGGCGCCAACCTGACGTATCTGCACCGCTCGGCGCGCGTGCGCGGCCGAGGAGTCAGCGCCGACCGCGAGTCGATCCGTGCCGCGAAGAGCGTCCTCGATGGGGGTCGGCCAGAAGAAATGCAGATTGGCAACGCGCTGCCCTGCGGAGCCGCGCACGACGCGAAGACCGTCCCACGCCGGTGCAATGCTCAGGGCACAGCTCTCATAACTGCACGCCGTGTCAGCTGCGCGCGACGTGGTCGGCGTCTGCGCGATGCAGCGCCCAATCGCCGTGATGACGAAGACGGTCGACAGTAGATTTGCACGCATCAGCCAGGCCGAATCGACAACGCGTGATGGAAAACGTTCCGCGGGTCCCACCGTGTTTTGACACGCTGAAGCCGCGAGTGGTTTGCCTGATAGTAGAACGTGGATCATGGCACGCCAGAGCTGTTCAAGGCCGGATCGGCGAGATCGGTGTCCGGAGGACAACAATGTCCTATCGCCGACTTTGCTGCTCTCGGAACGCGACCTCGGCTTTGACCGCTTTGTCGATCGCCCGTTGAAATGCGGGGGAGAGCCGCGTGGCAAGGCGCTTCATCGCCCAGTTGATCTCAGCCGCCGGTGAGCTCGACGACTCGGCGCAACTACGGCACGGCGAGAACTGAACGTAATGAAAGACATGCCGGACGTGCGGCCTCTCTGAGGGCGCTATCGTTACCGCAGCGTTTTCCTCCGCGAGCCGAATGAAGTCGTCCGCGCACTTCGCCCCGTACTGAGTCTCATAACATCGGACGCGCGCTTCCGTGAGTCGTATGGCGATTTCGTTGTACTCACGAACGCAGCACGCAGGGTAACCGAGCACATTCGCCACGTCAGTTTCGCCGGCGGCTGCGGCAACGATCGCTGGCTCCAGGCCGCGATCGCGATACACCCACAGCACCTGTCCTTCCCTCGCACGCGCTGCTCGTTCACGCTGCGTTTCCCAATCAAAGAAGCGCGTATCGTAATTCGGAGCGCGATGGAAGTGCGGAACGACGACACCGGTACGCACGACACCGAGGCCGTGCGCCGCGGCGACGCGCTGAATGGCTTGGCCGAGGGTCCTGCTTCGCATCCCCTGCCCTTGGAGATGACTCGGTTTCTCACCAGCCGCAACCGCGACGATCTCGAGATAGTCGAGCAGAATTTCGAGGTCACTCACTTTGTCTTCGCGGTCGAACTGCAGTCCTTGAAGGTCGCGAAGGAGAGAGCGGAGTGCGGCATCTTCCATTTGAACCGTGGCCTCCACGATGGGCTGCAGCATGGCGTCCTCGTCGGCCTTGGTTTCGTCGATGAGCGGCCGATTCGTATTCGCTGACCGTTCCGTCGGAGCCGTGGGAAGGCGCCTCCTGATCGGCTCACGCGCGACGACGCCAGCGCGATCGCATCATCAGGGTCAGTCGCTGCGCAGTACTACCGCGGGATCGACGCTCAGCGCACGCCCCGCCGGCACGCCCACTGCCGCGATCGTGATGAGCGTCATGCTCCCCACCGCCGCCGCGAAGATCGCGAAATCGGCCGGGCTCACGCCAAAGAGCAGCGACGCCACGATGCGCCCGAGCGCGAGGCCGCCGGCGAGGCCGATCACGAGACCGACCGCGAGCAATGCGGCAGCTTGCATTGCGACGACGCGCAACACGTCGCCCGTGCGCGCACCGAGCGCGACGCGCAAGCCGATCTCCTTGGCGCGCTGCGTCACCGAGTACGAGACGACGCCGTACAGGCCGATCGCCGCGAGGAACAACGAAACGGCCGCGAGCAACCCGAGCAGGCGCACGGCGGTCTGGGAGCCTCGGAGTGGCGCGTCGACGTATTCGGCGAGCGGCATCGCCCCGTAGACCGGGACGCTCCGATCGACCGATGCCACGGCTCGCTCGATCGCCTTCACCGTCTGGTCGACCGACGCAGCGCCGCGCGCGACGAAGGTGTAGCCGTACTCCGGGCGGTAAACCTGGCGAATGGCAACGTAGAAATACGGCGCCGGTGCCTCCGTCAATCGATAAATCTTCGCGTCTCTCGCGACGCCGACGATCGTGAACCATTTGCCCCAGCCATGCACACGAACGCCGAGCGCGGTGCGTCCATTCAGGAAATGGCGCGCGAACGCTTCATTAACGATCATCACCGGCGTGTGCGCGGAGTCGTCGTCGAAGCGGAAGTCGCGGCCTTCGACCAACGGTATGTCGAGCGTGTTGAAGTAGCCGGGCGCGATCGCCGCGCGGTTCGTCTTCATGTTCTCATTTGTCTGCGGGGCATAACCCTCGATCTGCAGGTCTTCCCATGAGCCCGCGCCGAGGCTCAGCGGCACATAGTCCGTGTAGCTCACTGCCGTAACCCCGGGCTCGCGCGCAATCCGATCCGACACACGGTGCAGAAAGTCTTCAGCGTGCGCCGAATCGTATCCGGCGAGCGTTAGGCTCACCGAGCCGATCGCCACACCGTCAGTCGTGAAGCCTGGGACCACGGCGCGCTCGCGCCGGAAGCTGTCGTAGAACAATCCCGCGCCGACGAGCGCCATCACGGCGAGGGCCATCTCGGCGATGACGAACAACCCACGCAGACGTGTCGCGTGGGCGCTCGCGGAAAATCGCGCGCCATCGCGCAGCGACTCGTCATGTCGCTCGCGTGATCCATGCAACGCCGGCGCGATGCCCGCGAGTACCGTCACCGCGCAAGCAAGCGCGATGGTGAACACGACGACGGCGACGTCGACGTGTGGATCGATCAGCGACGGCGCCGCGAACGGCGGCACGAACCAATGCAGCGAGCGCGCAAGAAAAACGGTGCAGACCAAACCCACCGACGCACCAGCGATGGCGAGAATCGACGCCTCGGTCAGCAGCTGGCGCACGAGCCGGCGTCGCGGCGCGCCGAGTGCCATGCGCAGTGCCAGCTCGCGGCGGCGCGCCGTCGCTCGCGTCAGCAGCAGCGTCGCCATGTTCGCGCAGACGATGAGCAGAACGAGCGCGCAGGCGCCGAGCAGCACGATGAGCGGCGCGCGCAGCGCGTCCTGTATTCCCCAATGCGAGCGCCAGAGCGGCAACAGCATCGCGCTCATGCCCTTGCTTCGTCCGCCATTGACGCTGCTCATGAAGGTGCCGAAACGTCGGACTTCGTCGGCCGCGGCCGCGTACGTGCGTCCATTGGCAACGCGCGCGAGCACGCGGAACGTGCGCCAGTCGCGATCCCGCAGCATCGAGCTGACTGTCGGCATGATCTGGCCGACCATCGTCGCCGGCACCCACAGCTGAACGTCCTCACCCGGCATCGAGCCGTGAAAATTCTTCGGTGCGATGCCGGCGACGGTGAACGGAAAGCGATTGACCTCGACGAGCTGGCCAATAGCGGCGGTGTCGCCGTGCCAGCGGCGCTGCCACAGCGTGTAGCTGATGATTGCCAGTGGTTGCGAACCCGGCGCGTCATCGAGTCGCGCGGCGAAGAGCTGGCCGAGCGCGGGCCGCACGCCGAGCACGTCGAAGAAATTCGCCGACACCAACTCGGCGCGCACTCGTTCCGGATGCGACGCGTCGCCGAGCGCGAGCGCAATCGGGTACGCCGCGGCGAGATCGTCGAACGATCGGAGATACTTCCGGAAGTCGCGATAATCGAGCCACGACACCGGGGTCCAGCTTCCCGATGGCGTCGTGGACTCGAGCGCCATGATCTCGTTCGCGCGCGACGCGCCGGGAATCGGGTCGAGCAGAATCGCACGCGTCCAGCTGAAGACGGTGGAGCTCGCGGCGATTCCGACACCGAGCGTCGCGACGATGACCGCGGTGAGCGCGGGCATTCGGCGGAGTTGTCGCAGCGCGAATCGCACGTCGCGGAAGAACGACTCGAGAGTCGGCCACTGCCAGGCTTCGCGTCCTTCTTCCCGGATCGTCGTGACGTTGCCGAAGGCGCGCCTCGCTTCGACCAGCGCGTCTTTGCGCGACATGCCGCGCGCAGCGAGATCATCGGCCCTTTGCTCGAGATGCGCCCGGATCTCCTCGCTCAGGTCATCGTAAAGACGGCGGCGGCGGAACACGCGATCGAGGAAGGTCATGTCTCCCCCAGCGAGAGCACGAGAGTGATGCCCTGAAACATCCGCTCGAAGCTGGATACTTCTCGCGCGAGGTGCCTGGCGCCGGCCGGCGTTAGGCGATAGGTCCGCACACGGCGGTTGGTCGTCGAGACGCCCCATTCGGCCTTCACCAGGCCGTCCCTGAGCAGCCGTTGCAGGGCAGGGTAGAGCGATCCCTCCTCGACCTGCA
>DATBHD010000159.1:0-3154 GCA_036557635.1 Gemmatimonadaceae bacterium
GATGAGGGTCACGCGCGAGCCGTACGCCCTCGCGTCGAAGGTGAACCCCTCGGGAATGAGATTCTCGCGGAGATCGACCTTCACTTCGCCGAGAAAGGCGCGAACACGAAACGTTCGCGGAACGAGCCATCGACCGACGCGTCGCACCTCGCCCATGAACGCGAAGATGCGTCGCTCCTCAGGAACCGGCGTCAGCGGCGCCTCGTCAGGCGCGCGCATGAGCGGCGCTTGACCGGGAATATCCGTCGCCGGGCGCGGTCGCGTCGACTGGTCGATGTCCCGAGGCCGATTGGGCGTGTTCATCTCACCAGACGCCCGGAATGAGACGACTCGTGCGCGTCATGTAGCTCGCATACGCGTTCCCCAGCCGCTGCTGGAGCGCACGCTCCTCGACGCCGATGCGATAGACGAAGAGCGGTGGGACGAAAAGAAGCACGATCGCGAGGCTCGCCCAATTCGTGAAGGCAAGCACGAATCCGACGTGCAATACAATCGCCGCACTGTACGAGGGATGACGCAAGATTCGATACGCGCCGCGCTCGACGACCGGTTGATCGGGTCGCACGGTAACCGCACCCTGGAAGTCGCGGCCGAGCATGCGGAAACAATGTCGGCGGAGCAAGCTCGCGACAATCATGACGAGAATTCCCGCAAGGAACACGGTCGCGCGGTGGTCGCGCATTCCGAGCCTGGGAAACTTCGCCGCCGCGAGGACAGCGGAGAAAACCACGATCTGCTGCCCGATCACGAGCGGGCCGTACGATGGATCGCGCGCGTCGCCCTCGACTCGTCGCTGCGCGCGACGCGCCTTACGAAGCACGAAGAACTCCGGCCAGAACGCCCAGGCAAACGCGGCCCAGAACAGGAGCGCGAGCGGCCAGGTGAATGGGAGCGGGAACATGCCCACATCGATAACCGACGAGGCCGCGGGACGCAATTCGTGGAACGAGTAGATTCACCCCATGACGAATCGCCGCGTGTTGTTCGCCGTCGCGTGCCTCGGATTGCTCACCTTCGGCATCGTGCTCACGACGCTTGGCGCCGTGCTGCCGTCGATCATCGAGCGATTCGGGATCGACAAGACGGCGGCGGGGACGCTCTTCCTGCTCAACACCTTCGGGATCGTCGTCGGCTCCCTGGTGTTCGGCCCGATCGTCGACCGGAACGGGTACAAGGAGATGCTGGTCGCCGCGATCGTGATCATCATCGTTGGGCTCGAGGGGATCGCGTTCGCTCCGTCGATGGCGTGGCTGCGGACGGCAGTGGTGCTGGCCGGCTTCGGGGGGGGCATCATCAACGGTGGGACGAACGCGCTCGTCGCCGACATCAGCGTCGATGGGCGCACGGCGGGGCTGAGCAAGCTGCACGTCTTCTTCGGCCTCGGAGCGGTGAGCGTCCCATTCGCGTTAGGCAGTCTCCTCGGGACGTTCGGCTACACGGCGATCATCGCCGCCGTCGGCGCGCTCTGCGCGATCCCACTCGCGATCGTCGTCGCGACACGATTCCCGACACCCAAGCACGCGCAGGGATTGCCGTTCGCCGCGGCGAAGGGGCTGTTGCGCGATCCGATTCTGCTCACGTTCGGCGTCATGCTCTTTCTCGAGAGCGGCATGGAGATCACCGTCGGGGGATGGACGTCGACGTTCTTCAAGGAGGAGCTTCAGGTCGCCGAGCAGCGCGCGCTCGTGTACCTCTCGCTCTACTGGCTCGGCATGACGATCGGGCGCATGGCGCTCAGTCGATTGGTGCGACTCGTCTCGCCCTCTCGGCTGCTGTTCGGGGGAGTGGCCGTCGCCTTCGGTGGCGCGCTGCTGCTGATCACGACGCGGGAGCCAACCTTCGCCGCGGTCGGCGTCTTCCTCCTCGGCCTTGGATTCGCGGCGACATTCCCCGTGGTGTTGGGGTTCGTCGCCGACCGTCATGCCGCGCTCTCCGGAACGGCCTTCAGCGTCATGATGGTCATGGCGCTCACGGGAGGCATGCTGGTTCCCTACGCGACGGGTGTGCTGGGCACGTCGTATGGCCTCCGCGACTCCTTCCTCATCGTCCCGACTGCCTTGGCGCTCTTCGCGGCGTTGCTCGGGGTCACGAGCTCGCGTCTCGCTCGTCAGGCAAGTCCGGCCGCCTAACGCGGACGTCGTCCGACGACGACCAGGGCGCGCCCCAGCCTAACGGCATCCTCGCGACGCCGCCCTATCGCGCCGAGGCGTCGATCAAGGTGGACCTCGTATCCCATCTCGGCCAGCCAGTAGGCGTACGCGCCGGCGGCTCCCCCCCCGCCACGTCGAGCACAACGGCCGGCGGCTTCGGCGCGTGTCTCTTCCCGCTTGCGGTTCCGTGAGCGCGCGACAAGACTACAGTGACCCATGTAACCGCCGACCGTGAGGCCGAGATGCGTGTCCGCGCCGTCGTCGCCGTCATCCTGCTGGTGTTGCCCGCCGCCCTGAGCGCGCAGCGGATTCCATTGCCCATCGGGCGCCGCATCGGAGGCCGCGACCTTCCGCCGCAGCCCGCGCCGATCGCCAACGAGCTGGCGTACAAGCGCTGGCGGCTCGCGATCGAGAGCTATCCGATGGTGAGCTACTTCCAAACCTCCGGGTTGACGAGCGCGGGTGCAGCTTCGGCGTGGACGACAGTCGGCACTGGGACGCGAGCCGACTACCTGCTCAACCGGCATATGTCGGCGACGCTGGACATGACGTCGTCCTTCCTCGGTGGGCCGATCATCGTCAACAGCGTGGAGCTCGGCACGAGGGTGCATCCGGAGTGGGCCGAGCACAGGCTGTTTCCCTACGTCGATCTCCGCGTCGGCTACCTCACGTCGTATAACAGAGGACTCGGCGCGGCGGACGGGTTCGTCGATCCCGTAGCTCAGGGGCTGGGCGGCCCGAGGTATAGCCGTGGGGCGGGCGTGGCTGGCGGCGGCGGATTCGAGTACTCGCTCACGCGAACCTGGTCGCTCATGACCGAGGCGATGGTCGTCGGCAGCCGAATGAGGACCGACGACTTCAATACGCCGACGCACAGCTTCGGGATGACGGCGATACGCTACATGCTCGGAGTGAAGTACAACCCGATTCGCATCATCAGGGGCGCGGACATGCGTTGATGAGCGACCTCTCATCGAGCGGCCGGCGGTGCCACCGCCGGCCGC
>DATBHD010000160.1:0-4245 GCA_036557635.1 Gemmatimonadaceae bacterium
GGCGCGCCGCCCGCGACATACGTGTAGGGGAATCCGGAACCCCCGACGTAGAAGAAGGTCAGATCGGTCCGAAAGCGTTGCCATGGCGAATGCAGTGTGCCGGAGGCGCGCACTCGAAACGGTTGATCGAAATCCGATGTCGCGAGCGTGAGATCATTCTCGCGACCGCTCACGGGGCGTGCGAAGCGCCAATTGTCGGTGAGGAGAGCGCTGACCGGACGCGGGCTCGCGACGTCACGCGCGTGCCCATAACTGACCGACGCCTCGATATCGGCGACGCGAGTCGCCTTGCGCAGCGTACCGGTGACGTCGTACGCGTAATCCCGCGCATGGTTGCCGATCGCGATGACGTCACCCAATTGCGCGGAAATGCGACTGGGACTCGCAATGCCGGTGGCGCCGATCGTTCCATACATGAGCCGGCCGTTCCGATCCGACGCGACAGGCTCGCCGAGGTTGACTGGTGAGAAGAACACGGCGCGCGAGGAGCGCGTATAGAGCCCCTCGATGGTGCCGATCATGCCTAACGCGAGCTGCCGGTCGACGGCGAGCGAGGCGCGCAGCGTCTGCGGCAGGCGCAGGCGCGGGTCGATGACGTCGATCTCTCCGGTGGTCGCCGCGCCAAATGTCTGACCGCCCGCGCAGGCGAGTGGAGGGTCTCGATAGTCGGTGCGAAAGGCCGGCGGCGGCCCCGCGTCGGTGGGAAGCGATCCACACTGCAGCGAGCGCGCCGCGAGCCCGTAGGCCGAAAAGCCGCCGAAGAGCCAGAACAACGGCGGACGTCCGGTGAACAGGCCGACGCCGCCGCGCAGCTGAGCGGGAGCTCCCTCCTCCTCACTCGTTAGGGTGTAGTTGAAGCCGAGCCGCGGCGACCACTGGACGTGCTCGGACGGAACCTTGTCGGTGCGAAGGTGGAAAAGCGAATCGATCGCTGCCACGTACGGTGGGCGCGCCGAGAGGACTGGAACGTCGGCTCGAAGGCCATACGTGAGCGAGAGTCGCGACGACGCCTCCCACTGGTCACCCACATACATAGCGTGGTAGCCACCGGATACGGCCGTCACACTGCCCGTATCTCTCGTCACACGGTATCTCGCCGCCGCGCCTACCTGGAACGAATCGAGACTCGCGAACTCCCAGACCCCGTACGCCGCGCGCTGCTGAAACGCACGCAGGTCGAACAGCTGCGTCGCAAGACCCACCGTCAGGCGGTGCGCTCCGGCGGAGATCGAGAGATTGTCGGTGACTTCCGCCGTCCACGTGGCGTTCCGTTGTCCGGTCGCGATCTCGTGTGTTCCGGATTGCAGCACCGCCGGCGCACCGCTCGTTCCAGGAACCGTGACGAGGATGAGTGGTTGCTTAACCGTGGGCCGGAAGCCGGAGACGAGACCCGTGTACCCGGCGAGCAGCTCATTGTACGCACCGCTCGCGAAGTTGGACATGAGCTGGGCGCCGGCCGATCGCTTGTCGACCCAGCGCGAGTGCTGAAGCGACGACAGGGAAAAGCAGGCAGCAGAGGGGCAGTTCGTCGGCGCGAGCGCCGTGGGGCGAGCAAAGATCGAGCTGTCCGCGTGGCTGTAGTTCCCGCGTATGGTGACGCGGCTGTTCCAGCGCGGCACTGGTGCGTCGAGACGGAGAAAGACGCTCGACGAGGGGTTCGGGTTGGTCACCGCACCGGAGGAGCCGCCGTCGAGTCCACGAGCGTTGAGCAACTGTTGAAACCGCGCGATGTCCGTTGCGCTCATCGGGAGGGGACTCTGACCCGACGCGCCGTGACCAACGTACGGGCCTAACGCCGGGATGTCGCGCAGCTGCCCCTCCGCTGCCACGAAGAAAAGCAGCCGGTCGCGAATCACCGGTCCGCCGAGGGAGAATCCGAACTGCTCCTTCTGATAACGTGCGTTACGGACGAACGGCACGTTTGCGCCGAGGCGGTCGCTGGTGGCGTAGCCGAAGACGCCACCCCGCAGCTCGCTGGTGCCGCCGCGGGTCACGACGTTGACGGTCGCGCCGGCGAAGCTCCCTTGGCGCACGTCGAATGGTGAGAGCAGAACCTGATACTCCCTCACACCGTCCAACGGCATGACTCTCCCGCCGTAGAGCGCCCCTGCCGCCAGGTTGCTCGACGGCACCTGATCGCTGATACCGTCGATTCGGATGCTGTTCACGCGCGGCCCCGCGCCCGGGGCCGACAGAGCGAACCAGGTCGACATCTGCGGAACGAGCCTAACGAGATCGTACAGATCTCGATTGATGACGGGCATCTGGTGGATCACCGAGTCGGAGAGGAAGGTCTCGGTCCCGGTGTGCGCGCGCGAGAAGAGCCGGTTCTCCGCCGCCTTCGTCTCCACTCCCTGCAAAGTCACCGGCTGCTGAGCGAGCACGACGTCCTCGTGCAACTGCTGGCCGAGTGTCAGAAACAGGCCTCCGCCCGTTCGCGTCTTCATGACGAAGCCGATTCGGCGCGCCGTGACGAAGTACGGGCCGCCGACATCGAGCCCGCTCACGAGATACCGTCCCTTGGCGCGGGAGACTCCGCGCATCGAGATACCCGTCGCCCGGTTCGTTACCACGACTTCGACGCCGGGCAACCCTCGGCCATACTCGTCGACGACGCGTCCACCAATCGCCGCTGTCGTCGTTCCCTGCGCGTATAGTCGTCCCGCGCAGCCAGCAATCGCACCGAGAAATAGACAGCAGATGGTCGTGCGGCCGCGCGGAATGGTGCGTCGTCGTCGTACGGTGGCGACCCGGTTCCTTTGTCGGTTCGTTTTAGCTGACGGCCGCGCGTCCCTTGATGCTGTCATGGGGCTTCATCGCCGGAAGAGCCTTGCTAATGTGCGGGCCGGCGAACTGCTCCCCATTGGACCTTAGGCCAACCTTTAGATTCGACTCCGTCGACTCACGCGCGCTTTTTCGAAGCCCCTCACGGAGTAAAGACGATGCCCGAAGCGCAGCAGCTCAATTCCGTAGCACTCGTCATCCGACAAAAGGAGCCCGCGAACCTCGAGACTCTGCTCGATCAGGTCGACTCTCACCTCACTCCGACGGACCTCTTTTTCATTCGCAGTCACTTCCCCGCGCCGACGATCGATCCCGCAGCTTACCGGCTGGTCATCGATGGCGCCGTGAGCAATCCGTTGTCGTTCACACTGGAGCAGCTCAAGAGCATGCCGTCCGAGACGCGGGAGGCAACGCTCGAGTGCGCCGGCAACAGCCGCATCTTTCTGGCGCCGCCGGCGCACGGCACCCAGTGGGAGCTCGGCGCGGTCGGCAACGCCGAATGGACCGGCGTGCCCTTGCCCGCGCTGCTGGAGCGAGCCGGGCTGGCGGCGGACGCCTTCGAGATCGTGCTCGAGGGCGCCGACCGAGGGGTGCCTAACGAGCAACCCGCGCCGCCTCCCGAAGCGATCTCTTTCGCGCGCAGCCTTCCACGCGACAAGGCACTGCAACGCGAGGTGCTCGTCGCCTACATGATGAACGGCCGTGATCTCCCGCTGCATCACGGATATCCGGTGCGTGCCGTCGTTCCCGGATACTACGGGATGGCATCGGTGAAATGGCTCACCCGCATCCAGGCGGTGCGAGAGCCATTTCACGGCTACTGGCAGACGTCGCAGTACGCGTTCTGGGATCGGAGCCACGGCAGGCCGGTACGCCGGCCGTTGGGTGCGATGCGGCTCAAGTCGGAGATCACCCGGCCCCGCGTGTTCGAGACGATCGCGCCTAACGACACATACTCCGTTGTCGGCCTCGCCTGGGCGGGCGACACCGAGGTCGCCGACGTGTCCGTGAGCACCGACGGCGGCCGGAGCTGGTCCCCGGCGACCTTTCTCGATCCCGCGCGGCGCTACGTCTGGCGACGCTGGACGTTCGACTGGCGCACTCCAGAGACGCCGGGACGCTACACGCTACTGTCGCGGGCCACGGGCGCGGACGGCAGCCGCCAACCCGAACGACATGATCCGAACAACGGCAACTACGTCATCGACCACGCGCTGCCGATCGAGGTGGTCGTCGGGAACGGTTGAGGTCAACAGGTCCACTGAAGCCACTCGCTCATCTCGCTATCGAGGTCATTTCGTAGTTGTGAGAAGCATGACGCACACGAACGCAGAGGGAAGAGCGGTAACGGTGCCTCCCCGCGTCACTCTGATCGCAGGGCGACGAGCGGATCGACCCGCGTCGCGCGTCGCGCGGGCAGATATGACGCCACCAGCGCCACGGCGCCCAGTACGAGTGCGA
>DATBHD010000161.1:0-1661 GCA_036557635.1 Gemmatimonadaceae bacterium
GTCGGCGACGTCGTCGCCCTTCTCGATCGGCAGGACTACGTCGCCGACCGCCCGCTCGCTACGGCCGTATTTCTCGCCCTCAAGATGGAACGCCCGCTGTTTCTCGAGGGCGAGGCGGGTGTCGGAAAAACAGAACTTGCAAAAGTGCTCGCCGCGGCGCTGGGGCGACGTCTCGTTCGGCTGCAGTGTTACGAAGGACTAGACGTCAGCGCCGCGGCGTATGAATGGAACTACCCGCGGCAGATGATCGAGATTCGCCTCGCTGAGGCGGGCGCGAGCGGCGAAAGGCATGTCGATCGTGCTCGGCTCGGACAAGACATCTTCGCCGCGCGCTTCCTGCTGCGTCGTCCCCTTCTCGATGCAATCTCTCCCGAAGACGGTGTGCCGCCCGTGCTGCTGATCGATGAGCTCGATCGTGCCGACGAGCCGTTCGAGGCATACCTGCTCGAGGTCTTGGCCGAATATCAGCTCACCATTCCGGAGCTCGGGCCGATCAAGGCGAGCGCGCCGCCCGTCGTCGTGATCACGTCGAATCGAACGCGTGAAATCCACGACGCGATCAAACGCCGCTGTCTGTATCAATGGATTGGATATCCTGATGCCGAGCGTGAGCTGGCGATCGTGCAGCGGAAGTGCCCGCACGCTTCGGCGTCGATGGCACGCGAGATCGTCGCCTTCACACAGCGGCTGCGCGAGCTCGATCTCTTCAAATCGCCTGGCGTCGCCGAGACGATCGATTGGGCGGATGCGCTGGTGGCGCTCGATCGAGTCACGCTCGACGCACAGACGATCGCCGACACCGCGGGTGTGTTGCTCAAGTACCAGGACGACGTCGGCGCGCTGACACCGGAGCTGGTCGCGCAGCTTGTCGCGCCAGCAGTCCCCGAGCAAGGACGCGCACAGTGATCTGGGAACCGGGACACTTCTCAGAGAATGTCGTGCATTTCGTTCGCGTTCTTCGAACTGCCGGACTGCCGGTTGGCCCAGAGCGAACGCTCACAGCGCTGCAGGCGGTGGATGCAGTCGGCGTCGACGACAGAGCAGTCTTTCGCGCGGCGTTGGAGGCAGTGCTGGTGTCCCGACAGGAGCATCGGCCCATCTTCGACGAGGCCTTCAGACTTTTCTGGCGTCATCCACGCTTCCATGAGAAGCAGCTCGCCGCGCAGTTGCCGAAAGTCTTCGGCCGGGCTGAATCGAAGCCTGAGGTTTCCGGACGCCTGGCGTCGGCGCTGGGTATCGAGCAATCCTCACGTCCGAAGAGCGATTCGAAGGAGGTTCGTTTCGACGCGGCGATGACGTTCTCGCAACGAGACGTTCTGCGATACCGCGACTTCGCGACGCTGACGCCAACGGAGCTGTCGGCCGTTCAGGCGATGCTCGCGCGTCTCCGTCTGCCGCTGCCGGAGCTTCGCGTGCGGCGGACGATTCTGGCCGAGCACGGCCCGCGCATCGACCTACGCGCGACGATGCGACGAACGCTCGGTGGCGGGGGGACGCTTGCTCCGCTCGCCCGCCGCGACCGGCGACGGCGAACGCCGCCGCTCGTCGCGCTGTGTGACATCTCGGGTTCGATGGATCGCTATTCGCGAATGCTCATGCATTTTCTTCATGCGATCACGAATGACCGCGATCGCGTCAACGTCTTCCTCTTCGGCACTCGG
>DATBHD010000162.1:0-8012 GCA_036557635.1 Gemmatimonadaceae bacterium
ATACCGTCGTCGACCTCGCCCTGGCGGTAACGCTTCGCGAGTAGTACCGCTCCCCTGTTCACGCGGCATCCGCCCTTCACGCGGCACCCGCCGTTCACGCGGTACCCGCCCTTCACGCGGCACCCGCCGTTCACGCGGCACCCGCCGTTCACGCGGCATCCGCCGTTCACGCGGCATCCGCCGTTCACGCGGCATCCGCCGTTCACGCGGCATCCGCCCTTCACGCGGCACCCGCCGTTCACGCGGCATCCGCCCTTCACGCGGTACCCGCCGTTCACGCGGTACCCGCCCTTCACGCGGTACCCGCCCTTCACGCGGTACCCGCCCTTCACGCGGTACCCGCCGTTCACGCGATCTCCGCCCTTCACGCGGTCTCCGCCGTTCACGCCGGTACCCGCCGTTCGAACCCCTCTACTTCAACGCACCAACCCACTCCGGCGGCTTGCTCCCCACAATCAACGCATCGAGCACCGGATATACCGCCTCCGTATTGCTCCCCGGATGACGTGGGTCGATCACGTCGTGGGGCAGGCGAAGCGAATCGGGCAGCTCATAGATGTGCGTCACCGCCCCGCGGCTCTGCCACCGGCGCGCGAGATCGATCGCGGCGCCGTTCGAGATCGTGCGATCGTAGGCGTTGAGCAGCACCGTCACGTCGTGCACCGCCGCCGCCCGCTGACCGGCGGCACTGCGCACGGCCGCGCCGAGCTCGAGCGTTTGCGCGACCGCATGCGTCGCCCAGCCTGGCTCGCGGTCCGGCTCCGTGCTGTCCCGCGGCGAGGCGCGCGTGACGTTAGGCACGCGCAGCGCGATCCGGAGCACCGCGCCATGCAAGAGCGACGGCACGTGCGTCACCTCCAGCGCCGGCGCGACGAGTACGACGCGATCCACGTCCGAGCGATACTGCGCGACCCACGCGGCGACGGTGCCGCCGGCGCTCAGCCCCGAAACGATCACCGTGTCCCCAAGCCCTCGTGCGACGTCCACTGACTCGTCCCCGAGGTCCCGTAGCTCCTGCGCCGTCAGCTTCCCGAGTGATCCGACGTGCCCCGAGCGCTCGGCGTGATGCGGTAGCCGGGGAACGAAGACATTGTCGCCCTCCGCGAACAGCCGCTGCGCAAAGGGGAAGTACTGGAGCGGCGAGTCGGTGAGGCCGTGGAAGAGGACGATGACCCGCGCCGTGCGATGTCCGTGCGTCAGCAGAATCGAGCCGCCGCCCGGCGCAACGATGCTATCTTCCCGGACCTGGAGTGCCGTGATGCGCTTGAGGGCGGTCGTGTAGTCCGCCACCGGCATCGGATGCGAATGCAAATCTCCCAGTCTCGTCGGCGTGAAGGCGACGAGACCGAAGAACAGCACCACGGTATGCCAGGCGATTCCGAAGGGCATGTGAGCTTCGCCAACAAGGACACGCGCCGAGCGCGCACGGTCACCCCAAAATGCGACATCTCTTGAGACCCCGCACCTTCCGGAACGGCTCGTGCTCAATAGGAGATCGATGAAACCGACATCGATCGCCCAGCTGAGTGTACGTTTGCTCACCGCCGCATTGTTTCTGGGTGCGACTCAGGCCTGCGTGTTGGCGCGTCCGGCTCGGAGCATCGTTGGGAGTGCGCCGGCGGCCTTGGGGGCCAGAACGGTCGATTTTCCGAGTCGTTCGGGCAGCGTCATCAAAGCTTGGCTCGCATTGGGTCGACCCGGCATGGGTGCCGTGCTGCTCCTCCACGGCATGGGCGGCAATCGCGCAAGCATGTTGACGCGAGCGCGCTTCCTCCATCGAGAAGGCTTCACTATCCTCGCGCCCGACTTCCAGGCGCAAGGTGAGAGCCCTGGCGACCACATCACCTTCGGTGAGCTCGAGAGTCTCGACGCCGCGGCCGCGCTCGACTTTCTCCGCAAATCGGCACCCGGCGAGCGCGTCGGTATCATCGGCGTGTCGATGGGTGGCGCCGCCACCCTGGTCGGCGACAAGCCGCTCGCGGCGGACGCGCTCGTTCTCGAGTCGGTATATCCGACGTTCAATGATGCCGTCGGCGACAGGATCGATACGTGGCTCGGGCCACTTGGCTTCCTGGGTGCAGCGGTGACACCACTGCTGATTCAATTCGTCGCTCCCAGGATCGGCGTCGATCCGGCGCGACTCCGGCCGATCGACCACATCGCCAAGATTGGCGAACCACTGCTGCTGATCGCCGGAACCGACGACCGATACACCCGCCTCGACGAGTCGCGGGCGCTCTTCGCGCGCGCGGCGGGGCCGAAGCTTTTGTGGGAAGTCAACGGTGCGGGCCACGAAGACCTGCATGACTTCACGCCGCTGGAATACGAGCGTCGCGTCGGCGATTTTCTAGTCTCACACCTGCGGCTGCCCCTGTCGACGTCGACGGTCGCACCGGCTACTGGTGGACGTGACGTGCAGGGAACCTGTCGCATCCAGTCGACCGACCGACGCTGGTGCAGGTAGACGGTTGCAGGAGTGCCTCCGCCTCCTGCAACCTCCACACAACCCATCCCGTAGGGGCCCGCATGCCACTGACCCCACAGGCGCCCACGACCCCCGGACCGCCGACTCCTCCGGTAGCCGCACCGCCTCCCGCCACGCTCTCGCCTTTCATAACGTTCACCGTCCCGCAGACCGCGAGAGAAGTCGCGAACCTGCGCGCGCGCCGACAGGAGCTCTCGAATCAGATCGAGAACGTCATGAGTCGGCGCCGCGCCCTGGCGCGACAGTACGAGAGCGCGACAGGAGCAGATCGCACCGGACTCCAGCAGCAGCTCGGCGTCCTGGATCAGCGCATCGCACAAATGGAGCTGGACCTTGCCGAGTCCGGCCGCGCACTCACGAACTCGCCCGTCCTGACCACGTCGACTGGCGTCCCTTTTCAGCCGTTCAACATGAATTCGGGTCAGGTCACCGCCGTCTCGATCGTCTTCATCGTCGTTGTGCTCGCCCCGCTCGCAGGCGTCTTCGGACGCCTGATCTGGCATCGATCGACTAGGCAGGCCACGCCGCGGGGGTGGGATGACGCGTCGCACCGCCTCGAGCGCCTCGAGCAGGCGGTCGATACGATCGCCGTCGAGATGGAGCGCGTGTCGGAGGGACAGCGCTTCATCACGAAGCTCATGACGCAGCGCGAAGGAGCCTCCGGAGGAGAGGGCGTCGAGGCGGCTGGGCCGGGGCTGAACGGAGCGCAGCAATTTCCAGCGCTGGGTCCCGGCGCCGCGGAGCCGATCGTGGTGCAGAACCAGCGCGACGAGGTGCGCGTGCGGCGGGGTTGAGCGACATTTCAGCGCACTGTGGCTACCGCGAAACGAGCCAGGAAGAAGAAAGTCGAAGTCCCCGCGGCGTCGCGCGGGCTGGAGGCCCGTCGCCTAACGAGCCAGGCGCCCCCGGCATCCGTCGCCGCGCTCGCGAGCACCATTGCCGACGACGGCGGCACGGTGCTCGCCACGTATCGCGATCCCCTCGGAGGCCACTGGCAGATCCTGGCCGGGCTCCCGCTCGATCGCGTCGAGCCGACGCCCTATCAGCGTGATCTCTCCGAGGCGCACGTCGGGCGGCTCGCCAAGGCGATCGATGCGCTCGACCGATTCCTCGATCCCGTGATCGCCGTCTCCGCCGGCAACGGCAAGTACTGGTCGCCTAACGGTTATCACCGCCTCGGCGCTCTCCGCCAGCTCGGCGCGAAGTCGATCGTCGCGCTGGTCGTGCCGGAGCAGGAGGTCGCGCACAGGATTCTCCTCCTCAACACCGAGAAGGCGCACAACCTCCGCGAGCGCGCGCTCGAGGTCGTGCGGCTCGCCGAGGCGTTGGCCGAGCTCGACGACCGCCCGGAAAAGGATTTCGCAATCGAGTTCGAGGAGGCCGCGCTCGTCACGTTAGGCATCTGCTACCAGCAGAACGGCCGATTCTCCGGCGGGGCGTACCATCCCGTCCTCAAGCGTTGCGACAAGTTCCTCTCGACGAAGTTGCCGAAAGCGCTGGAGACGCGTCGCGAGCGTGCCGCGAAGCTCCTCGCGCTCAACGAGGCGGTGAACGACGCGGTGAAAGCGCTCAAGTCCCGCGGCTTCGAGAGTCCGTACCTCAAGGCGTTCGTCGTGGCCCGCATCAATCCGCTGCGCTTTCAACGGAAGCCAACCGCGGACTTCGATGAGACGATCGACAAGATGCTGTCGAGCGCGCAGAAGTTCGATTCGGCGAAGATCAAAGCTGATCAGGTCGCGCGCACCGGTGGGCCGCCGGCGGAAGAGTAGCGCACGAGTAGAGCGCCGAGAGTGGAGGGTGGAGGGTAGAGGGTTGAGGGTTGAGGGTAGAGGGTGGAGGGTGGAGGGTTGAGGGTTGAGGGTAGAGGGTGGAGGGTTGAAGGTTGAGGGTAGAGAGCAGAGGGTAGAGAGCAGAGAGTAGAGAGCAGAGAGTCGAGGGTCGAGCGTTGTGCGCATGGCGCATTCAACCCCCGACCCTCAACCCTCTACTCTCCACCCTCCACCCTCCACCCTCCACCCTCTATCGGTAGTCGACCTCGAAGTCGTAGTACCCGTACCCGCCTTGCGGATCACGGACACGAATCACAGTCGTGTATCCGTTGTACGCCGAAGGCTGCTGTGCCACGTACACCGTGCCGCGACCCTGTCGCTGCGCGATGACAACTTGCGCATCGCGACGCGGCATGTCGCCGACCACCGAACTGCGCTCGTCTCTGATCACGCCGCCGCTCAGGACGCGCTCGTTGATGCGACGACCCTGCAGACGAATCTCGACCTCGCCATCGACGCTTCCCGACCAGCGCAGGGCGGCCCCGCTGCCAACGCCACTGCCGTTGCCGTAGCCCCAGCCCCCGTTCGATCGATCGCGCGGATCGATGCGTGACGGATAGCCGTCCGAGCCGCGGTGCCAGCCGCCATTGTCGTCACCGTCAGGACGGCCTCCCCCTCCCCACCCGCCGCGGTCGTCGCCGTTGCGAGAATCCCAGTAGGCGTTCACGCGGTATCGGTCGGAGCCGCTGCTTCGATCCCGTACACGAACGATCGTCGTGTAGCTATTCCACGCCGCTGGCTGCTGCACGACGGACACGTCACCTCGTCCATCGAGCGCCTGTACGCGCACGTAGCCGTCGGAATGGGGAAGCGCCGACTCGACGTTCGCGCGACCTCGCGTGTCCTGACGATCGGTGCCATTGGTCCAGACGTCGCGCCCTCGCATCGAGATCTGGACTTCTCGATCGACGCGGCCGGTCCAAGTGAACAGGGTGCGGTTCTGCGCCATGAGCGCCGGCGCACCGGCGATCACGAGCGGGAACGCAAACGAGAACACCCGAAAAGTCGAACGAATCATTGTCATATGCGCCTCCTTGTGCGCCACTTTCACTCACTGGAAAAGCAACGCCCGCGCCGAGCGATGAGCGCGCGCCAGCGCCGCCGCCAAACGAGGCCACGCGAGAGGCAACTATCGACGGGGATTGTGGATGTGACACTGGCCGGGCGATTGGCCCCATCGATCGTGCCTCGCCCCGCCGTCCACCGTCGCGGACATTTGGCCGTCACTGACCGACGACGTCGGCCCAGCGCATATTTCGCTCTGTGACAACGACCGCGAGTCCGCATCCAGGTAGTCCACTCGCCTCCCGCTACTCCGTCGAGCGTGAGCTCGGCGCGGGAGGGATGGCGACCGTGTATCTCGCCGAAGAGAAAAAGCACGGCCGGAAGGTCGCGATCAAAGTGTTGCGTCCCGAGCTCGCCGCGTCCGTCGGAGCTGATCGATTCCTCCGCGAGATTCGTATCGCGGCGCGGCTCGCGCACCCGCACATCGTTCCGCTCATCGACTCCGGCGACGCGGACGGGTGGCTCTACTATGTGTCGCCATTCGTGCCGGGTGGGTCGCTGCGCGATCGCCTACGGTCGGACGGGCGCCTGTCGGAGCGCGAGGCGGTGCGCATCGCGGGGGAGGTCGGAGCGGGGCTCGACTATGCGCATCGCGAGGGCTTCGTCCACCGCGACGTGAAGCCGGAAAACATTCTCTTCGCCGACGGGCACGCGTTGCTCGCCGATTTTGGCGTCGCGCGCGCGATGTGCGCCACCGACGAGCATGGTCGTCCGATGAAAGGGCCGGTCACGGGTGCCGGCATCGCGTTAGGTACGCCGGAGTACATGAGCCCCGAGCAGGCGAGTGGCGGCGACGTCGATGCGCGCAGCGATGTGTACAGCCTGGCGTGCGTCGTCTACGAGATGCTCGCCGGCGAACCGCCGCTCCGCGGCGGCAGCCCGCGATCGACGATGGCGCGCCAGGTCACGGAGATCCCGCGGCCGGTGCGCGCACTGCGCCCCGATGCTTCCGTCGCCGCGGAGTCGGTGCTCGCGCGCGCGCTCGCCAAAGATCCGGCGTATCGTTATGCAACGGTCGCCGAATTCAGCACCGCGCTCGCCGCCGATCTGCCGGTCATCCATCCCATCGACGCGGCCCGCAGCATCGCCGTGCTCCCGTTCGTGAACGCGAGCCCCGATCCGGAGAACGAGTACCTGAGCGACGGCATCACCGACGAGTTGATCGACGCGCTCGCGAAGGTCGAAGGGCTGCGCGTCGCGTCGCGGACATCCGTGTTCTCGCTCAAGAACAAGCCGTTGGACGTGCGTGCGATCGGCTCCTTGTTAGGCACGACCGTCGTCCTCGAGGGCACGGTGAGGAAGATCGGGGCGCAGCTGCGCGTCACCGCCCAACTCACCTCCACCGACGACGGCCGGCTCCTCTGGTCGCAGCGCTACGACCGCCAGCTCGCGGACGTGTTCGCGGTGCAGGACGAGATCGCGCAGACGATCGTCGCGACGCTGCGCGCCAAATCCTTCGGTGACCCGTCGCGGCGGAAGCAAAAACGCTACACCGAGAGCGTAACGGCATATGCGCTCTATCTCCGCGGACGCCACGCCTGGAACAAGCGCACGAACGAAGGCGTCGCCGAAGCGATGGATTTCTTCCAGCAGGCGATCGAGGCCGATCCGCGCTACGCGCTCGCGTACACGGGGCTCTCCGACGCATACGCCCTGCACGTCGACTATCGCAGCGTGCCGGTGCACGAAGGGTTCGCCAAGGCGCGCGAATATGCCGAGCGGGCGCTCGCGATCGACGAGACGGTCGCGGAGGCGCATACATCGTTAGGCTGGGTGCTCTTCATCTACGAGTGGAAGTGGGCCGACGCGGCGCGCGAGTTCCGCCGCGCGATCGAGCTGGATCATCGGTATGCGACGGCGCATCAGTGGTACGCGGCGCTCCTCGCCGCGCGCGGGGACGTTCAGGAGGGGCTCATCGAATCGCACACGGCTCAGGAGCTCGATCCTGCCTCGGTTTCCGCGCGACGCAGCCTCGCGTACATGTACTACTACGCCCGGCGTTTCGACCGGGCGCGGTACCACGCCCGTCGCGCCATGACCCTCGCGCCTGCCGCCGAGGAGACGTACCGCGTCCTCGGCTTGATCCTCGCGATGGAAGAGAAGTGGCTGGACGCGGAAGAGGTCCTGCGCGACGCCACCGCGCTCCCGGGTTCCAGCGCGTACACGCTCGCGACCCTCGGCTACGCCCTCGGTCGGTCGGGGCAGATTCGGGAGGCGCGCCGGATCCTCGCCGAGCTCGAGACGCGCCGGCGCGAGCAGTACATCTCGCCCGTCGCGCTCGCGACGGTCTGTCTCGGTATCGGCGAGTACGAGCAAGCGCTCGATTTTGCCGAACGATCCTGCGACGAACGCCGGGGTTGGCTGGCGTACATGGATGTGAATCCGATCCTCGACCCGCTTCGGAGCTCGCCGAGATTTGAGCGGCTGAGACGGAGAATGGGCCTCTAGATCGCCGACGACGAGCCGAGAAGAGCGAGCCGAGAAGGGCTCGTCTTTTCTACTCCTTGCGCCGAGCAGGTCCGCGCATATAGTAGACATAGTCTAGGATATCGAGGCGCCCATGCTCGGCGAATTCGAGCAGTTGGTGTTGCTGGCGGTTCTGCGGGAAGGAGAGGACGCGTACGGCGTCCCGA
>DATBHD010000163.1:0-126035 GCA_036557635.1 Gemmatimonadaceae bacterium
AATTGGGGCGTTAGCTCAGCTGGGAGAGCGCCTGGTTTGCAACCAGGAGGTCACCGGTTCGATCCCGGTACGCTCCACTCCAAAAGCCAAGACCAGTCGCAGTCGAGCGGCTGGTCTTTGTCGTCTGGCGCGGGCGATCTACCGCGCGTCACACGGCGTCGGCACATTAGCCTTCGGTCGCCCGGCAGCCAGTGTGAGACGCCGCCATGCAAGATCTGCTCGAAGTCCTGCCAAGAGTGTTCTTCCTGCAAGAGCAGGACGACGCGACGCGCCGCTCGTTCGCCGGGATCGCCATTTGCCGCACCTTCCCCAAGGGCAACATCCTGTTCCATGACGGCGACCCCTGCTTCGCCGCGTACGTCGTCATCAACGGCCGCGTAAAGCTCACCGTTGCCGCCGACGACGGGCGCGAGTTCGCGCTCGAAGTCTTCGGTCCGGGTGATGTGTGTGGCTTGATCGCCACCCTGGACGGAGGCCCCAACAACGGAACCGCCATCACTCTCTCGAGCTGCCGCCTCGGTGTCGTCCCGCGCGAGCGGTTTCAGGCGTGGATCACGGAGCATCCGTTGCTGCAGCAGACGATCACCGCGGCCCTTGTGCGCATGTTGAGGAGCGTCTATGAGCGCGTGGGAATGCAGACCCTCCTCCCGGTGAAGCGTCGGGTGCGGGCGGCGATCATTGAATTCGCGCAGAACAACGGCTCGCCGGTGCACGGTGACGAATACGTGGCCCCTCGCCCAACCCACCAGGAGCTCGCCGAGCGCGTCGGCTCGACGCGGGTGGTCGTCTCGCGCGCCGTCAAGGAGCTGCTCGAGGAGGAGGAATCGATTCGCATGGACGGCCGAACCCTGCGCGTTCGGCTTGACAGCCAGTTGTGACTTTGGTTACACGCCGCCGCGACCCTGAGGCATCGTCGCCGCGGCCGGCGCGCGTATCATTGGCCCACGTGTTGGCGGGAGGGATCCATGCCGAGAAAGAGCCGCAAGACAGTCCGCCTCGAGCTCACCGAAGCGCAAAGGAAGCAGATTCGCGAGCAGACGGGGGAAGAGGTCGAGACCGTGGACTTCACGGTCGAGGAGCTTGAGCAGACGCGTTCGACTCCTCGCACCTCCGGCACCTTCTTCTAGCGTGAGCCAGTAACGATCAACCGACGTTCGTCGCGAGCAGATTGTGTCGAACGTCACATTCGTCGCGCGCCCGGAGTGATCCGGGCGCGTGGTGTTTTTAACTTGCTCAACGGAGATCACCGTCTGTCTCGAAGCAACTTTGGTTACAACATGCGCGGAACTTGAAGCATTTCCGCTGCGCCGAGATGTCCGTATCGTGAGCCCCAGATCGGCAACCAATAACATCTCGGAGGAAGCCATGCGTACCAACGAGCGTCTTCACAGCGAAGCGATGAACGTTTCCGACCTCCGCACTCACCTCTTCGCGATCGCGCTGGCCGCGGTGGCTCTCTTCGTCACTTCGACCAAGGCGAGTGCTCAGGAACCGGTTGGACCCACGGATCCCGGTGTACGCTGCGCGGCCAAGGTCGGCCCGGGGCAGTACGAGTTCTTCCTGCCCGGCGAGAGGGCAACGGATGTCAACGGCAACAAGTGGGTATGCGGCCCCGACGGCCAGTGGTTCCGCGACTACTCCGCCATCGTCAAGGGCGGGACGACAGGCGGTATCAAGCAGACGGCGTCCTACCTGATTGCCAACGCGCGTACCGCGCTCATTCGCTGACGGTTCTCGCGCTCGCGAAACGAGCCGGCTTGCCCCGAGCAAGCCGGCTCTCTCGTTCGAGAGGGGGCCGACGACCTACGGACCCGCGCTTCGGTGCAGATGCAGCATGCCTGTTTGCCCATTCTGCGTCGTCGTACCCTCGAGATCGTCGTACGACGTGAACGTGCCGACGAAATGCTCGACGAAGCTGCCCTGCTGCGGAACGCCGTTGAGCACTTGTGTAAATGTGAGATCGAGCGTGACCGTGCCGTGCTCGATGCCGCCGATCGCCGTTAGGGTGCCACTGGGCCCCGCTTCGCCCTGCCAGGTCCCGCTGCCGCTGATTTCCCTGTCGCTGGTCGTGAAGACGATGCCGAGTCCGAACCCCGGCGGCTCTTCAGCGGCGCGAACGTGCACCCAGTACCCGTCGAGCGCCGTCGGCGCCGCGGACCGATCGCACGACGCGAGCACCCAGATCGAAAAAGCGAGGAGACTGCGGAGGTATCTCATGCTTGCCAAACTCGTTGGCCGGCGCGCCGCGTCACCGCAATCGCAACAGCTCCTCGGGTGACAGGCTCCGCCAATTCGCCGGGTACTTCCACAGCCGGCGCAATTCGTTCGCCGACACGATCAGGAGGCAGCCCGTACCGACCGTTCCCATCTGCTCGCCATCGACCTCGTGGACCCACCAGGTGACGCCTTCGGCGTCCTGGAAGATCTTCGCGTCCCTGGATACCGGTGGAGCGTTCTCGTTAGGCGACGGCGCGCGCATGTCTCCCGAAGGCCGGTCAGGAGCCTCGGGTTTCTCGTCCTCGTCGAAGGGTTGGTGTTCCAGCTCGGAATTGGGCATCGGCCAGCAACCTGCGTCGGCTGTTGGATGAGGTACTGCGCAGACGGTGCGTGCGGGCAGACGAGACGCCTCACGCGCCGCTCGTCTGAGTGGTAGGTGATTGGAAGATAGTGCCGGGCATCATTCGACCGCGTGCGCTGACGCACAGTTACGAAGTCTGGAAAGTGTCAGCACGGGTCACGCTGTCTCGCGTTAGGCGGCGGACTGACCGATACATTCGTTCGCCGCCAATGCACTCGCGCCGAGCCCAGGGCTCAGTCACGGTCGAGCGGACGCCGCTCCGCGCTCACCTCTTCTCGTGAGGCCGACGTGCTTCGTCGAGATTTGCCGCGCCCCTGGTCGGCATCGCGCCGCATCTGCTCCGCGACCACCCGCACTTCCTCGAGTGCCTCACGAAGCGCCATCGTCATCTCCGTCATCGCCCGGTCGCGGTGCACGGGATTCGGATCGCCCGAGAGATAGTACAGGTTCACCGCGCGCAATTGCGCGTGGCGGAGCCAGTCCTCCACCATCTCCGGAGTCACCCGGGGCACGTTCTCGTCGCCGCCAAGATCCTTCTCGCTCACGCTCGTTGCATCTCAGGAGGGAGTGACAGTGCGCGCCGTGACGCTAAGGCCGTCAGGGTAGCACGTGTCGTGCTCGCGCCGCGATCGACGACGTGTTGTCGCCGAATATCTGTGTCCCGTTTCAGCGGATTAGCTTGTAGTCGGGTCCCGTCACCACCACGACATCCGAACTTCATCATGATGAGCGCCATCAGCAGCTCGACACAGCCCGCGCCCCCGCAGGTCGGCGAACGCGCACCCGATTTCACGCTCCCATCGACGTCCGGTGAGCGCGTCACACTCTCGCAGCTTCGAGGAAAACCCGTGTTGATCGCGTTCTTTCCCCTCGCCTTCTCCTCGACCTGCACCGCGGAACTGTGTGAGATGCGCGACGACTGGTCGGGGTTCGAGTCTCGCGGCGTAGTCGTGTTGCCCATCAGCGTCGACTCGACGTACTCGCTCAAGGAGTACAAGGAGAAATACCAGATGAAGGTCGACCTCCTGAGCGACTTCAAGCGCGAGGTCACGATCCGTTACGGCGTCCTCAACGAGGATCGCTTCTTCTCCAATCGCGCGTACTTCCTGCTCGACCGCGACGGTGTGGTTCGGTGGGCACACGTCGAGGAAAACCCAAGCAATAAACGCACGAATCAAGAGATCCTCGCCGAAGTCGATCGTCTGACCTAGCAATTCGTTACCTCGGGGGGCGGTCGGTCATCTTGACCAAGAAGGACTCACGGTTCTGTCCGCCTCGAACCCCCTCCGAACCTGTCACCCTCTCCTCGGCCCCGGCACAAGCCAGCGCGGCGCATTTCAGCCCCGACGTCAACGACGCCGGGGCTTGCTACAATCGCCGAGATCGCGACCACCCTCGCGACGGGCGAGTCCATCGCCGCCGTGGCGCCGACGGTGCTCGCGTCCGTCAACGCGCTCCTCGACGGCGAGGAGGTCGCGGTGTGGCTCGGCTCCCAGGACGATCGGGGCACGACAGCTCGCGTTCGGCTTCGTCGAGCGTGGGGTGTGGGCACCGAGGCGGTCGATGCAGAGGGCGTCGCCGCATTTCTCGTCGACGGCGCTGATTCGAGCCGCGGCTTCGTCGCCGTGCGTCTCCTCACCGGGCACCGCGTATTGGGCGCCCTCGTCCTGAGACGTGCCGAACCGCTCAACGCGGATGAGCGCGTCTTCTTCTACGTCGTTGCCGACCTGCTCGCCACGCCGCTCCGCGCCGCCGAATACGCGCGTCGTCTCGAAAGTGAAGTCGTCGATCGCACGATGGAGATCGAGGAGCAACGGCGCTTCACCGCCAAGATCATCGATTCGCTCCCCGTTGGCCTCTATGTGATCGATCGGCAGTACCGCATTCAAGCGTGGAATCGCAAGCGCGAGACGGGCATGCAAGGTGTTTCGCGCGAAGAGGCGATCGGCCGCACGATCTTCGAGATCCTTCACCGCCAGCCGGCGGACGTGCTGCGTGGCGAGTTCGAGGACGTCTTCCGCACCGGCCACATGCAGCAATTTCAGATCGAGTCGAGTGCTTCTGGTGAGCTGCGCACGTACCGCATAACCAAGATTCCGATGCGCCTCGACGACACCGAGGTGACGCACGTCATCACGATCGGCGAAGACGTCACCGAGTGGCGTCAGGCGCAGGAAGGGTTCGCGCAGGCGGAGAAGCTCGCCGCCATCGGCACGCTCGCGGCTGGAGTCATGCACGAGATCAACAATCCGCTCGCAACGATCGGTGCCTGCGCCGAGACGCTCGCGCTCGTCGTCAACGAGGAGGGCTTCGCGTCGCCTCGCCTGGCGAGCTCGCTCCCCGAATCGCTGCACCTCATCGAGCACGAGGTACAGCGGTGCAAGGGCATCGTCGACGGCGTGCTCGATTTCAGCCGGCCGAAGAAGTCGGAGCGGACGCTCTTCGACATGAACAGTGTGCTCGAGAAGACGCTCTTTCTGCTCAAGCATCACTCCCGTTTCAAGAAGCTGAAGGTTCAGCTGGAGACGCAAGCCTCGTTGCCATTCGTATCGGCGAGCGAGGAACAGCTCGTTCAGGTGCTCATGGCGCTGTTGATCAATGCCATGGACGCGATGAACGATCGTGGCACCATCGTCCTTCGCACGCGCGCCGACGCGAGTCGAGGTTCGGTGATCGCCGAAGTCGTGGATCATGGCGAAGGGATTCGCGCGACCGAGCTGTCGAAGATCTTCGAACCGTTTTACACGACGAAGCCTCCGGGCCGGGGCACAGGCCTCGGCCTGTCCATCTGCTACTCACTGGTTGCCGAGAACTCCGGACGCATCGAAGTCGAGAGCGTCATCGGGAAGGGAAGCGTCTTCCGCATCGTGCTTCCCGCGGCAACCGCTCAACCACTGCGTGCCGCCGTATGACTCTCGCAACCCCCACGAGACCGAACGTCTCGCAGACGCCCATTCCCAAGGCGCCGCTCGCTGCCCCCGATCAGAGCCGCATCCGTGTCCTCGTTGCCGAAGACGAAGAGCATCTCGGGCAAATCCTGACGAGCTTCCTCGCCGGTCGTGGCCATCAGGTAACATCGGTCTCCGACGGCCGCGCCGCGCTCGAAGCACTGCGCGCCGAGACTTTCGACGTCGCCCTCCTCGACATCGTGATGCCGGAGATGGATGGGCTCGAGGTGTTGCGACAGGTGCGTGAGGAGCCGGAAGCACCCGAGATCATCATCATCACCGGAAACGGAACCATCGAGACCGCGATCACGGCGATGAAGCTCGGCGCGTACGACTACATGTCGAAGCCCTATCGTATGGCGGAGATCGACGTGCTCGTGAGGCGGGCGTGGGAGAAGCGCCAGCTCGCCAAGGAGAACCAGTATCTCCATGCGCGGCTGTCGCGCGTCGACGCGGCGCCGGAGATCATCACGCAATACGCGCCGATGCGCGCGGTGCTATCGATGGTGGAGCGCGCGGCGCCCAGCGATACGCCGATCCTCGTCGTCGGTGAGTCGGGCACGGGCAAGGAGCTCGTCGCGCGCGCCATTCATCGGCTGTCGCGCCGCGTCGGACCGCTCGTGGATCTCAACTGCGCGACGCTCGCCGAAAACATGGTGGAGACGGAGCTGTTCGGACACGAACGCGGCGCGTTCAGCGGCGCCACCGCGAGAAAGTCAGGACTCATCGAGGTCGCCGCGAATGGCACGTTGTTCCTGGACGAGATCAGCGCGCTCACTGGAAAGATGCAGGCGAAGCTGCTCCGTGCGCTGGAGCAGGGAAGCTTCTTCCGTGTCGGTGGGACGCAGAAGGTCGAAGTGAACGTCCGCCTCGTCACGGCGACCAACCGCGACCTGGAAGCGGCGGTGCGCGACAACCAGTTCCGCGACGACCTGCTCTATCGCGTCAACACGATCACGATCGCGCTCCCACCGCTGCGGCAGCGCGCCGTCGACATTCCGCTGCTCGCGGAATACTTCCTGTCTCGATTCGGTGCGACGGATACGTCCTCGCTCGCGCCGGACGCGCTCGCACTGTTGCAGGAGTATCAGTGGCCGGGGAACATTCGCGAGCTGCGCAACGTGATCGAGCGTGCCGTGCTGTTGGCCCGTGGGCGATTGATTCGCGCGCAGGATCTGCCGCTCAACCTGGCCGCCTCGCCGGGCTCACCGGCATCGATGGTCGGCGGGCAGCTCACACTCGAGGAGTTGGAGCGTCGCCACATCGAGTCGGTGTTGTTGCAGACGAAGTGGCACCAGGGCAAGGCCGCGGACGTGCTGGGTATTTCGTCGAAGACATTGTACCGCAAGATTCGCGAGTACGGATTCCGACGACCGAAACGGCATTAGCGCGTCGCGCGTCGCGTGTCGCGTGTAGCGTTGTGCATTGTCGCGCGGTAAGCTTCGCTTACCGCGCTTCCTTTTTCCACGCGCCAGGCACCACGCGCCACGCGACACGCCCGCATGCGCATTCTCGTAATCGAAGACGATCCCACCGTCGGGCAGTACGTGAAGCGTGGACTCGAGGAACAACGATATGCGGTGGACCTCGTCGTCGATGGAGACGAGGGGGAGCGCCGGGCGAGCTCGGAGGCGTACGACCTCGTCATCCTCGACATGCGACTGCCGAAGAAGCCGGGCCTGGAGGTTTTGAATAGCCTGAGAGCGAAGGGTTTCGAGAAGCCGGTGCTCGTGCTCACGGCGCAGGACGCGGTCGATGCCAAGGTCGCGACGCTGCGCGCGGGCGCCGACGACTACGTCACGAAGCCTTTCGCGTTCGAGGAGCTGCTCGCCCGCGTCGAGGCGTTGTCGCGCCGCCCACAAACGATCGCGCCGCACAAGCTCAGCGTCGGCGACCTGGAGCTCGATCAGAGCACGCGCGAAGTCCGGCGCAGCGGCGAGCTGATCGAGCTGACGCCGAAGGAGTACACGGTGCTCGAGTACCTGATGCGGCACAGCAGCCGCGTCATGAGCCGGACGTTGATCACCGAGTACGCATGGGGGTATCACTTCGACCCCGGCACGAACATCGTCGACGTCGTGATCAACCATCTCCGCAAGAAGATCGACGCGAAGCACGTGCACAAGATGATCACGACGGTCCGTGGCGTTGGTTATATGATCAAGGACAGTTGAGAGTGGCGGCCGGAATATGGCGTCGACACGGACTCGCCTAACGATCTCGTACCTCGTCGTGCTCACGGCGGCGCTGATCGCGTTCGCGGTGGCGTTGTACGTGGCGCGCGGGGCGGAAGCGGATGAAGGCCTCTTCGAGCAATCGGCCGCGTTGGGCGACGACGTGCTCGCGACGATTCGCAACGCGACGTACAGCGGCAAGCGACTCTCGCCGCAGGAACTGGGCGAGCAGCTCGATCGCCACCCCGGTTACTTTGTCGTCCTCGACAGTCTTGGGCGGTTGCTGTACTCCTCGAGCGCGGTGCGCTTACTGGCCGCGGAGGATCAGCAGGAGTTGTATAGCGTGGCGTTCCAGTTGCGCCCGGGCACATCGGCGGCGCGCTTGCCGCTCACCGGCGACTCGCTCATCAAGGGACGGCTGATGCTGGTCGCGCGGCGCGATCCGAACGCCGGGAGCATTTTCCGCGTCGTCGGCGGCCTGCCGACCGATGTCGCGGACATCGCGCCACATCTCTTGCTTGGCACCTTGCTCGCGATCGCCCCGGTCATCCTCCTCGTGTCGTTAGGTGTCGCGTACTTCGTCGCCGGAAGCGCCTTTCGCCCGGTCGATGAGCTGATCAACGAAATGGAGGCCATCACCGACGGCCGGAGCTTGCACCGGCGGCTTCCCGTCGCGCCGAGCGGCGACGAGCTCTCGCGCCTGTCGGCGACGCTGAACGCGATGATCGCGCGCCTCGAGGGCTCCTTCACCGCGCTGCGCCGCTTCACCGCGGACGCGAGCCACGAGCTCAAGACGCCCCTCACCGTGCTCCGCGCCGACGTCGAGCGGGCGATGCATCCGGGCACGTCCCCCGCCGAGCGCATGGTCGCGCTCGAGGAGGCGCTGCAGGAGACGGCGCGGATGGCCGACCTTGTTGAGAGTTTGCTCACGCTCGCCCGCGCCGACGAGGGACGGTACGACCTGCATCGCGAGCCGGTGCGTCTCGGGCCGGTGGTGCGCGACATCTTCGAGACGGCCGTCATCCTCGGCGAAGATGCCGGCCTCACGATCGAGCTGCCCGAGTGCGAGGACGCGACCGTGCTCGGTGATCCCGCCCGGCTGCGACAGCTGTTGCTCAACCTCATCACCAACGCGATCAAGTACACGCCCCGCGGCGGACACGTGGAGATGTCGCTCACGCGCCGTCCACACGACGAGGTCGCGATCACCGTGCGGGACACCGGCATCGGCATCGCCGCGTCGGATTTGGCTCACGTGTTCGAGCGATTCTGGCGCGCCGATCGCGTGCGCTCGCGGCGCATCATGAGCGTGGACTCCTGGGCGCTCGACCGCGGCGGATTTGGCCTCGGTCTCTCCATCGCCCAGTGGATTGTGCAGGCGCACGGCGGCACCCTCACCGTGCAGTCGCGTCTCGGGCGCGGAAGCATGTTCACGATCATCCTGCCGACGGTGCAGAGCGACGACGATGAGGCGACGGATCGCGCTGAGACGGCGACGTTGACCGCCTCACGCGACAGCGGCGGTAAAGGTGATTCTAACAGCGACTTCACCGATTCTTAATGAACCGGACATTCCGCTGATAGCTCGCGAAAATACCTTTGACGACGAATAGTTCGCCCGGTCACACGCACCCGAACTAGGTCGCAAAGGACATGTTCGACAACCTCATCGAGTCGAAGGCCAAGAAGCAGAAGCGAGCAGGAGGCGTGCTTTTCAGCGCCGTGCTGCACGCGGTCCTTATCTCCGGCGCGGTCTACGGGACGCTGCAGGCGAAGGACGCCATCGAGAAGCCGAAGGCGGAGAAGGTGGAATTCGTCGAAATGAAAAAGAAGGACGAGCCGCCGCCGCCGAAGGAAGAGCCCAAGCCGCCGCCGCCCGACGTCGTCGTGAAGGCGCCGCCGCCGAAGGGCTTCCAGGTGCTCACGGCACCGATCAAGATCCCGGATGTACTACCCGATATCGACCTCTCGAAGAAGGTCACGAACGAGGAAGATTTCTCGGGTAAGGGCGTCGCGGGTGGTATCGCGAAGGGTGTCGTTGGTGGAACGCCGCAGCCCGTCAGCGATCAACCGTACTTCGAGTTCCAGGTCGAGAAGCAAGTCGCTGCACTGCCGGATAATCCGCGGCCGCGCTATCCCGACATGCTCCGGTCGGCCAACGTCGAAGGCGAAGTGCTCGCGCAATTCGTCGTCGACACCACTGGTCGCGCGGAGATGAACACCTTCAAGGTGCTCAAGTCCAGCCACGACCTCTTCACGAACTCCGTGAAGTCGGCGCTCGCCAACATGCGCTTCTATCCGGCGGAAGTCGGCGGCCGCAAAGTGAAACAGCTCGTCCAGATGCCCTTCGTGTTCGGTCTCAACAAGTAATCACCTTTCGGAGCAAACCATGGATCTCTCGCTTATCGATCTTTGGCACCAGATGGGCAATTTCGCCAAAGGCATCGTCTTCGTCATGGCCATCATGTCCATCTACTCGCTGACCATCATGGTCTCGAAGTGGTGGAACCTTCGAAAGGCTCAGAAGGAGACCATCAAGTTCGCGCCCGAGTTCTCGCAGTTCCTCGAGGAAGACAACCTCACCGAAGCGATCCGTCTCGCCGAGAGCTACAAGCGGTCGCACGTCGCGCTCGTCCTTGGCGGCGCGCTACAGGAAGTGAAGCCCCTGATCCAGGACGGCTCGGTCACGGTCGCCGACATCAACTCGGCGGAGCGCGCGGTCGAGCGCAACATGCTCCTCGAGATCACGAACCTGAAGCGCGGCCTCGCGGTGCTCGCGACGGTCGGTGCGACGGCGCCGTTCGTCGGACTGCTCGGAACGACGATGGGTATCGTCAACGCATTCACCGGAATGGCCGCGACCGGATCGGGCGGTCTCGCCGCGATCGGTGGTGGTATCGCTGAAGCGCTGATCACGACGGCGTTCGGTCTGCTCGTCGCGATCCCGGCCGTGTGGGCCTACAACTACTTCACGACCAAGATCGACAACCTCACCGCCGAGATGACCTATGTCTCGAAGGAAATGATCGACTACCTCATCAAGGGTGTGTCGGGTGAGTTCGGTCGCAGCCGCTTCACGCGTGAGTTCAACGCTGCCGGCGGCGCCGGCGGCCCGATCGCTCAGTAAGCCACCGACCATTCCTGAGAGAGGTATTCCGATGGCAATGGCGGCTAGTAGTGGAAGTGGCGTGCAGTCGTCGCCGAACGTGACGCCCATGATCGACGTCATGCTCGTGCTGCTGATCATCTTCATGGTGGTCACGCCGGCGCTGCTCGCGGGCTTCAATGCCGATCCGCCGAAGGCGGTGAACCTGAAGGATCATCCGGAAGATGCGAACCTGGATCAGGTGTTGGGCATCGACCGCGATGGGAACTATTACTTGAACAAGAAGCGCATTCGCACCGAAGACGTCGGTCCGATGCTGAAACGCATCTACGACGCTCGGACGGAGGACAAGATCCTCTATCTCAAGGCGGACAAGCAGCTCGATTACTCGAAGGTGCTCGACGCGTTGGATCTTGCCGCCAAGAATGGTGTGCGCGTGACGGGAATGATTTCCGAGCAGAGGCCCGGAACGATTTCCACCGTTGCTGGTGACACGAAGGCATCCGCGCCTGTAGGAAAGGCGCCGGCTGCGGGAGGAAAACCGTAATGGCTATGTCGTCAGGCGGGAGCGGCACTGGTCTCAGCAACGAGATCAACGTCACTCCGATGATCGACGTGTTGCTCGTGCTCCTCATCATCTTCATGGCGGCCCTGCCGTCGATGCGGAAAGCGATCGACATTCAGCTTCCGGATCCGACGCCAAGTGTGCAGCCGGCGAATGCGAAGTCCGATCAGATCGTGCTCGAGGTGTTGCCTGGTGGACAGTACTCCATCAACACCGAGAAGGTGGACCACACGCGACTCGCGATACGGCTCAAAGAGATTTACGATCCGCGTCCCGAGAAAATCATCTTCGTGAAGGGTGATCCGAAGGTGAAGTACGCCGACGTCATCGACGCGATGGACCTGGCCCGCGGTGCTGGAGTCAAGGTCATCGGTGTGCCGCCCAAGGACGTTGGAGACGCGAACGCGAAGCCAGCAGCCAAGTAGTAGCGGCCGGCAGCGGAAAATCATGCGGCGGGCGAACCTTTACGGTGCGCCCGCCGTATAATTTTTGGGTCTTGCCCAGGCATGACCTCTGCCAGCCTGATATCGTATGACAGCATTGCCACGTCCATCCACCGCGCAGCCGACGATGCCGAGCTCGTCGTTCGTGCGGCGTCGCGCGCTTCCGGCGACGTCGCTTCCGCCCGCGCGTGAGGATCGACGTCTGAGTGCCGCGCTGTCGCTGCTGCTGCACGTGGCCATCGTTATGCTCCTCGTCACTCCGTTCGCCGTGCATCACGCGATCGTGGAGCTGGAGCAGGGCGCGGGCGGTCCGGGACCAGCCGGAGGTGGCGGCGGTGGGCACGGCGGCACCGGCGGAGTTATGGACGCCACCGAGCGGTTGCGGTTCATTCGGGTCGCGCCGCAGACCGCGTCCGTTGCTCCGGAGCCACCGCCGGAGAAGATCGTTCCGCCGACTCCGGTGCCGCCGCCTGAGCCGATCAAGGTCGAGCCCACGCCAACGCCGAAGATCGAGACGAAGCTCGAGCTGCTCGCGCCGGCGAAGCTGCCCGATGTCGCGGCGACGCCCGGTGTAGGGGGGGGCACCGGACACGACGGAACGAACGGCAACGGGCCCGGGTCTGGCGGAGGGGTAGGAACTGGGGTCGGCACCGGCCGTGGCGCGGGCGTCGGACCGGGGACCGGCGGCGGAAATCAGGAGAACTATCCGCCGCAACCGAAGGAGCTCTTCCTGCCTCCGATGCCGTTCCCGGACAAGGTTCGCGGCTTCCATCTCGTTGCGCAGTTCGATGTCGACGAGAACGGGAAAGTGCACGCGTTCGACTTCACCCCGACGCGCGACGGCGACTACAACAAGAAGCTGCGAGAGATCCTGGGTCGAATGACCTTTCGCGCCGGCACCCGCCCTGACGGTACGCCGATCGCCATGAAGGCGCAGATCGTCTACGAGTTCTAGCGGCGACAGCGAGCGGCGGAGGCTACTGGCAGCGAGCCGACGCGGCGAGGAAGGCTTGAAGCCGGTGGGGCGCGCGGAGCAGGAGCGAGCGCAAAGCGCGAGCGACGTCAAATAGACTTGCCGCGAGCGACAGCGAGCGGCGGAGGCTACTGGCAGCGAGCAAAGCTCGCTGCCAGTAGCGCCGCGCACTGAATTGCACGATTTTTCGCTGGCTTCCGGCAAATCTCTCCCGTCCGGCAGCTTGATGATCGCGATTTTCGTGCAATCACCAGGAGCCGAATGACGAGCGTGGCCGCCCCGAACACCGGTTCGGGGTCGACGATTCCGACACAGCAGGCGAATCCGGAATTTGTCAAAGCGATGACCCTCACCGACGCGACGATGCTCGTCGCGGGCTCGATGATCGGCTCGGGGATTTTCATCGTTTCGGCGAGCATGTCGCGCACGCTCGGCTCTCCATTCTGGTTGCTGCTCGCGTGGATCGTAACCGGCGTCATCACGCTGCTCGGGGCGCTCTCGTATGGCGAGCTGGCGGCGATGTTTCCCCGAGCCGGCGGCCAGTACGTCTTCCTGCGCGAGTCGATGGGTCCACTGATGGGGTTTCTCTACGGGTGGACCCTTTTCGTAGTCATCCAGACGGGAACCATCGCCGCCGTTGCGGTGGCCTTCGGCCGTTTTCTGGGCGTGATGTGGCCGGCGATCTCGCCGACTCGTTATGCGTGGTTCCCGAGCGCTGACCTCTGCAGTTCCTGGCTCGGCTGCACGGATCCCGCGAACGCCATTCAGCTCGGCCTCACCCCGCAGCGACTGATCGCCTTGATCAGCATCGCCGTGCTCACGTGGATCAACCTGCGCGGCGTTCGTGAGGGCAAGCTCGTTCAGACAACGCTAACGGTCGTCAAGACGAGCGCGCTCGCCCTGCTCATTCTCATCGGTGTCACCGTGGGTCGCAATGCATCCGCGCTCGCGGCGAACTTCTCGAGCGGTCACTTCTTCGGCGGCGTGGACGCGACCGGCGCGTTCGTCGTCGCATTCGGCGCCGCGCTCGTCGGCTCGCTCTTTTCGAGCGACGCATGGAACAACGTGACGTTCGCCGCCGCCGAGGTGCAGAATCCGAAGCGCAACCTGCCCCTCGCTCTCGTCCTCGGCACGGGGCTCGTGACGCTGCTCTATGTGCTGGCGAATGTCGGATACCTGAACGTCCTGCCGATGCAGGGCGATCCGCAGGGGACGACGGCGATCGCGCGGGGCATCGCCAATGCGACGCAGGATCGCGTTGCAACGGCAGCGCTCGAAGTCGTGTTCGGGTCGGCCGGCGCGACGATCATGGCGATTGCCATCCTGATCTCGACCTTCGGCTGCAACAACGGGCTCATACTCGCGGGCGCGCGGGTCTACTACGCGATGGCGCGCGATGGCCTTTTCTTCCGCGGCGTGGGCACGTTGAACGCGCGCAAGGTACCCGCCGCGGGGCTGATCGTGCAGTCGGTCTGGACGGCGTTCCTCTGCCTAACGGGCAGCTACGGGCAGCTCCTGAACTACGTGATCTTCGCGGCGCTGGTGTTCTATGCCCTGACGACGATCGGGCTGTTCATTCTGCGGAGGAAACGGCCGAACGCCGAACGCCCGTACCGCGCGCTGGGCTATCCGGTCTTGCCGGCGGTCTACGTGGCGTTGACGACTCTCGTTATGTTGCTGATTCTGATGTCTCCGTCGACGCGCCAGGACGCCTTTCTGGGTCTGGTCCTCGTGTTGATCGGCATTCCCGTCTTTTTCCTCTGGCGCAAGGTAGAGACACCCAGCGCTGCCTCACGAGCGTGAGGCTCGGGCTCGCGCCCTCCCCGTTCGACTGCACCGATATCGATCTTACGACTGTCCGCCCTTCAGGAGAACGTGTAATGACGCATTCGTTGGTGACCACGCTGCGAAGACGGCTTTCGCTGGCGCTCATGATTGTCATTGGAGCGCTGGCGACGCCGCTCGCCGCGCCGCTCTATGCGCAGGCGACCGCTCCATCGTCCGCTGCCGGAGGTGAGGCAAGTCTGATCATCCCCGATTTGCGCGAGGTGTCCTTCCTCGGTGTGAATGGCCATACGCTCCTGATGTCGGGCTTGGTGGTGTGCGCGCTCGGCCTCTTGTTCGGCTTGTTGATTTACAACCGGCTCAAGAACATGGCCGTGCACCGGTCGATGCGTGAGATCTCCGAACTGATCTACGAGACATGTAAGACCTACCTGCAGAATCAGGGCAAGTTCATTCTGCTCCTTTGGGTCTTCATCGGCCTGATCGCGGCGGTGTACTTCGGCATGCTCGCGCCGACCAAAGATGCGTCGGGCGCCGAGGTGCACGGCTATCCGCCGCTCAAGGTGGCGATCATCCTGCTCTTCAGTTTGATCGGCATTGCCGGCAGCTACGGCGTGGCGTGGTTCGGCATCCGGGTGAACACCTTCGCGAACTCGCGCACGGCGTTCGCGAGTCTTCGCGGAAAGCCGTATCCCTGCTATCAGATTCCGCTCTCGGCGGGGATGAGCATCGGCATGTTGCTCATCTCGGTCGAGTTGGTGCTGATGCTCTTCATTCTGCTCTTTATCCCGCGGGACTATGCCGGCCCGTGCTTCATCGGCTTTGCGATCGGTGAGTCGCTCGGCGCGGCGGCGCTGCGCGTGGCGGGGGGCATCTTCACGAAGATCGCTGACATCGGGTCGGACCTGATGAAGATCGTCTTCCGCATCAAGGAAGACGACGCGCGCAACCCCGGCGTGATTGCCGATTGCACGGGCGACAACGCGGGCGACTCGGTGGGTCCGAGCGCGGACGGCTTCGAGACTTACGGCGTGACCGGTGTCGCGCTCATCACCTTCATTCTGCTCGCGGTGTCCAGCGCGACGGTGCAGACGCAGCTCCTGGTGTGGATCTTCGTGATGCGCATCGTGATGATCATCGCATCGGGTATTTCGTATCTGCTCAACGAAGCCATCGCCAAGGCGCGGTACGCGAATGCCGAACGCATGAATTTCGAGGCGCCTCTCACCTTCCTCGTGTGGCTGACGTCGATCGTCTCCGTGGTGCTCACGTACGTCGCGTCGTACGTGCTCATCAGGGACCTCGGCGACGGCAGTCTCTGGTGGAAGCTGTCCACCGTGATCACGTGCGGCACGCTCGCCGGCGCCATCATTCCGGAGTTCGTCAAGGTCTTCACGTCCATGGATTCCCGGCACACACGCGAAGTGGTCACCTCATCGCGCGAGGGCGGTGCGTCGCTGAACATTCTCTCCGGACTCGTGGCGGGCAATTTCAGCGCGTTCTGGCTGGGACTCGTGATGGTGGCGCTGATGGCGATCGCGTACGGCGTGAGCACGCTGGGACTCGGCGCGCTGATGCTCGCGCCGCCGGTGTTCGCGTTCGGGCTCGTCGCGTTCGGATTCCTCGGCATGGGTCCAGTGACCATCGCCGTCGATTCGTATGGTCCGGTGACGGACAACGCGCAGTCCGTGTACGAGCTCTCGCTCATCGAAGAAGTGCCTAACGTGAAGGCCGAGATCAAGCGCGACTTCGGTTTCGACGTCGACTTCGAGCGCGCGAAGCACTTCCTCGAGGAGAACGACGGAGCGGGGAACACGTTCAAGGCCACGGCCAAGCCAGTGCTGATCGGGACCGCGGTCGTCGGTGCCACGACGATGATCTTCTCGATCATCGTCGCGCTCACGCAGGGTCTCCGTCCCGAGCTGATCGCCAACCTGTCGCTGCTGCACCCGCCCTTCCTCCTCGGCCTGATCACGGGCGGCGCGGTGATCTACTGGTTCACCGGCGCGTCGATGCAGGCGGTGACGACGGGCGCCTATCGGGCCGTCGAGTTCATCAAGCACAACATTCGGCTGGAGGGGACGACGAAGGCCTCGGTCGCCGACTCCAAGAAGGTCGTCGCCATCTGTACGCAGTATGCGCAGAAGGGAATGCTCAACATTTTTCTGACGGTGTTCTTCTTCACCTTGGCGTTCGCGTTCGTCGAGCCGTACTTCTTCATCGGGTATCTCGTCTCGATTGCGCTGTTCGGATTGTTCCAGGCGGTGTTCATGGCGAACGCCGGCGGGGCGTGGGACAACGCGAAGAAGGTCGTCGAGGTCGAGCTGAAGGCAAAGGGCACCGAGCTCCACGCGGCGACCGTCGTCGGCGACACGGTCGGCGATCCGTTCAAGGACACGTCGTCGGTGGCGATGAACCCGATCATCAAGTTCACGACCCTGTTCGGCCTCCTCGCCGTTGAGTTGGCGGTGTCGATCGCCAACTCGCGCGGCACGCAACTCACGCTGATCCTCGCTGGGTTGTTCCTGCTGGCGGCGTTGGTGTTCGTGTATCGCTCGTTCTACGGAATGCGTATCGAGTCCGAGAGCCCGGCGGATCTGCCAACCGGCGCTCCGGAGCGGGCGCCGGCGCGATAGGGCCGCTTGTCATCGCGAGCGAAGCGAGGGATCTGCACTGGGTCGATCGAAGTGCAGATCCCTCGTTGCTTCGCTCCTCGGCATGACAAACGAGACTTCTAACCCCTCTTCCATGCCCTCCTTATTCTCGCGCAAGCCGATCGCGGAGCTGGTGGTCGAAGGCGAACAGCCCGGTGGCCTGAAGCGCGCGTTAGGCGCGGGCGACCTGATCATGTTGGCGATCGGCGCCGTAATTGGCGCGGGAATCTTCGGCGCGATCGGCACGGCGGCCGCGGGCGAGATTGGCCCTACGGGGACCCTCGTTCGTTTGGGGGCGGGGCCGGCGCTCGTTCTGTCCTTTGTATTGCTGGGCTTCGCATGCGCGCTCGCTGGCCTCTGCTACGCCGAGCTGGCGTCGATGATCCCACAGGCCGGCAGCGCATACGCCTACTCCTACGCCACGTTAGGTGAGTTGGTCGCCTGGATCATCGGGTGGGACCTTATTCTGGAGTACGCCGTCGGGAATGTGGCTGTGGCCATTTCCTGGGGCGACTACCTCAAGTCGCTCACCAGTGGCCTGTTCAGCATGCCCATCTGGTTGACGACGGGCTACCGCACGGCGCTCCTCAGCGCCGATCCGGCAGTACATGGATTGCTCCAAACGGCGCCGCATATCGGTCCGATTCCAATTCTGATCAATGTTCCCGCGGCACTGATCGTCCTGCTCATAACGTGGCTGCTGTTGTTGGGTGTTCGCGAAAGCGCCCGCGCGAACAACATCATGGTCGCCGTAAAGCTGGTGGTCCTAGGCTTGTTCGTCATCATCGGGGCGACGCACATCAATTCGCAGAACTATCATCCGTTCGCACCGAACGGGTGGTCGGGTATTCACCAGGGCGCGGCCATCGTGTTCTTCGCGTATATCGGTTTCGATGCCATTTCGACGGCGGCGGAAGAAACGAAGAATCCGCAGCGTAACATGCCGTTAGGTATTCTCGGTGGCTTGGCGATCTGCACGGTGATTTACGTCATCATTGGTGCGGTCCTGACGGGAATGGTCAAGTACGACCAGCTCAGCGTCGCCGACCCACTCGCGCGAGCGCTCCAGCTCACCGGGCTGACACGAATGAGTCAGTTGCTTTCGCTCGGCGCCGTCATCTCGATGACGGCGGTATTGTTGGTCTTTCAGTACGGGCAGCCGCGCATTTTCTTTTCGATGGCCCGTGACGGCCTCTTGCCAAAATGGGCAGCAAAGGTAAGCGGTAAGCACCGCGTTCCGCATGTCACAACGGTTTTGACCGGCCTGTTTGTCGCGGCGTGGGCGCTGATCGGCGACGCGAATGAGACATACAACTTGACCAATATCGGTACCCTTTTCGCGTTTGTATTGGTGTGCGCTGGCGTTCTTGTTCTGCGCTACACCGACCCGGATCGTCCGCGGCCATTTCGAGTTCCTGGGGCGATAGTCGTGGCTCCGCTTGGAGCGGCGCTGTGCCTTTTCACGATGTTTGGCCTGCCGGGCGAGACGTGGGTGCGATTTGGCGTGTGGTTGGTTCTGGGGCTCATCCTGTACTTCAGTTATGGCTACCGCAATTCGACGCTGCGACGCGCGCAATCGCGTAACGGTTAGGCATCGCCGCCTCGAGCTCGACTGAGACGTGTCATGACGCATTCCAACATCAGCGGCCCACCGCGACGCCGAGAGGGTCTGCTCGGTCTGTCGCTGACCCAATGGATCCTCGTCTCGATGGTCGTCGGGATTCTCCTGGGTTGGTTGTTCCCCGAAAGCGCGCGCGACGCCCATCACGGCTGGGCGGCGACCGACCTGAACGTCCTCTCGAACGTGTTCCTGCGCATGATCAAGTCATTGATCGTGCCGCTCTTGTTCGGGACGCTGGTCGTCGGCATCGCCGGGCACGGGGACGACATGAAGCGCGTCGGCAAGTTGGCGCTTCGCTCCATCATCTACTTCGAGGTCGTGACGACGATGGCGCTCGCGGTCGGGCTGCTCACGGTGAACATCGTGAAGCCGGGGCGAGGCATCGACCTTGGCGCGGCATCGGCGGCGGAGGGTGCTCAGCTCGCCGCGACGCACACGACGTTGAGCGGGGTGCTCGAGCACACCGTTCCGCAGAGCTTCTTCGACGCGGCGACGCGCAACGAGGTCCTGCAGATCGTCTTCTTCTCGATCATCTTCGCGGTGGCGTTGTCGCAGGTGAAGCAGGATCGGGCGAAAACGTTCATGTTGAGCGCCTGCGAAAGCCTCTCCGAGGTGATGTTCAAGTTCACGGCGATCGTCATGAAGTTCGCCCCGATCGGTATCGGCGCGGCGATCGCGGTGACGATTTCGAAGAGCGGCCTCGGCGTCCTGCGCAACCTGGGCATCCTCGTGCTGGCGCTGTACGGGGCGCTCATTGCTTTCGTCGTGCTGGTGCTCGTGCCGGTCATGATCATCGCGCGCGTGCCGGTCCGGCGATTTCTGAGCGCGGTGCGTGAACCGTGGCTCATCGCGTTCACGACGGCGTCCTCCGAGGCCGCCCTGCCGTTGGCGATGGAGCGCATGGAGGCGTTAGGCGTTCCTCGGCGCATCGTCGCATTCGTGCTGCCGACGGGCTACTCGTTCAACCTCGACGGCAGCACATTGTATCTCGCGTTGGCATCGGTGTTCGCCGCGCAAGCCGCCGGGATCGACATGCCGATCTCGACGCAGCTCGTGATGATGCTGACGCTGATGCTCACGAGTAAGGGCGTCGCGGCCGTACCGCGCGCGGCGCTCGTCATCCTCTCCGGCGCGCTCACGCAGTTCAACCTGCCGCTGCAGGCCGTCGCGGTGATTCTCGGCGTCGACGCGTTGATGGACATGGCGCGCACGTCGATCAATCTGTTCGGCAATTGCCTCGCGACCGTTGTGATGGCGCGCTGGGACGGCGAGTTCGATCGTCCGTCGGCGTCGACGCCGGTTGCCGATGCCATGGCCGGTCGGCGTCTCGAGGCGCCGGCGGTGGAGACGCCCGTTGGCTAACGATCATCCCGAGGAGCCTCGCTCCTCCGGATGACGGTCAGGTCATGCTCTCCCCGACGAAACGCAGCGCACCGCGCACCGCGCCGCGCACCGGGATCACCTCCTCGCCGCTGATCTGAGCTCCTGGCACAGCGGTCTTGAGCCGATGCTCGAGACGGCGACGCAACGTCGATCCGCGCGTGAGCATCCCGCCGCTCAGCGCGACGGCCAGCGTCGCGCGCTCGTCGACGAAGAGCTGTCGAGCGAGCGCGCGGATGTGGAGCGCGAGCTCCTCGACGGCGAGACTCACGATCGAGTTCGCGCGCAGATCGCCGCCGTCGGCGACACTCATCACGACCGGCGCGAGTGAAGCCAGCGACGACGGCGTCGCCGCGGCGGCCCAGCCGATCAATTCCGGGAGCTCGTTCACCTGCGCTGCCGTGAGAATCGCACCAGTGAGCGCGGTCTCCGGCTCGCGGCCGTCGTGCGCCGCGGCGACGACGGAGAGTGCCTTACGACCGATCCAGGCGCCGCTTCCTTCATCGCCGAACACGGGACCCCAGCCGCCACACCGTGCGGTCGTGCCGGTCGGTCCTCGCCCAAACGCGATCGAACCGGTTCCGCTGATGAGCAGGACGCCCGGACCGTCACCGAACGCGTCGTCCAGAGCGACGGCGAAATCGGAATGGATCACTACCTCGTCCGCGAGCTCGCGACTCACCAACGCCTGCCAGAGCTCCTGACGCTCGGCCTCGCGGCCGACGCCGGCGACGCCGACGCACAGCACGCGCGGCATCACGTGCGTCATCTCGCACGATGCCAGCGCGTCGCGCACGACGTCGGCGATCACCGCCGCGGACTCCTCGACCTTGCCGGGCCTAACGGCGCTCGCCGGCCCAACGACCTCGCCGATCATGCCGCCATGCTCGTCCGCGACCATGGCGCGCGTCTTGGAGCCGCCACCATCGATGCCGATGACGATTTGCGTCATGAGGCGAGCTCCCCGCCCCGGACGGCGGCAGGCACGGGGGCGGGGACGGCCGTGGGGCCCGGATGCGTGAACGAGGAAAGAATGCCGACCACGAGAGTGATGACCGTTCCGATGAGGACGTACCAGGGCCAGGCGATCGCGCCTAACGGCTGCAACGCGCCAGCCAGTGGGGGCACGGCGGCCGCGATCTGCTTGGCGAAAACGACGAATGCCATCGCGAGAATGCCGATCGACATGCCGATGATGGCATCGCTCTGTTTGGCGCGACGCCACAAGATACCGAGAAAGAATCCGCCCAGCAGGCCGCCGTAGGTGAACGACGCGATCGAAAGCGCGATGACGACGACGGGCGTCTGCTGATTCTGTGGAAAGAGGAGCGCGCCGCCGGTCAGGACGATCCCCCAGAGCAGAGCGAAGATCTTTCCGACGCGTAACGTGCTCGGGTCGTCCGCGCGGCGTCCGGTGAGCGGCAGGTAGATATCATGTGTTGCCGCCGCGGCGAGCGAGTTGATCGCGCCCGAATGGGTGCTCATCGTCGCCGCGAGGATCGCCGCGAGCACCAGGCCGAGCAGGCCATGCGGCATGTTTTGGAGTATGAATGTCGGGAAAACGTCATCCGCTTTCGCGAAGCCGTGGTTGGGACCGTAGAGCGCCCATAGCCCGACCCCGATCATCAGGAAGAGCGTGAACTGGAGCGTGACCGCGATGCCGCTGCCGATGATGGCCACTTGTGCATCCTTCAGCGTGCGCGCGGACAGGAGGCGCTGGACGATCAATTGATCGGCGCCGTGGGACGCCATCGACAGAAAAGCGCCGCCGATCAATCCGGCGAACACCGTGTGCGGCCGATCGAGCCCGGTGTAGAAGTCTATAAACTTGAGCTTCCCCGCCGGCCCGGCTTTGCCGATGATCTCCGACCAGCCGCCGGTCACGAGGTGGCCAAGCAGGACGATCGCGGCGACGCCGCCGATGATGTACACGCTGGCTTGCAGGATCTCCGTCCACACCACCGCGCGCATGCCGCCGCGGTATGTGTAGATGATGGTGAGCGTGCCGAGGACGAGGACGGCCGTCGGCATCACCCACTGCCTCGGCACGACGCCCTCGAGAATGAGAGCGATCGGAATGGCCGTCGCGAAGACGCGCACCGAGTCAGCGAGGCCGCGCGTCACCATGAACACGATCGACGTGAACCGGCGCGTCGCGAGACCGAAGCGCTGCTCGAGGAGCGCGTAGGCGGTCACGAGATCGCCCTGGTAGTAGCGTGGGAGGAGCACCCCGGCGACGACGATGCGGCCGAGCAGGTATCCCACCGAGACCTGCAGGAATCCGAGATTCCCGATGTACGCGAGGCCGGGAATGCTGATGAATGTCAGCGCGCTCGTCTCGCTCGCGACGACGGAGAACATCACCGCCCACCACGGGATGGAGCGGTCGGCGACGAAGTAGTCCTTCGCGTCGCGCTGCCGCCGGCCGACCCAGATCCCGAGCAGGGTCGTGCCGGCGAGGTAGACGAGAATGACGAGCGCGTCGAGTACGGAGAGTCCGCGCGTCATGCGTTCGACGTCAGGCGCGGTGTGCCGTTAGGCGCTCGTCGCTCCTACTCGACGACATAGGCCTCCATCGCGAAGTATTCGGCGAGTCCCAGGCGATCCAGCTCCGCGGCCGTCCCCTTGTTGCGCGCCTCGACCCGTTGCCAGAATTCCCGCTCGTCGTAGCCGCCGGGGAAAGGTGCCGAGTCCTTTTGCGACTGGTGCTTGAAGATCGCCTGGATCTTCAGCCGCAACTCCTCCTGTGAGAGCGGCACCAGCCAGGTCGCTTCGTGAATCGGCCACTCCTGCCACGCGCCCCGGTACAGCCAGGTCTCGGGGCTGCGCCCGGAAACGCGAGCCTGGTTCGCGGCGGCGTCGCCTAACGGCGCCGCCACCTGCTCCTCGCGCCGAATGTCCTCGAGCGCGCGATCGATCGCTTCCTTGCACATCCGATGTGTCCCGTGCGGGTCGGACAGGTCGCCGGCGACGAAGATCTGCTGCGGCCGAATCTCTTCCAGGAGCGCACGAACGATGGCGACGTCCTTCGGGCCGATGGCGTCCTTGCGCACCTTGCCCGTCTGGTAGAAGGGCAAATTCAGAAAGCGCGCCGCGCTGCGGGGCAAGCCGACGGTTTCGATCCCACTGACCGCCTCGGCCTCACGAATGATTCGCTTGATGTCCTGCACTTCCGCGATGTCGACTTCGCCGGGCCGCTTGCGATCCAGGAACGAGTACACCGTTTCCGCGAGGGTCGTGACCTTCGACGGATCGATGAGGGCATTCCCCGCGGTACGTAAGAGAAAATCGACGTATCGGCGAACATCGTGATCGAACACGGCGATGTTCCCGCTCGTTTGGTAGGCAATCGTAATCTCGTTCTCGTTCTCGACCAGCTTCCGCAGGATGCCGCCCATCGAGATGACGTCATCATCCGGGTGCGGGGAGAAGCAGATGATGCGCTGATGCGTGGGCAGCTTCGACTTCCCGCGGATCTTCGCGCCGAGGATGTTGAAGACTTTTCCGTTCACCTCTCCGGGCGTTCCGTATTTGGCGACCAGCGCCGACATCTTGTGCTCCGCGTAATCCCGCTGCGTGAGCTTGAGGATGGCCTTGTTCGTCTGCTGCGAAACCCAGATGACGGCGCGGACCATCAACTCCTGCGTCCACTGCACCTCGTCGATGAGCCAGGGCGTCTTGATGCGCGTGAGCTCGGCGCCGGCGGCGCGATCGACGTAGAACGTCGTATCCGGGTGGCGCTGCAGGAAGGTGGCGGCGACTTCGACGTCGATGTCTCCCTCGACCGCGCGCCTAACGATCGTCGACTTGTGCTCGCCCGTCGCGAGAATCGCGATTTCGTGCGCGTCGAGAATCGTCGCCACGCCCATCGTGATCGCCTCGCGCGGAACGAACTCCTCGCCGAAGAAATCCGCCGCCGCGTCGCGCCGCGTGATCGCGTCCAGCGTAACGAGCCGGGTCCGACTATCCGAGCCGGAACCCGGTTCATTAAAGCCGATATGCCCTGTCTTGCCAATGCCGAGGATCTGAAAATCGATCCCCCCGGCGTCGGCGATCGCGTCCTCGTAGCGCCGGCAGTACTCCTCGACGCGATCGCGCGCGATGGTGCCGTCCGGGATGTGGACGTTCTCGGGCCGGATGTCGATCTGCGAGAACAGATTCTCCCACATGAATCGATGGTAGGAGTGGATGCTCTCGTGCGGCATCGGGTAGTACTCGTCGAGATTGAACGTCGCCGCGTGGCGAAAGCTGAGCCCCTCCTCGCGATGCATGCGAATGAGCTCGCGATACACACCGATCGGCGTCGATCCCGTCGCGAGGCCGAGCACCGCCGACTCGCCCGCCGCGTCCTTCTCGCGCACGAGGGTGGCAATGCGATTGGCGACCAGTCGCGCGATGTGCTCATGGTCGTCGACCACGAGGGTGCGAATCCGTTCGAGACCGGCGGGAATGTGAGGGACACGAGAAGGCCCGCGACTCGGCGAGCGATCGCGGGCCTCTCCCACCTTCTCGGCGACGGCGTCCCGGCGGACGCCGGTGACCGACTCGGCCATCGTATTGTTAGGCGGAGAACGAGCTGCCGCAGCCGCAGCCGCCTGTGGCGTTAGGATTCTTGAAAGTGAAGCCGGAGCCCATCATCGACGTGACATAGTCGATCGTGACGCCGTTCAGATATTGCGCGGAGAATGGGTCGACGAAAACACGCCACCCGCCCTGATCGACGACCAAATCATCTTCGGCCGCTTCGTCTTCGATCAGGAGGCCGTACTTGAAGCCGCTGCAACCGCCCGGCTGTACGCTCACCCGAAGTCCGCCCTTTGCCGGGTCGACTCCTTCCTGCTCCATGAACTTCTTCACCTCTGCCGACGCGGTCGGAGTGATGACCACCGCCAGCTCGGGCTGATTCATTGTGCTCATTCAAACCCTCCTCGAAGCGGCCAAGTGTTGCGGCGCCGCAGGTTACGCGAAAGATAAGGTGTCGATCAATCCGCCGCCACCGCTTCCCGCGGCTTGCTCTCCCGGCGTACGGCTGGCGGCGGTGATTGCTCCGAGCGGAATGACCGTGCGATCCACACGAACGCCAGCGCCGCGATGATCAACATCACACTCCCTGCACCAAGCTCGCCAAAGATGATCTTTCCTACGCCGAACAGCGACGCATAGACGGCGACGATGCCCGCGAGCCAGTACGTCCAGGCAACAGCACCGCCGGGTATGCGCTCGCGACCGTAGCCCAACTTTGCCGATACGGTGGCCCAACCAGGGCCGCCCGGCCGAACTCGCTCATAAAATGACTCGAGCACCGCCGTGGATTCGGGTTGGGTGAGCAGCGTCGTGGCGACCCAGGCCGCCGTCGTCACGGCCACGGTGATCAGGAGCGTGATCGCGTCGGCATCCGCGCCAGCGTTCGCGACGACGGACGGAGTGAACGATGCGACCTGGTCCGCTGAAATGATGTGCAACTTTGAAAGGATCAGGCCAAACGCGCCGCTCACGTAGCCGAACGTCACGAAGGACGCGACCATCGCGCTGATCTCGCTCCAAGCATTGATGCGCCACCAGTACCAGCGCAGGATGTAGACGAGTCCCGTTCCGGCGCCAAGGCCGATGAGGAATTTCCACGCTTGCTCGACCGTCGACAGTTGCGATGTCACGATGATCGAGAGGAGGAACAGCACGATGGTTGCCCAGCGCGACACGTTGACATAGTGCCGCTCCGACTCGGTCTTGCGCAGGAATCGCCTGTAGAAATCGTTCACCAGATACGACGCACCCCAGTTGAGCTGCGTCGCAACGGTGGACATGTATGCCGCCGCGAAACCCGCGAGCATGAACCCACGCCAGCCTGTTGGAAGCAGATCCACGAACGCCTGGACATACGCAGCCTCGTGGTCCGGGACTCCGTTCACCATCACGCCGTTGGGATAGAGCAACACGGTCGCGAGACCCGTAATGATCCACGGCCACGGGCGAACGGCGTAGTGCGCGACATTGAAGAACAGTGTCGCCAGTACGCCGTCCCGCTCGGTCTTCGCCGAGAAGATGCGCTGCGCAACGTAGCCACCCCCACCTGGCTCCGCACCCGGATACCATGCCGCCCACCATTGCACGAAGAGAAAAACCGCAATCGTGATCGCCGGCATCCAGACGTACGCGTGGATCCCCCCGTTCTGGACCGAGACGGGCAGCACGGACAGGGCCGCGGTCTCGCTCCCGAAATGCGCAGTGAGACCCGACTTCAAGGCGGTCATGCCACCCACTTTTTGCACGGCGAACACGGCGAGTACGATCACCGCGGTCATCTTGATCACGAATTGCACGAGATCGGTCCAGAGCACGGCCCACATTCCCGCCGCGACCGAATATGCGACCGTGATGACGAAGCAGATGCCGACGGCGACATACGGGTTCACGCCTAACGAGATCCCCAGAATCTTCACCATCGCCTTCGTCACCCATCCCAGGATGATCAGGTTGACGAAGACACCGAGATAGATGGCGCGGAAGCCTCGCAGAAACGTCGCCGGCTTGCCGCTGTAACGGATCTCGGCGAACTCGATGTCGGTCATCACGTGCGCCCTTCGCCAGAGCCGGGCGAAGAAGAACACCGTCAGCATGCCGCTCATCAGGAAGCACCACCAGAGCCAATTGCCGGCCACGCCGTGCGAGAACACCAGGCCCGTCACGACGAGCGGTGTATCGGCGGCGAACGTCGTCGCGACCATCGACGCCCCGGCGAGCCACCAGGGGACCTGACGGCCCGAGATGAAGTACTCGCTCAGACTCTCGCCGCCGCGACGCGTGAAGGCGAAGCCGATCCCTGCCGAGAGGACGAAGTACGCGGCGACGATTGCCCAATCGATCGCTGTCAGATTCATGGGTGCGAGCTCTGCGCGGGAAGGGGTGAGCGAGCCATCGTCGACATCACCGCGTCGGCCAGCGCGACGCGAACGCGTCCGATCTTGTTGTTCGCGCGCGTCGGGTTGACACGGTTGCTGAGAAGAATGACGAACACGTCACGCGTTGGGTCAACCCAGATCGACGTCCCGGTGAATCCGGTATGACCGAACGCCGCCTCCGACATGAGGTGACCCGCCGAGTTGCTGCCGTCGGGCTTTTGCCAGCCGAGCGCGCGGTCCTGCACCTGACGCGTCGTAAACAACTCGATTGTCTCCGGGCGAAGGATGCGCACGCCGTCGAGCGTACCGCGGTTCAGATACATGCGGGCGAATCTCGCCAGGTCGTGCGCCGAACTAAAAATCCCCGCATGCGCCGAAACGCCGCCGAGATAATACGCGCGTTCGTCGTGTACGACACCCCACACCTTGCCGCCGCGGACGGAATCGATCTCCGTCGGCGCGATACGCGGCTTGAGCGAGGCTGGCGGTCGATACATCGTTTCGTTCATGCCCAGCGGCCGAAAAACATCGTTGAGAACATACTCATCGAGCGTCTCGCCGGAGAGTCGCTCGACCAGCCGCCCGAGCATGTACGCGCCGATATCGCTGTACACCATCCGCACTCCGGGCAGCGTATCGAGTGGTGTCGAGAACATCAGCTTCGCGAGGCTGTCGGGATCGTGCGTCTCGCGATCGTACGCCTTGAACGCGGGCAACCCGGAGGTGTGCGTGATCAGATGCCGGATCGTCACCAGCTCCTTGTGTGGACCCTGCCATTCGGGGATGTAGCGCTGGAGCCGCGCGTCGAGACTCACCTTGCCTTGCTCGTACAGCTGCATGAGAGCGGTCGTCATGCCAACCACTTTGGTGAGCGACGCAAGATCCCAGAGCGAATGTTCATCCGGCACGGCACTCGGCCCCCAGTCCAGGTGTCCGACGCTGTCCTCGGCGAGAATTCCGCTGTGCGTTCCGACGACGGCGTACGCGCCCGGGAAGGCGCTGTCCCGCTCCGCACGTGTGAGAATCGCGCGGAGTGAATCGCGCAATGCTTTGGTGACGGCGTCGCCGGCGCGTGTGCTCGCCGCGGGCAGGATTTGCGCTCGAGGCTCGACGGCCGGCGCGCCAGCCGTTGCGCATGCCGCGGTGTAACACAAGAGTACGAGCCTCGCGCGATTGAATCGCGGAGAGTGGCGGGAGGTGCCGAGAATGCTCATCATCGCTCAGCGGTTCGGGCTTGGTGGACCGCGCGTCGGACATCGCCGCGCTCTCGTACCAGGCATAATAGGCACCGTTGGCGCGCGAGGATACGCGCGCCAGTTGGCGAGCACCGGCTGGTACGCATTAGGTTGTCGTCGGTGAGTCGTGCAACCCTCTTGCACGCTCGGTCGCTCCACATCACGAGGGCGGGTCGGCGACTCGCCGCACGGAGGATATGCCGATGAAGAAATTCGGTGCCGCGCTTTGGCTTGTGGTTGCAATTGTGATGAGCAGCGGATGTGGTCCGCGACGGGCGCAGGTGCGCACCGCGCCCACGGCGGCGGAGGCGACGATCCACTTCACGAACAACCTGTCCCAGGCAGTGAACGTGTATGTCGTTCAGGGCGGCACGGAGACATTCGTCAGGCAAGTCGCCGCGAACACGACGGAGAATCTGCCGGTTCGCGGCATCGCGCTCGGTTCGCAGGTGCTGTTGCGCGCCGTGACCATCGACAACAAGAGCCAGTTCGATACGCAGAATCCGGTGGCGCTCACGTCGACTTACACGTGGAAGGTGCCGTGAGATCCCGGCGTTCGCCACGGCGCACGCAGGTTGCTACAACTCTGTGGAAGGGATACCTTTACGGGCCGAAGCGAGGGAGGATTCTCGCTTCGGCTTTCTCGCATCGTGATCGCCGGGTGTTGCCTTCGGCCCTTTGCGTCGAGCCTCTACCCGACGGCGGTTCGACCGCGACGCTGCTCGCGGTTTCGCCTGCTGGCCCGCTCGCTATCCTGCGTGACGGAACCGAATGAAAATTCTGCCGGACTGGCTGAAAAACGGATACCTGCGCGTCATCGATCCGGTCGCAAACTGGCTGGTCCGGCGTGGAGTTCATCCCAACACGATTACCGCCGTCGGGACGGCCTGCTCCGTCACTGGCGGAATCATCTATGGCACCGGGCACATTTCCGTCGGCGGCTTCTTCCTTGGACTCACCGCGCTGTTCGACGTCCTGGACGGGACCGTCGCTCGACGCTCCAATCGTAGCTCGACGTTTGGGGCGTTTCTCGATTCGACGCTCGACCGCCTGGCTGACGGAGCCGTGCTTGGCGGACTCGGGGTGTTCTACGCGCTGAGTCCCACGCACCGCAGCGTGCCGATGGTCGTGGTGTGCCTCGCCGGCATCATCGGCTCGTTCCTCACGTCGTACACTCGTGCGCGCGCCGAGGCTCTGGGACTCGATGCCAAGGTGGGAATTCTTCAGCGGCCCGAGCGCGTCGTTCTGCTCTCCGTCCCTCAGGCATTCTTCGGGCTCGCGCTCAACGGATGGGTGCTCGCCCTGATCATCATTTTCCTCACCGTAACGGCCTGGATCACCGTGGTCCAACGCGTCGCATTCGTCTACCACCAAACCGCACCGCACGCGGAGGCGGAGATGCTTCGATTCGCCGACGGCGAGAAACCGCGATGGTTGCGTCGCCGACGCAGCGTTTCGCGCCCCCTGCTGAAAGGAGATTGAGTACGTGCAGGCATCCAAAGGCACAAAGGGCGCCGCGGCCGGTGCCCAATCCGCTATCCGTCCCGCCACCGGCAAACTTGGCATCCTGACGCCGGGCCTCGGCGCGGTGGCAACGACTTTCATGGCCGGCGTCGAGAGTATTCGGCGTGGGCTCTCCAAACCAATCGGATCGCTGACGCAGATGGCGACGATCCGATTGGGAAAGCGGACCGACAACCGCTCCCCGCTGATCAAGGACTTCATCCCCCTCGCCGAGCTGGATGATCTCGTGTTCGGCGCCTGGGATCCGATCGCGGACGATGCGCTGACCGCGGCCTGCAAGGCCGGAGTGCTCGAACAGAAGGACATCGAGCCGCTCTCGGATTTTCTTCGCGAGATCAAGCCGATGCCGGCGGTGTTCGACAATCGGTATGTGACGCGACTTCACGGTGACAACGTGAAGCGCGGAAAAACGAAGCGCGATCTCGCCGAGCAGTTGCGGCAGGACATTCGAGACTTCAAAACGAAGCATCGTCTCGATCGCGTCGTGGCGGTGTGGTGTGCCTCGACCGAGACCTACATCAAGTCCGGCCCACAGCACGCGACGATCGAGCAGTTCGAGAAGGCGATGGAGCGCAACGACGACGCGATCGCGCCATCGATGCTGTACGCGTGGGCGTGCATCATGGAGGGCGTGCCATACGCCAACGGCGCGCCGAATCTCGCGGTGGACACGCCGGCGCTGATGCAGCTCGCGGTCGATCGCGGCGTGCCGATCTCCGGCAAGGACTTCAAGACGGGCCAGACGTGGATGAAGACCGTGATCGCGCCCGGACTCAAGGCGCGAATGCTGGGACTCGCCGGATGGTACTCGACCAACATCCTCGGCAACCGCGACGGCGAGGTCCTGGACGATCCGGCTTCGTTCAAGACCAAGGAAGAATCGAAGCTGAGCGTGTTGCACACCGTGCTGCAGCCGGAGATTTACCCCGACTTGTACAAGAACTTCTCACACGTCGTTCGCATCAACTACTACCCGCCGCGCGGGGACAACAAGGAAGGCTGGGACAACATCGACATCTTCGGGTGGATGGGCTACCCGATGCAGATCAAGGTGAACTTCCTGTGTCGCGACTCGATTCTCGCGGCGCCCATCGTGCTCGACCTGGCGCTGTTCTCCGACTTCGCGCAGCGCGCCGGGCTGAAGGGGATTCAGGAATGGTTAAGCTTCTATTACAAAAGCCCAATGGCCGCTCCCGCACTGCAGCCGGAACACGATCTTTTCATTCAGCAGACGAAGCTGAAGAACACCCTGCGGCATCTGATGGGTGAGGAACAGATCACGCATCTGGGACTGGAGTACTACCAGTCGTAGGAGGGGGAATCGCCATGGGTACGACTCGGCGGACGCGGGCGTCTGGGCACGCGATGGCGGCGATCGCGGCGATCGTCTCGGTGAGCCTTCTGAGCGGCAGCTGCGGGCGATCGGAAGCGCGGCAGCGCGAGATGTACTACTTCACGAAGAACTACTCGTTCACCATTACGCCGTCGGAGGCGCCGCCGCACGCGCGCGAGGACATCACGTACAAGGTCTTCATTCGCGATCGGGATACGCGCGAGCCGATTCAGAACGGCGAAGGGCAGATCTACTCCAACAATCGCGAGGGCGCGAAGACGTGGGACGGGTTCACGTATGGTCCCGAAGTGGGCACGTACTACGGCAAGTTGAACTACGTGACCTCGGGCCTCTGGGCCGTCGGTCTGCGCTTCCGCCGCGACTCGCTGCATCCGCTCGAGAAGATCGAGTGGATGCAAGACGTGCTCAACGAGCGTTCCGCGTCGCCGCAGTGAGCGGCGCTTCGGCCTAACGACAACGACATGCGGCATTTCTATCGCAGTCACCGACCGCCGGCGGAGGTGCTTGCCGCCGCCGACGCGTTCTTTCCCGGAATCGGCCTCGCCCAGACGGGGACGATGCCGCGGTCTCGCACGTTCTCCGGCGCGCTGGGCGTCGCTCGACTTTCGGTGCGCGCCGAGGGCGGCCACTACACCTTCGTCCAGGTCGAGACCGACCAGATGGGGGAGAGCCGGATGGATCGCAACGTCAAGAAGTTCTTCGTCGCGATTCATCGTGCCGACGATCCGAGCCACACGCTGGAAGCGTCCTACTGATGGGGACGCGCGTCAAAGCGGCGGCGAAGCGTGCGTCGCGGAACGGCAAGCGACGCGAGGCGGTGTTTCCGGCCGGACTGACGCGCGGGCAGCTGCTCGAGCTGTACTACTGGATGCGCCTCACGCGTACGCTGGAGGAGCGGCTCGTCGCGCTCTACCGGCAGACCAAGGTGGTCGGCGGCTTGTTTCGCTCGTTAGGCCAGGAAGCCGACGCGGTGGGGAGCGCTTTCGCGCTGCGACCCGAGGACGTCCTCTCGCCGCTCATTCGAAACCTCGGCTCGATGCTCGTGAAGGGCGCGACGCCGGTCGAGATTCTGCGCCAGTACATGGCGAAGGGCGATTCGCCGACGCGCGGGCGTGAGCTCAATATTCATTTCGGCGATAGGGCGCGCGGGTTCATTGGTCAGATCTCTCCGCTCGGGGACATGGTTCCGGTGATGGCGGGAGTGACGCTCAGCTTCAAGATGCGCGGAGAGAAGCGGGTGGGTCTCGTGTACGTCGGTGACGGCGCGACCTCGACCGGCGCATTCCACGAGGGAATCAATTTCGCCGCCGTTCAGCGCTGCCCGCTGGTGATCGTCGTCGAAAACAACGGCTATGCGTACTCGACGCCGACCGGGAAGCAAACGCTCGCAAAGCGGTTCGTCGACAAGGCCATCGGGTACGGCATTCCGGGCGAGCAAGCGGACGGCAACGACGTCATCGCGGCATATGAAGTTACTAAACGCGCGGTGGATCGGGCCCGCCGCGGCGAAGGCGTCTCACTGGTTGAACTGATGACCTATCGCCGAAAGGGTCACGCCGAGCACGACAATCAGTCGTACGTGCCCGCCGGCGAGATCGACCGTTGGGCTAGCGAGAACGACCCGATCGATCGGTATGCGGCGCGACTGAAGAACGAATTCGATGTCGCCGAAGGCGAACTGCACGGGGTCGACGAGCGCGTTAGGCGCGAGGTCGACGAAGCGACCGACGTCGCCGAGCGATCGGCGCCGCCCGAGCCATCGGACGCGCTCGTCGGGGTGTACGCGTCGCCCCCTGCCGAGCAGCCGCTCTGGTTCCGTGGCGGAAAGGGCGCGGTGGTGGACGTTCACGAGCGAGCCGAGGGGTGGGGTACGTTCTCGACCGGAAACGGCTCGGGAGCAGAAGCGCAGAGTGCCGGCAAGAGGGATTGATGGCGGAGATCACGTACCTCGAGGCAATTCGTGAGGCGCTCTTCGAGGAAATGGAGCGCGACAAGGACGTCTTCTGCCTCGGCGAAGACATTGCGATCTACGGCGGCGCCTTCAAGGTGACGGAGGGGCTGTCGCAGCGCTTCGGGGAGCAGCGCGTCATCGACACGCCCATCTCCGAGGTGGGCATCGTCGGAGCGGCAGCTGGCGCGGCGCACATGGGCATGCGTCCGGTGGTGGAGATGCAGTTCATCGACTTCATCGCCACCGCGTACGACATGCTCACGAACTATGTCGCGACGGCGCGCTACCGGGCGGATCTTCCTTGTCCGATGGTCGTGCGCGGACCGAGCGGCGGCTACGTGCGCGGCGGACCGTTTCACTCCCAGAATCCCGAGGCCGGTTTCATTCACACCCCTGGACTCAAGGTGGTGTACCCGTCGACGGCGGAAGACGCGAAGGGTCTGCTCAAGTCCGCGATTCGAGATGACGACTGCGTGCTCTTCTTCGAGCACAAATATCTCTATCGCCGGATCAAGGGCACGATGCCGGCGGGAGACTTCACCGTTCCGCTGGGGAAGGCCCGCGTCGCACGCGAGGGGCGCGACCTCTCGATCATCACCTACGCGGCGACCGTATGGAAGGCACTCGAGGCCGCGGATCAGCTGGAGCGTGAGGATGGCCTCTCGCTCGAAGTCATCGATCTGAGGTCGCTGGCCCCGCTGGACGACGACGCGATTCAGGAGACGACGAAGAAGACCAACCGCGTTCTCGTCGTGCACGAGGACACGCGAACCGGTGGCATCGCCGGAGAGATCACCGCGCGGATCAATGAGTCCTGCTTCGCCTGGCTGGACGCGCCCGTGTTGCGCGTGACGGCGCACGACGTCCCACTGCCGTATGCGCCGCAGTTGGAGGACTTTGTTCTTCCTCAGACGAGCGATATCGTGACGGCGGCGAGGGCGCTCGCCGCATATTGAAGATGGGCGAGCCAGGCACACAGCCGCGGCGTTGGGCTTATGTTGGTGTGGGGTGTTTGACGGCCGTGATCGGTTTGGTCGGCGGAGGGATGATTGCGGTCCTGGTGGCGAAAATTGTCGGCGGCATTCGGGGGTGCGCTCCGGATCAGGAGACGGGTGCGCCTTGCGAGTGGTCGGCGTACTGGAGGTGGGGTGCGTGGCTAGGCCTGCTCGTGTTTCCGAGCGTCGTGCTCTGGCGCATGCGGCGGGCAGAGAAGCGGCAACTGACATCCAGCAACACTGAAACGGAGTGAGATTCGGTGGCTCGCGTAGATGTGGTGATGCCCCAGATGGGGGAATCGATTGCGGAGGGCACGCTGTCGCGCTGGCTCAAGAAGGTCGGGGACGACGTAAAGCGCGACGAGCCGATCTTCGAGATCTCGACTGACAAGGTCGACGCGGAGATTCCGTCGCCATCGAATGGCGTGATCGCGGAGATTCTGGTCACCGAGGGTCAGACGGTGCCGGTGCAGACGATTGTTGCGCGGCTCGAGACGGAGAAGGGCGCGGCGATCGGTGGATCAGGCGCGCCGGCTCCGGCGGCGAGTGCGCCCGTGGAGAAGAAGCCGGTGCCGAGCCCGGCGGCGGCCGCCGGCGGCGTTTCGCGCGGTTCGGCGCCGGGGGCCCCCCCCGCTTCACAAAATAAGATCGCCGCGGCCGCTGGCACCCATCCTTCGCCCGCACCGCGAACCGCTCCGCCGCAGCCTAACGGCGGCAACTCCCTTGAGGACCGACTCCGCACCAAGTCCTCTCCGCTCGTACGAAAAATCGCTGCCGAACACGGCATCGAGCTGAGCGCCATGCAAGGCTCCGGCGTCGCCGGACGAGTCACCAAGCGCGACATCCTGCAATTCATCGAATCCGGCGCCGCCGCGCCCGCCGCGACACGCCCCTCGATGTACGCGCCGGCCGGGATCGAGCAGCACGCGCCAGCGCCCGAAGCCTGGCCGGGCGACGTCGTCGAGTCGATGACCCAGATCCGTCGCCTAACGAGTGACCACATGGTCGCGGCGCGGCGGAGCGCGGCGCACGTTACGTCCTTCTTCGAGATCGACCTCACGCGCATCGCGCGCGTCCGCGCGAAAGCGCGCGCCGAATTCGAGGCGAAGACCGGACAGAAGCTGACGTTCCTGCCGTTCATCATCAAAGTCGTCGTCGACGGACTGAAGCAGCACCCGGTGCTGAATGCCGCCGTCGCGGGGACGAACATCATCTACCGCAAGCAGTACAACATTGGAATTGCCGTCGCGCTCGACCGCGGCCTCATCGTCCCCGTGATCAGGAACGCCGACGATCTCTCGATCACCGGACTCACGCGCCAACTCAACGATCTCGCGCAACGCGCGCGCTCGAAGCGCCTGCAGCCGCAGGAAGTGCAGGGCGCCACCTTCTCGATCACCAACCCAGGCGTGTTCGGATCGCTCATGGGCACGCCGATCATTCCCCTCAACACGTCCGCGATTCTCGGGCTCGGCGCGATTGAAAAGCGACCGAAGGTGGTGACAGGCGCCGACGGCGAAGATGTCATCGCCATTCGAACCTGCGCCTATTTCTCGCTGTCCTTCGATCATCGCATCGTGGACGGCGCCGACGCGGACAAGTTCCTCGCGTTCGTCAAGCAGGGACTGGAGACCTTCCCCGACGCTGGAGTCGTCTGAGCGAGATGTCGAGAGCGCTCAGCGTCCAACGCACGCTCGTGACGCCCGGGGAGCGGGAGAAATTCGTCGAGCGCATGAAGCGGAAGCAGCAGCACTATTCCCGATTGAAGTGTCACTTCTGGGTCTTCGAGGAGGCGAGTCTGCCGGGCGCATTTCTGGAGTTCGTCGAGGCGCCCGACGCCGACACGCTCGCCCGCGCCCACGCCGCGGCGCCCGACCCCGCGCTCGACCCGGCTCGCATCTATCGCGAAGTGGAGTTGTCCTGACATGCCGACACGAAGTATCACCGCCGACGGCCGTACCTGGCGCGTCCTCCCATCGGGGCGCGTCACCCAAAACGACCGCGACGAATTCGCGCTGCTGTTCATCGCCGGCACGGGCGCGGACCGCGTCGTTCGCGTCACGCGTTACTCGCCGCAGGGCTCGCGCTCGCGTGAACAGTCCCTGGCCGAGCTCAGCGACGGTGACTTGCTGAGACTGCTCGGCCAGTCGCAGCCGAGCGCGACGTCGCCGGAGGCGGATTACGCCCGCTGATGATGACGGATACTGATTTAGTGTTTGTTGACCTGCACACGCATTCCACGGCGTCCGACGGCTCGCGTGCGCCGCGCGACGTGGTGCGCGCGGCGCACGCGATCGGGCTCGCGGCGATCGCGCTCACCGATCACGACACCGTCGGCGGACTCGCCGAGGCGACCGACGAGGGGCGCGCGCTGGGCGTGCGCGTCGTCGCCGGCATCGAGCTCAGCGCGGTCGAAGGGGACGAGGAGACGCATGTCCTCGGATTGCATCTGCAGAATGCGGCGCGCCTCGACGACCAGCTGCGCGAGCTGCGCGCGATGCGCCTGACGCGCGCGGAGCGCATCGTGCTGCGGCTCAACGAGCTCGGTGTTCGCGTTTCGCTCGAGGACGTGCTGTCGCAGTCGGGCGGCGGCGCCGTCGGGCGGCCGCACATTGCCCGTGCGCTCATCAATGACGGCTGGGCGACGGACATGCGCGACGCGTTCGACCGTTACCTGGGGAATGGCCGGGCGGCATTTGTGCCGAAGGATCGCCTGTCGATCGGCGATGCGATCGCGATGATCCACGACGCCGGCGGTCTCGCGATTCTCGCGCATCCCGCGCAGTCGGGCACGAAAAAGCGCATCGAGGCGCTCGTGCAATTCGGCTTGGATGGCGTCGAAGTGCGCCACCCGGCGCATAACGCCGAAGACATCGCGCGCCTCTCGGCGCTCGTCGAGCATTTTCGGCTGATCCCGAGCGGCGGCTCGGACTGGCACGGCCTGGCGGAGGGAGGGCGCACTCTCGGCATGATGCGCGTGCCCTTCACCTTCCTCGAGCGGCAAGATCTGGCAATCGCGGAGCGCCGTGTGCGTGCCGACGGGGATCACGAGGCCTACGTCGCATAACGATTGCCGCTCGCGTCGCGGGCGGCCATCGGGCCCTTCTCGGGAGAGGTGATCGTGGAGCTCCGCGGTCGAGTCGCGTTGGTGACAGGTGCCGGACGGCGTGTCGGCCGGGCGCTGGCGGTCGGACTCGGCGCCCAGGGCATGCGGGTCGCCGTGCACTATCACGCGAGCGACGCCGGAGCCCGCGAGACGGCCTCCCTGATCACAAAGGCCGGAGGCACGCCCTGGCTGGTCGCGGCGGACCTAACGAGGGGAGACGCTCCGGACGCGCTCGTCCGCGATGTCGTCAAGTCACAGGGCGGCCTCGATGTCCTCATCAACTCCTCGGCGGTAATGGAGCGAACGCCGCTCGGGAGTGTGACTGCGCAGCAGTGGGATGCGATGATGGCGCTCAACCTCCGAGCGCCGTTTCTCGTCGCACAAGCAGCGGCGCCGCATCTCGCGCGCGCACACGGCGCCATCGTCAATATCGCCGACCTCGCCGCCTTCGAGACATGGCCGGCGTACATTCCGCATGGCATCTCCAAGGCGGGCGTCGTCTACATGACGCGCGCGCTGGCTCGGACCCTCGCGCCTAACGTGCAAGTCAACGGCGTCGCGCCGGATGCCGTGCTGCTGCCGGAGGGATGGACCGAGGAGGACGCGGCGAAGTTGCGCGAGACGACGCCGCTGGCGCGCCTCGGATCTCCCGACGACGTCGTGGCGGCCGTGCTGTACTTGCTCGGCGCCGACTACGTCACCGGCGAGATCCTGATGGTGGATGGCGGACGACATGTCCGAAAATGAGCGCCCGATCCGCCTCGGGACGATCGTCGTCGTTGGGGGCGGATGCTACGGCAGCTACTACGTCCGCCAACTTCGCCGCGCGTCGGCGGCTGGCGCGGCGACGTGGCGTCGCATCCTCGTCGTGGATCGCGACGCGAACTGCGCGCTCGTGCTCTCGGGCAACGCGATCGCCGGCGTCGCATCGCACGATGGCGTCGAAGTCGTCGTCGAGGATTGGAGAGCGTTCTTTCGAGGCTATCTCGACAACGCGGCGGCGGACCGAGTCGGCTCGAGCGCCGACGCGATCGTACCCTCGCCGCTGATGCCACATTTGATGTTCGAGTGGATTCTGGAGCGCGCTCGCGAGCGCTGGCCTGAGCGAGACGTCGAGGCGCAACCACTGCAGAGTCCACCCGACACGCCCTGGCAGCGGGCGACGGCCGGCGGCCCACACTACGTGAGCTTCGCGGAGTGGACGTGCCCCATCAATTGCATCGAACCGGCAACCTGTCCACACACGCGGGAAGAGCGTACATGGAGCCTACCGCGTACGGCCCAGTCGTACGTCGAGAGTGAACAGCGTCACGGACGCCCGCTTGCCGGCCCCGTGATATTTCACTGCACGCATCGCACGTATGGTGTCGGCATGTTCGACACGCGTGAGGTACTCGACGGGGACGATCTGGTGCGATCGCTCGGGGAGAGGGGTGCGGCGGAGGTGCTCGTCGGCACCATGTCGCACTGCCACGGCGCGTTCGAGCGCCTCGTTATCGGGGCGCCGGCACATCGCGGTTTCGCGAGCACCCCGCATAGGTGAAATTACGGGTCATGGGAAACACCTTCAAACACGATGTCGTGATCATCGGGGCGGGACCGGCCGGCATGTGCGCCGCGCTCTACGCCGCGCGCTCGATGTTGAACGCCGTCGTACTCGAGCGAGGATTTCCGGGCGGCGAGCTCCTCAACACGGAGCTCGTCGAGGACTATCCGGGCTTCGAGACGATCCTTGGTCACGAGCTGGCCGAGAAGTTCCACACCCATGCGGTGAAGTTCGGCGCCGAATTCAGGAACGGGGTACACGTCACGTCCGTTCACAAGCGCGAGGACGGACTCTTCAATTCGGTGACCAGCGAGGGCGACATCTATCAGTCGCCGGCGGTCATCATCACGGCGGGAGGAACGCCGGTGAAGCTGGGTATTCCCGGAGAACTGGAGTACGCGGGGAAGGGGGTGTCGTACTGCGCGATCTGTGATGGCGCGTTCTTCAAGAAGCAGACGATCGCCGTCATCGGCGGAGGCGACGCCGCGACCGAGGAAGCGGACTTCCTCACTCGTTATGCGGACAAGGTATATCTGATCCACCGCCGCAATTCGCTGCGCTCGTCGAAGATTCTTCAGAAGCGGCTCTTCGAGAATCCGAAGATCGAGGTCATCTGGGACACCGTCGTCGATCGCATCGACGGCGATGATCGCGGACTTGTGCAAACGCTCAAGCTGCGCAATGTGCGCACCGAAGAGGAGGGGGATCTCAGCGCAACCGGCGTTTTCATCTTCGTCGGCTTTCGGCCGAACACCGGCATCATCGTTGGGCACGTGCGCCACGACGCCATGGGGTATCTGCTCACCGACGCCAACATGGAGACGTCGATCCCGGGGCTTTTTGCGGCGGGAGACGTGCGCTCGCAGCTGACGCGTCAGGTTACGACAGCTGTCGGGGATGCGACGACGGCGGCGATCGCCGTTGAGAAGTATCTCAAGGCGATGACCGACGGTGAGAAGGAGCCAGAAATCATCGGGACCGGAGGCTACACGGCGTGAAGATCGATTGGTGCACCGTCGGCGCGTTCCAGGAGAACAGTTACCTCGTGGTCGATCCGTCGACGCGACGCGGGGTGCTTGTCGATCCCGGAGCGGAGCCCGAGCGGCTCATCGAGATGGTGCGCGCGAGCGGGGCGGCGCTCGACGCGATCTGGCTGACGCACGCGCACGTCGATCACATCGGTGCGATCGCCCCGGTGAAGCGCGTCTGGAACGTCCCCGTCTATCTGCACCCGGCCGATCGCCCTCTCTTCGATCGCGGCGCCTGGCAGGCGGCCATTTACGGCATTCCTTTCGACCAGCCATCGGATCCGGATCGCGACTTGGCCGAGGGCGACCAGCTGACCGTTGGCTCGCTACGGTTCGATGTGCTGCACGTACCCGGACACGCGCCGGGACACGTCGTCTTCGTCGCCGACGGGCACATGATCGGTGGCGATCTGCTTTTCGCGGGCTCGATCGGGCGCACCGACCTCCCCCTCGCTGATCCCGACCGAATGATCGAGTCGCTGGAACGCGTCGCCGCCCTGCCTGACGAGACGGTGGTGTACCCCGGTCATGGCCCCACCACCTCCATCGGCCGCGAGCGGGCGACGAATCCGTTCCTGACCGGCGTCGCGCGGGTCGTTAGGCGATGACCGGTCGCGGTGTCCCGGTGGCCGAGTCGCTGCTCCTTGCCGTGTGGATCGGCGCCGCGGCGCTCTTTGCTCTCGTCGTCGCGCCGGCCGCGTTTGCGGTGCTGCCGACGCGCACCCTCGCCGGCGCGCTCGTCGGACGCGTGCTCCCCGTCATCTTCTACGCCGGCGTGGTCATCGGGTCGATCATTGTTCTGCTGGATCTCATGGGAGCTACGGGATCGTGGGGCAGGACCGCGGCGGGAGCGGTGTCGGCACTCTCCTGCGCCGTCGCGCAGCTCGTCGTCGGCCGCCGCATCGAGCAGCTGCGATTGGCCATCGGCGGTCCACTCGATGCGTTGGCCGCGGACGATCCGCGGCGCCTCGCCTTTGGCCGGCTGCACGCGATCAGCGTCGGCTGGCTCGGCATCGCGATGGTGGCGGCGATCATCGCGCTCTGGCTCGCCGTGCGGTCGCTCGCGCCGCGGCAATGAAGATGTCATGACGACCGGAATGACAGGACACTAAACCACTGTGTTTTCTCATGGCCTCGACGACACGCACTGAAAAGGATCCCCTCGGCCCACTCGAAGTCCCGACAGATGCGCTGTACGGCGTGCAGACGCTTCGCGCTGTTCAGAACTTCCCAATCAGCGGCCTGCGCCCCCTCGCGCCGTTCGTGATTGCGCAGGTCTGGATCAAGAAGGCCGCCGCGCTGACCCACAAGGAGACGGGACGCCTCGAACCACGCCTCGCCGACGCCATCGTCGCCGCCGCCGACGAAGTGTTGAGCGGCAGGCACATGGATCAATTCGTCGTCGATCCGTACCAGGCCGGCGCGGGCACTTCGCACAACATGAACGTCAACGAGGTCCTGGCCAATCGCGCCAACGAGCTCCTCGGCGGAAAGCGCGGCGAGTACAAGCCCGTGCATCCGAACGATCACGTGAACATGGCCCAGAGCACGAACGACACGATCCCCACGAACATTCGCCTCGCGTGCCTCTCACAGCTCGACGGCCTCCTCGCCGCGTTCGAATCGCTGCGCACCGCCTTCGTCGCCAAGGGGCGTGAGTTCGACGACATCGTCAAAGCGGGGCGCACGCACTTGCAGGACGCGATGCCGATTCGCCTCGGACAAGAGTTCACGGCGTATGCGGGGTCGATCGAGCGCGGGATCCGTCGCGTGAACGAGGCCGCCGATTATCTCCGCGACCTCGGGATCGGTGGAAGCGCCGTCGGCACGGGGGTTACCGTCGAGCCACAGTATCCCGATCTGATGGTCAGGTATCTCGAGCGCATAACGGGGCTCGAGCTCCGCGTCGGCAAGGATCGTGTTCAACTGATGCAGAGCATGGGTGACGTCGCTGCGTTCAGTTCGGCGCTCAAGGTCCTCGCGGTCGATCTGAGCAAGATCGCTAGCGATCTGCGGCTGATGGCGATGGGCCCACGAACGGGCATCGACGAGATCAAGCTTCCCGCCGTGCAGCCCGGATCGTCGATCATGCCGGGTAAGGTGAATCCATCGATCCCGGAGATGGTGAATCAGGTGTGCCTGCAGGTCTTCGGGCTCGACACGACGGTCGCGGCGGCAGCCGAACACGGTCAATTGGAGCTCAACGTCATGATGCCCGTGATCGCGTTCAACGTGCTGCTCGCGATGCGAATTCTCACCAGCGCGGTTACCGCCCTCACGGACAAATGTGTGAAGGGCATCGAGGCCAATCGCGCGATGTGCGAGTACTGGGTCGAACGATCGGCGGCGTTGGCGACCGCCCTTGCACCGCAGATCGGCTATGCGCGCGCGGCGGAGTTGAGCAAGCAGTCAGTGAAGGAGAACGTTCTCATACGCGACCTCGTGAAACGCGAGGGCGTGCTCCCGGCTGACCAAATCGATGAAGTGCTCGATCTGCGTAAGATGACGGAAATCGGTGTTCCGGGAGGGGCTCACGGGGCAGTGGCTGCCGGCTGAGGCCGGCGCCCTTGTGGGTTCCGTCGCAGGGCCATAGAGTCCAACTGTGCGCATTACCACCCTGGCCGAGTACGGCGTCATCTGCGCGCTCCATCTCGCGAGACGCGTTTCACAGGGCCCGATCACCGGCCGTGATATCGCCGCTCGCGAGCGACTGCCGGTCGACTACGTCGAACAGATCCTGTTGCGCCTGCGGCGCGCCGAGATCGTCCGCAGTACGCGCGGCGCGCGAGGCGGCTACGAGCTGGCGCGCGACGCCGAGGCGATCTCGATTCGTGCCGTGATTTCGGCGTCCGAGTCGACGACGTTCGACTTGCACTGCGTCTCGCATCCCGTGGAAGAGGAGCGGTGCGCGGCATCGCACGCGTGCAGCATCCGCCCGGTGTGGCAGCTCCTGCAACAGAAGATCGACGACGTGCTCGAAGGCGTCCGTCTCTCCGACTTGCTGCACGAGGAGAGTCAGGTGCGGGAGCTCGTCGGCTTGACGGAGCGCCCGATCGCGGTTTCGTCGATACCCGCGGGTCGGCATATGCTGCCCGTGCTCGGCGACTGATCCGCCTTCGCGCCAACACGCCTCCTCACAGGATGCCGATGTTCACGCGATGGCGCAGTGAGCGCGAGTTTCAGCGGAAGGCCGAGAAGTTCGTCGCGCGCGTGCTCGCGGAGCCAAGCGACGACGACGTGCGATGGCTCGCGCAAACGGCTACGCACGGCGACACGGATCACGCGCGCTGGGAACTTCGCTACGCACGCCGATCGCTAGGTCTCATTACCGCCGAGCGCGATGCGCTCGATGATCGCACGAGCTCACTGGTCGCGCGTGCCCTCGCCGACGCGACCGCACGCGACCCTCAGGTCGCGCCCGAAATGCAGGAAGTTGCGGAGCGCCAATTCAACGCGCGGCTGAGCGCCTACCGCGACGCCCTAGCGGCCCGCGCCGGCGCCGCCACCGCCGCGAGATTGGGGCAGACGCTCTTTGCGTTCGCGGGTGGCTCGTTCCGACAGATCGACGAGCACATCTTGCGCGGAGGGGATTTGCTCGCGGCCTATCTCGCGGAAGCGAACGCCGCGCTCAGAGACACGTTCGGCAAGGCCTCCCTACCCGAGAACGTGCCGCCCTCGGCGCTCGCCGGAAAGCAAGGGAGCTGAGAGTGCCGAAGGGGGGACTCGAACCCCCACGGGCATACGCCCACTGCGCCCTGAACGCAGCGCGTCTACCAATTCCACCACTTCGGCGAAGTCTCGAAGACTACACCGCTTGCGTGGCCTGGTCAACGCGCCGTCGTGTTGCTCGCGCTGTTCACGGGACCTAATTTGCGACGACTCGTTTTACCGGTCGCCCGCACCGGGGCGCCGGCTCGCCCAGGCCATCCCCGATGACCAAGGACTCCGAGCGCCCGACCGACAAGGTCTCGATCGCGCGCAACAAGCGCGCGCGGTTCGACTACGAGATTCTGGACAGTTGGGAAGCGGGCATCGTGCTCACGGGGACGGAGGTCAAGTCCTTGCGCGACGGCAAGGCCAACATCGGCGACGCGTACGGTATCGTGCGCGATGGTGAGATTTATCTCATCAACATGCACATCGCTCCGTACGAGCGCGGCGGCTACGCGAACCACGAAGCGGCACGGACGCGCAAGCTGTTGCTCCATCGCAAGGAAATCCGTCGTCTCATCGGAGCCGTCGAGCGGCAGGGACTCACGCTCGTGCCGCTCGAGCTCTATTTCCGCCGGGGAGTGGCGAAGGTGACACTAGCGCTGGGGAAAGGAAAGAAGCTCCACGATAAGCGCGAGACGACGCGCCGCCGCGATGCCGAGCGCGAGATGGCGCGCGCCATTCGCTCGCGTTGAGATGATGCTCATCCCGCTTCTGGCGCTCCAGCTCTCGGCGGCCGCGAACGTAAGCACCATCACCATCCGAAACGGACACGCGTCCCAGCAGGTACCGGTCGTGAACGGAGCGACGGGGCCGATGCTCCGACCACAGTGGCTGGCGCCGCTACTGCCGATCTCCGTTCTCGGCGACGCGCCGGGGCACTATCGCCTCCTCGTTTCGGGGGTCGAGTTCGCCGTCGAAACCGGCGTCGCGTCGACGACGGTGGCCGGGCAAGTGCGCCCTCTCGCGGCCGCCCCGATCGAGCGCGATCACCAGCTGCTGATCCCGCTGCAGATGGTGTCGGAGGTGCTCCCGACGTACGTGAACAACCTCCGATGGGACGCCGCGGCGCGGACGCTCGCCATCTTCAATCGCGTCGCGGCGCCGAAGCCGCCTCCGCGCCTCGTCGTCGTGGATGCCGGCCACGGGGGCCCGGACAACGGCATGACCGGCCCACTGGGCGCGCCGATTAGCATTTACGAAAAAGATGTCACGCTTTCCGTCGCGATGAAGCTGGGCGTGCAGCTCAAGTCGCGCGGCCTCCGCGTCGTCTACACGCGCACCACCGACACGTTGATCGCCCTCTCCGACCGCGGACGTATCGCCAATCAGGCGGGCGGCGACCTGTTCATCTCGGTGCATGTGAACGCGGCGAGCATGGACTGGAAGGATCCGGCCGCCGGTCGCGGTTACGAGACGTACTTTCTCGCCGAGGCGAAGACCGAGGACGCGCGACGCGTCGAAGCGATGGAAAACCAATCGGTCCGCTTCGAGACGAACGCCACCGTCTCGAAGGATGACGCGCTCAGCTACATTCTCAGCGACATGAAGCAGAACGAGCACCTTCGCGAGTCGTCGGAGCTGGCGGAGCTGGTCCAGAAACATCTCTCGACGATGCATCCGGGCCCGAATCGAGGCGTGAAGCAGGCCGGCTTCCGTGTCCTCGTCACCGCGTTCATGCCCGCCGTGCTCGTCGAGATTGGATTCGGCACGAACGCGAGCGAAGCAGCCTACCTGAACAATGCGCGGAATCAGACGGCGATCGCGAGCGCGATCGCCGACGCTGCCGCCGAGTATCTGCGCCGATATGAACGGCGCGTCGGCGGAGGAGCCGGACGTGACGAGCGCTGACCGCCTCTCCGTCACCGTCGCGCGTCTCGCCTTTCAAAACCCAATCGTTCTGGCGTCCGGCACGGCCGGCTACGGCATCGAGCTGGCCGACGTGATGGATCTCGAGCGCATCGGCGGCATCACCACCAAGGCCGTGTCGGTCGAGCCGCGCGCCGGCAACCCCGCGCCTCGCGTCGCCGAGCTCGATGAGGGAATGATAAACTCGGTGGGGCTCGCCAATCCCGGGCTCGAGCGGGTCAAATCGACGTACGTTCCCTGGCTCGCATCCCATCTCGCGCGAACGCGCAAGCTCGTCAACGTCGTCGGGAGTGTCGTCGAGGACTACGCGCGCGTCGTCGCCGAGCTCGATGCCTGCGCCGAGTCCGTCGGCGCCAGCGCGATCGACGCGTTCGAGCTCAACGTGAGCTGCCCGAATGTCAAAGCTGGCGGCCTGGAGTTCGGTGCCGACACCGAAGCGCTGCGAAGCGTGATCGCGCGCGCGCGCGCGGAGACCAAGCGTCCAATCTTCGTCAAGCTCTCCCCGATCCTGCCGGATATCGCGCGTACGGCGAAGACCGCGGTCGATGCCGGCGCCGATGGCCTCACACTGGTGAACACGCTGCCCGGCCTGGCGATCGACGTCGAGCACCGCCGGCCGATGTTGGGCTTCGGCTCGGGGGGAGTCAGCGGGCCGGGCTTGCTCCCGGTCGGCGTGCTGGCGACGTGGCGCGCGGGCCGCGCCGTGAAGGCGCCGATCATCGGGGTTGGCGGCGTGCGCACCGCGACGGATGCGCTGCAGTACATGCTGGCTGGCGCCTCGCTTGTCGGCATCGGTACCGCGGCGATGCGCGATCCGCGTGCGCCGGCTCGCATCGTGAAGGAGCTGGACGAATGGTGTTCACGGCACGGCGTCCGGTCGTTGGGTGAGGTCGTCGGCACACTCGAATGGAAATCCGGATGACCACGATTCCAATCGTCGCGCTCGACGTCGCGAGCAAGGAAGCGGCGCTCGGCTTGATCGACGAGCTGGGCGATCTCAACGACTTCTACAAGATCGGCGCGGAGCTCTTCACGGCCTGCGGCCCGTCGGTGGTACGTGAGATTCGCTCGCGTGGCGCCGAGGTTTTCCTCGACCTCAAGTACCACGATATACCGAACACCGTCGCCGGCGCCGTTCGCAGTGCCGCGGCGTTAGGCGCGCGACTGGTCACCGTGCACGCGTCGGGGGGGCAGGCGATGCTTCGCGCCGCCGTCGACGCCGCCGGCGATGCGGATCGATGCGCCGTGCTCGCCGTAACGCTGCTGACATCGTTCGAGGGGCCCGAGGTCGCAACGATCTGGGGTCGCGACAGGGATCTTCGCATCGGAGACGAGGTCTTGCGCTTGGCGGAGTTGGCGAGCGAGTCAGGCGCGGCGGGTGTGGTCTGCAGCGGGAAGGAAGCCTCGGCGGTAAAGCGTCGCTTCGGATCGTCGCTGGCCGTCTTGATTCCCGGAATCCGCCTGGCCGGAGGCGCGCCGCATGACCAGGCAAGGACGGCGACACCCGCGGACGCGGTATCAGCTGGCGCGGACTATGTTGTCGTCGGGCGTGCGGTTTCGGCGGCGCCGGATCGGCGCGCTGCGATGCGAGAAATCCGGGCTCAGCTCGGGTAGCACTACGCGCGATGCGTCACTTGCGTGAAGTTACTGTGCCGGCTACTCTTAGGGTCTGGCCGGAACCACCTTGGCCACACTGCAATCACCGTACTTCTGACTCGAGCGGAGCGCCTGTGAAAGTTCGTACAAGCGTGAAGCCGATTTGCGAACACTGCAAAGTGGTGAAGCGCAACGGCGTCACTCGCATCATCTGCAAGCGCAATCCCAAGCACAAGCAGCGTCAAGGCTGATCATGGCTCGTATATCCGGCGTCGATCTCCCGCGTGAAAAGAAGGTTGAGATCGGTCTTTCGTATATCTATGGCATCGGTCGGCGCAACGCCGTCGACATCCTGCGCAAGGCGGGAATCGATGCGTCGCTGCGCATTCGGGACCTCACCGATGCGGACGTCAACAAGCTGCGTCAGGTGATCGAGCGCGACTACAAGGTCGAAGGCGCGCTCCGCACCGAAGTCGCGATGAACATCAAACGCTTGATGGACATCGGTTCGTATCGCGGCATTCGCCATCGTCGCGGCTTGCCGGTGCGCGGCCAGCGCACGCACACGAATGCGCGAACGAAGAAGGGACCACGCCGTGCGATCGCCGGCAAGAAGAAGGTGACGAAATAGTATGGCCACTGGAAAGAAAGCGAAGCGCGTCGTCGAGGCCGAGGGCGTTGCGCACATCAGCGCGACCTTCAACAACACGACGGTGACCATCACCGACAGCCATGGGAACACCGTGGCGTGGGGCTCGTCAGGCAAGGCGGGCTTCAAGGGGTCGAAGAAGAGCACGCCATTCGCGGCGACGGTCGCCGCCGAGCAATGCGCCCGCGAGGCGATGACGCTCGGTGTGAAGCGAGTGCATGTGCGCGTCCAAGGGCCCGGCAGTGGTCGCGAGTCGGCGATTCAGGCACTCGCCACCGCCGGTCTCCAGGTCAAGTCCATCAAGGATGTAACGCCGATTCCGCATAACGGCTGCCGTCCACCCAAACGTCGGAGAGTGTGAGTCATGGGCCGTTATGTTGGGCCGAGCTGCAAACAGTGTCGGCGTGAGGGAACCAAGCTCTTTCTGAAGGGCACCAAGTGCTTCACCGAGAAGTGTCCGGTCGAGCGTCGGCCGTACGCGCCCGGCCAGCACGGACAGAATACCGCGCGTCGGCGCAAGTCGTCCGAGTACTCGAAGCAGCTCCGCGAGAAGCAGAAGATCAAGCGCATCTATGGGGTGAGTGAGGCGCAGTTCCACAACACCTTCGAGCGCGTGACCACGCTGCCCGGAATCACCGGTCACAACCTGCTCGCGGCGCTCGAGAGTCGTCTCGACAACATGGTGTATCGGCTTGGCTTCGCCGCGAGCCGCAAGGCGGCGCGTCAGCTGATTCGTCATCGTCACGTCGAGGTCAATCAGCGCTCCGTCGACATCCCGAGCTATCAAGTGCAGCCCGGTGAGGAGATCCGCGTGCGACAGAAGTCGCGCGAGATGGTCGCGGTGCAGGCGTCGATGGATCAGGCCTCGCGCGGCGCCCCGCTTTCGTGGCTCGCCGTCGATCGCGAAAGCTTCAGCGGCCGCATGCTCGAGCGTCCCACCCGCCCGAACATCCCGATCGCCGCGCAGGAGCAGTTGGTTGTGGAGCTGTACTCGAAGTGACCTGATTGGCATCGCGAGGAGCGTCGCGACGAGGGATTCGCACCTCGGAAACTGCGTCGGGGCAGATCCCTCGCTGCGCTCGGGATGACAAGCAGTCGGTCGAGACCCTAACTCTCATTCGAGCCTGCCGCGCGTTAGGGGCGGGGCAGGGCGATGCCGGACGAAGTCCGGTATGACCTTGAGGAGCATTTACTAATGCCAACAACGATCGATCTCCGCGGGCTCGTTCGCCCGCAGCTCGTCGAAGCGAGCAAGCGTGAAGACAACCCGAATGTCGCCGAGTTCCGGCTCCAGCCGCTCGAGCGCGGCTTTGGCCATACGCTCGGGAATGCGATGCGCCGGATGCTCTTGTCGTCCCTGCGCGGCGCCGCGGTGTGGGGCTTCCGAATCGATGGCGTCGTCCACGAGCACCAAACGATCCCTGGCGTCGTCGAGGACGTGCACCAGATCATCGGCAACCTGAAGAGCCTAACGCTGACGCTGGCCGACGATGTCGAGGAGACCGTGCTCCGCATCTCGAAAGGCGAAGCGGGCCCGGTCACCGCGGCCGACATCGTGTCGTCGTCGGGCGCGCGCATCGTCGACACCACCCACCATCTCTTCACGCTGCAGGACGACCGCGACATCAACGTCGATCTGTACGTCAACAAGGGTCGCGGCTACATCGAGGCGGACCAGCATCCGATCGACCGCGGTCTCCCTGTCGATCTCGTCCGCATCGACTCGATCTACAATCCCGTTCGTCGCGCGAACTTCACCGTCGCCGAGACGCGCGTCGGCCAGCGCACCGACTACGATCGGTTGACGCTCACCGTCGAGACCAACGGCACCATCTCACCGGAAGAGGCGGTGAGCTACGCGGCCGCGCTCGCCCAGACGCACTTCCAGTACTTCGTCGAGTTCGGCTCGCATTCGTCGGCCCCCCTGGGGCAGACGAGCGAATCGATGGGTGGCGATGCCGCCCGTCTCGCCCAGCTGCTCCGAACCCCGATCGACGATCTCGAGCTCTCCGTTCGCTCGGTGAACTCCCTCAAGAACTCGAACATTCGAACGCTTGGCGACCTCGTTCGCCAAACGGAAAGCCAGATTCTGCAAGTCAAGAACTTCGGAAAGAAATCACTCCAGGAGATCGCCGATCTCCTCGAGCGTGAGGAACTGAATTTCGGCATGCGGTACGAGGAGACCGGCGATGGCGTACGCGTCCTCGATCGAGGGACACCGCCAAGCCGCGCCGCCGCGGCCGCGCCTGACGATATGGAGGAGTAAGGGATGCGGCACCGTAAAGCCGGGCGACAGCTTCGACGAACCAGTGAGCAGAAGCTCGCGCTCATGCGCAATCTCGCCACCTCGCTCATCGAGCACGGGGCGATCGAGACGACGGAGGCGAAAGCCAAAGAGCTCCGCCCCTTTGTTGAGAAGTTGATCACCAAGGCGAAGGCCGGGACGCTGCACTCGCGTCGCCTCGCCGTCCGCCATATTCAGAAGCGCGCCGCGGCCGACAAGCTCTTTCAGGAGATCGGGCCAAAGTACGCGACGCGAAAAGGCGGCTACACGCGTATCTTGAAAACCGGTCACCGCAAGGGTGACGGCGCCGACATGGCGCGAATCGAGTTGATCGAGGGCTGACCGATGGCGATCGATAGAAGCAAGTGCTACTCGTGCGGCAAGGGCGTCGCGTTCGGCAACAACCGCTCGCACGCGAACAACGCAACGCGTCGCACCTGGAAGCCGAACCTCCAGGTCGCGCGCGTGCTCGACGCGAATGGCAAGACGATCAAAGTGAAGGTGTGCACTCGCTGTCTCGCCGCCGGAAAGATCAAGCGGGCTCCGCGAGGCGTCGTCGCGGCGTGACGATCCGTTCCGCTGTTGGCGACGAGAAGCTAGGGGAGCTGATCAGCTCCCCCTTTTTTTGGGTTCTTCGCAGGATTCCGGGAAACAGCGGGCCAACATGTCGGCCAGACGAAAACTTTTCCGTCACACCCAGTGAGCACCAGCTCGAAGCATCCTGAGGTGGTGCACCGAGTTTTCCTCTCCGCCTGCGCGATGAGTGCTGAACGGCTTCGGAGCGACCAGTCAAATCCGTTCACTCCGTTAAGATCCGTACCGCCTGCCGTTGCGCCGTTCTTCATCGGACGATTTCCCGGAAGTCGACGATGAACCTTTTCTTGACCGTTTAGAAGATGCCAACCGCGATCATCACCGGCATCACGGGCCAGGACGGCTCGTATCTCGCCGAGCTGCTGCTCGAGAAGGGCTACAAAGTCGTCGGCATCGTGCGCCGAAGCTCCACGACGCCGTACGAGCGCATCAGCCACCTCGTCGATCGCGTCGAGCTGGTATCCGCCGACTTACTCGACCAGACGTCGCTGACGGACGTCGTCAGCGAGCACCAGCCGGACGAGATCTACAACCTCGCCGCGCAGAGCTTCGTACAGACGTCCTGGAATCAACCGGTGCTCACCGGCGAATTCACCGCGCTCGGTGTCACGCGAGTGCTGGAGGCGATGAAGAAGGCGGCGCCTAACGCGCGCTTCTATCAGGCCAGCTCGAGCGAGATGTTCGGAAAGGTGCACGAATCGCCGCAGCGCGAATCCACGCCGTTCTATCCGCGCAGCCCGTACGGCGTGGCCAAAGTATACGGGCACTGGATCACCGTGAACTATCGCGAGAGCTTCGCGCTCTACGCGGTGTCGGGGATCCTGTTCAATCACGAGAGTCCGCGGCGCGGCCTCGAGTTCGTCACGCGCAAGGTCACCGACGGTGTCGCGCGCATCAAGCTCGGTCTCGCGCGTGAACTGCGTCTCGGCAACCTCGAGGCGCGTCGCGATTGGGGCTTCGCCGGCGACTACGTGCGGGCGATGTGGCTCATGCTGCAGCAAGACTCGCCTGACGACTACGTCGTCGGCACCGGCCACACCTGGTCGGTGCGACAGTTGTGCGATATCGCCTTTGGCCGCGTCGATCTCGATTACCATGATTTCGTGGTGCAGGACGAACGATACTTCCGCCCCGCCGAGGTCGATCTGCTCGTCGCGGACGCAACAAAGGCGCGTACGGCGTTGGGGTGGGAGCCCGAGGTGTCGTTCGAGCAACTGATCGCGATGATGGTCGAGGCCGATTTGCGCCGCCACGCGGCCGCCGCCAAACGGTGAACACCGGCGTCGCGCGAACGGTGGGTAATCGCGCCCTCGTCACGGGCGGGACGGGATTCGTCGGACAATGGTTGGCCCGTGCCCTGCTGGCCGGCGGATCGCACGTCGTCGCGCTCGGCCTTCACCCGCCGGCGCAAGGCATTCTCTCCGACGAGGAGAAGAGCGCTATAGAATGGTTGCACGGCGACGTGCGCGACTCGGACGCCATATTTCGTGCGATCGATGCAGCGGATCCCGACGTCGTGTTCCATCTCGCTGGCGTCAGCTTCGTGCCCGAGGCGCGCGACGCGCCCGCGACGGCGTACGAGGTCAACGTGCTGGGTGCCGTGAGGCTGCTCGCCGAGATCTCCCGACGCCGCGCTGCCGGTGCAATCGATCCCGCTGTGCTCGTGATCGGCAGCGCCACGCAGTACGGCCGGCACGCGTCCGCGGAGATGCCACTCGCCGAGGAGGCGGAGCAGCGACCGACAGATGTCTACGCCGCCTCCAAGGCCGCGCAGGAAGTCGCCGCGCTCGAGACCCAACGCGGTGAGGGCGTCAAAGTCATCTGCACTCGGAGCTTCAACCACTCGGGCGCCGGGCATCCCGAGCACTTCCTGCTACCGGCGCTCGTGCGCCGCGCGATTGGCCTTCGCGAGAGCGGGAAGGGCGAGCTCCGTCTCGGCAATCAGGAGTCCGTGCGGGACTATCTCCACGTCGCCGACGTCGTAGAGGCGTATCTTCTCCTCGCGCGGAAAGGAGTACCCGGCGAGGTCTACAACGTGTGTAGCGGCGACGGCGTGACCGCGCGCGACCTGGCCGCGGAAGTCTTGCTGCGAGTCGGCACGACTGCCGAGATTACGACCGATCCCGCGCTCGTGCGCGGTGTCGACGTGCCGGTGCTCGTCGGCTCCCCCGCCAAACTGCAGCGCGCCACGGGTTGGCGACCGACACGCACCCGGGGCGACATCATCGACGATCTCATACATGCCGCGACGCGCTGATCTGCAACGCATACTCGTCATCGGTTCCGGGCCGATCATCATCGGCCAGGCGGCAGAATTCGACTACTCCGGCACCCAGGCGACCAAGGCGCTCAAGGAGGAGGGGTACGAGGTCATTCTGATCAACTCGAATCCGGCGACGATCATGACCGATCCGGAGTTCGCGGATCAGACCTATATCGAGCCGGTGACGCCGGAGTACGTCGAGTTGATTCTCGACCGCGAGAAACCCGATGCGATTCTGCCGACGATGGGCGGCCAGACGGCGCTGAACGTGGCGATGGCGCTCTCGGAGTCGGGAGCGCTCGAGCAGCGCGGCATCGAGTTGATCGGCGCGACCGCGCGCGCGATCGCGATTGCCGAGGACCGGAAGTTGTTCGCCGAGGCGATGCAGCGCATCGGGCTGAAGATCGCGCCCGGGGGAATCGCGACGAGCCTCGAGGAGGCGATGCAGATCGTCGAGCGCACGAATTTTCCGGCGATCATTCGCCCTTCGTTCACGTTGGGCGGGACGGGCGGCGGCATCGCGTACAATCGCACCGAGTTCGAAGAGATCGTTCGCCGTGGTTTGGACGAGTCGCCGACGCGGCAGATTCTCATCGAGCGCAGCGTCATCGGTTGGAAGGAATTCGAGCTCGAGGTGATGCGCGATCATGACGACAACGTCGTCATTGTCTGCTCGATCGAGAACCTCGATCCGATGGGCGTGCACACGGGGGACTCGATCACCGTGGCGCCGGCGATGACGCTGACCGATCGGGAGTATCAGGTGATGCGCGACGCGGCGGTCGCGATCATCCGTGAGGTTGGCGTCGCCGCGGGCGGCTGCAACATTCAGTTCGCACTCAATCCGGCCGATGGCGAGATGCTCGTGATCGAGATGAACCCGCGCGTGTCGCGCTCGTCGGCGCTGGCGTCGAAGGCGACGGGATTTCCGATCGCGCGGATCGGGGCGAAGCTGGCCGTCGGCTATCGGCTGGACGAGATCGCGAACGACATCACGAAAACGACGCCGGCGTCGTTCGAGCCGGTGCTCGACTACGTCGTCGTGAAGATCCCGCGCTTCGCGTTCGAGAAATTCCCGAGCGCCGATCCGCGCCTAACGACGCAGATGAAGTCCGTCGGCGAGGCGATGGCGATCGGACGTACGTTCAAGGAGGCGTTCCAGAAGGGCCTCCGCGCTCTCGAGACGGGCCGTTGGGGTTGGAACGTCGCCGCGCGTTCGCGGGACGACGGGCTGGCGGACGATTCGGTCGAGGTGCTCGAGGGCGCGCTGCGCCAGCCGACCGCGGAGCGGATCTTCCAGGTGAAACGCGCGCTCGAGCGCGGCATGTCGATCCAGCAGGTTTACGAGCTGACGGCGATCGATCCCTGGTTCCTCGGGCAGATGCAGGAGCTGATCGACGCCGAGCGCCGATACGCCGCGGCGCGAACGGTCTCGGCGACGTTGCTGCGCGACATGAAGCGCATGGGCTTCTCCGACCGCCAGCTCGCCGATCTGCGCGACGAGACCGAGGACGACGTGCGGCAACGACGCTGGTCGTTAGGCATCCGGCCGGCATACAAGATGGTCGACACCTGCGCCGGCGAGTTCCCGTCGGCCACGCCGTACCTGTACAGCAGCTACGACGAGGAGAGCGAGTCGCCGCGGAGTGGGAAGCAGTCGGTGGTCATCCTTGGCAGCGGTCCGAACCGCATCGGTCAGGGGGTCGAGTTCGACTACTGCTGCGTGCGCGCGGTGATCGCGCTCAGGCAACAGGGATTCGAGACGATCATGATCAACTCCAATCCCGAGACCGTCTCGACCGACTTCGACACCTCCGACAAACTCTACTTCGAGCCGTTGACCTTCGAGGACGTGCTCGAGATCGTCGAGCGCGAGGATCCCGTCGGCGTCATCGTGCAGCTCGGCGGCCAGACACCGCTCAAGTTGACGCGCCGACTCGAAGCGGCTGGTGTCCGGATCCTCGGGACGTCGCCCGATTCGATCGATATCGCCGAGGACCGCCGCCGTTTCGAGCACATCGCCCGCGACCTCGGGCTGAACCAGCCGCCTAACGGCACGGCAACCAGCGTCGGCGAAGCGCTGGAGGCGGCGGAACGGATCGGCTATCCGGTGCTCGTGCGCCCGTCCTACGTGCTCGGCGGCCGCGCGATGCAGATCGTCTACGACGCGCACTCGCTCGAGGAATACTTCGCGACCGCGGCGCGCGTCTCCGAGGAGCGGCCGGTGCTGATCGATCGGTTTCTCGAGGATGCGTTCGAGTGCGACGTCGACGCGATCGCCGACGGCGAGCGGGTCGTCATCGGCGGGATCATGCAGCACATCGAGGACGCCGGCATCCACTCCGGCGACTCCGCGTGCGTGCTTCCGCCGTATCTGATCACCGAGCACGACATGCAGACGATGCGCGAGCAGACGATCGCGCTCGCGAAGGCACTCGGCGTGATCGGACTGATCAACGTGCAGTATGCGATCAAGCACGGCATCGTCTATGTGTTGGAGGTGAATCCGCGGGCCAGTCGCACGATTCCGTTCGTGTCGAAGGCGATCGCGGTTCCGCTCGCGTCCTATGCGGCGCGCGTGATGCTCGGCGAGACGTTGGAAGACCTGGGCTACGTCGAGGAGATCGCGCCGCCGTACGTCTCCGTGAAGGAGGCGGTGTTCCCCTTCAATAAATTCCCCGGCACCGACCCCGTGCTAGGCCCGGAGATGCGATCCACGGGCGAGGTCATGGGCATCGCCGACTCGTTTGGCAGCGCGTTCGCCAAGTCGCAGATCGCGGCGTCCAACGGTCTCCCGCTCGGCGGCACGGTGCTGATCACGGTGAATGAGCCCGACAAGCCGACGGTGGTTCCGATCGCGCGCCGCTTCCACGAGATGGGCTTCGAGATTCTCGCCACCTCGGGAACCGCGCGCTACCTCCGCGGCCGCGGCGTGCCGTCGCGCACGGTGCTGAAAGTGCACGAGGGTCGTCCCAACTGCTTCGACCTGCTCGTGAACGGAGACGTTCAGCTGCTCATCAACACGCCGTTAGGCAAGCACTCGCAGATGGACGACTATCGCCTGCGGCTGGGCGCGATCGTGCATCACGTGTCGTACACGACGACGATGTCGGCCGCCAGCGCGGCGTCGGACGCGATTCTCGCCCTCCGCTCGCGCGCGCCCAGCGTGCGGTCGCTGCAGGAGTGGCAAGCGCAAATCGCCACGAACGTGTCGGTGGAATGACAGCGTCCGAGAAGCCGTTCATTCACGAGTCGGCGTACGTCGACGAAGGCGCGACGATCGGTCCGGGAAGCAAGATCTGGCACTTTTGCCATGTCATGCCCGGCGCCGTGATTGGCGCGCGTTGCAGCCTTGGTCAGAACGTCGTCGTCATGAACGGCACGCGCATCGGCGACAATTGCAAGATTCAGAACAACGTGTCGATCTACGAGGGCGTCGAGCTCGAGGACGACGTTTTTTGCGGCCCCTCGATGGTGTTCACCAACGTCATCAACCCACGCAGTCACGTGTCGCGAAAGCACGAATACATGAAGACGCGCGTACGGCGTGGAGCCAGCATCGGCGCGAACGCCACCATCGTCTGCGGCGTGACGCTCGGTGAGTATTCATTCATCGGCGCGGGCGCCGTGGTCACCGCGGACGTCCAGGACTACGCGCTGATGGTCGGCGTCCCCGCGCGCCGCGCCGGGTGGATGTGTCAGTGCGGCGAACGGCTGTCGGACGCGGGCGAGGGTCGGTGCCCCGCCTGCGGGACGGAATACGAGCGCGCCGGCGACGGAATTCGGCGCCGCACGAGGTAATCGATGACCTCGCCCCGGACCCGACCAGGTGGAGCATTCAAAGTCGCGCTCGTTGGCTGCGGACGCATCAGCCGCAACCACTTTGACGCGCTTCGCAAAGTCGATGGACTCACCCTCACCGCGGTGTGCGACGTCGTTCCCGAACGCGCACGGGCCGCCGCGGAGCAGGAGGGCGTGATCGGCTATACGAACTTCGAAGAGCTACTGGAACGCGCCGATTGCGATGTCGTGTCGGTGTGCACGCCCTCCGGCTTGCACGCCGCGCAGGGAGCGCACGCGGCGCGCGCCGGCAAGCACGTGATCACCGAGAAGCCAATGGCGATCACGCTCGGCCAGGCCGATGATCTGGTGAAAGCCTGCGACGACGCGGGGGTGTTTCTGTTCGTCGTCAAGCAGAACCGGCTCAATCCGCCGATCCAACTCCTCCGTCGCGCGATCGACAAGGGGCGCTTCGGCCGAATCTACCTCGCGAATACCACCGTTCGCTGGCAGCGGCCGCAAGAGTACTATGACGCGGCGCCCTGGCGCGGGACGTGGGAATTCGACGGCGGCGCGATCTTGAATCAGGCGTCACACTATGTCGACCTGATTCAATGGCTCGTTGGGCCGGTGGAGAGCGTGATGGCCAAGACCGCGACGCAGGCGCGGCGCATCGAGGCCGAGGACTCCGGCGTCGCGTTGCTCAAGTTTCGATCGGGCGCGCTTGGCGTGATCGAGGTGAGTGTCCTGACGTATCCGCGCAACCTGGAAGGATCGATCACGATCCTCGGCGAAAAGGGATCGGTGAAGATCGGTGGCACCGCCGTGAATCGCGTCGAGCACTGGCTCTTTGCCGATTACGACGACGACGACAAGCTCATCGAAAGCGCGAGCACCAATCCGCCGAACGTCTACGGCTTCGGCCACGAGGGCTACTATCGCAACGTGCTCGCGGTCCTGCGGGGCGCGGCGCAGCCTCAGACCGACGGCCGTGCGGGGCGCAAGTCGCTGGAGCTCATTCTCGGCATCTACGAATCCGCGAAGAGCGGTCGCGAAGTACCGATTCCGCTGCGCGGGGTTCTTTGAGAGACGAGAGCTAAGCGGCAGGGTCAAAAACCCTAGCCCTGGCCCGTAGCCCCTTCTGTATATTCCACACCAACCAACAACCATCTCCAATGCCAGTGCCATTGCTGGATCTGCGCGCGCAGCACGCCGCGATCCGTGATGAAGTCGTGTCTGCCCTCATGGGCGTCGTCGACTCTCAACTATTCATTCTCGGGGCCGCCGTCGAAAAGCTCGAGCAGCAGGTTGCCGAGCTGTCGAAGACCAAGTACGCGATCGGCTGCGCGAGCGGCACCGATGCGCTTCTGCTGGCGCTTCGCGCGCTGGACATCGGGCGCGGCGACGCAGTCATCACGACGCCGTTCACTTTTTTCGCGACCGCGGGCACCATCCACAACGTCGGTGCGACGCCTGTATTCGTGGACATCGAGCCGGAGACGTTCAACATCGCGCCCGAGGCTGTCGCGGCCGCGATCACGTCGCGAACGAAGGCGGTGATTCCGGTCGACCTCTTCGGGCAGATGGCCGCGCTCGAGAAGATCACCGCCGTCGCAGGCGGGCTTCCGATCATCGAGGACGCGGCTCAGACCATTGGCGCGCGCCGGCAGATTGGCGGCACGTGGCGTATGGCGGGCGAAGTAGCGACGATGGGGACGCTGAGCTTCTTCCCATCGAAGAATCTCGGTGCGTATGGGGACGGCGGAATGATCCTTACCCAGGACCAGGCGTTGGCGACTCGTTTGCGACGTCTACGCGTTCATGGCGGGGCGAAGCAGTACTTCCATGACGAAGTGGGCTACAACAGTCGCCTCGACACAATCCAGGCGGCGGTGCTCAGCGCCAAGCTGCCGCATCTCGCTAAGTGGAGCGCCAGGCGCCGCGAAAACGCGAAGTATTACTCCGAAGCGCTCTGCGGCATCGACGGCGTCTGCGTCCCCGCGATCGACCCCAAGAACGAGCCCATCTTCAATCAGTACACGATTCGCGCGCGTCGGCGCGACGAGTTGCAGGCCCATCTGAAGAAGAAGGAGATCGGGACAGCGATCTATTACCCGCTGCCCCTCCATCTGCAGCCGTGCTTCGCGTACCTCGGATATCGGGAAGGGAGTTGCCCGGAGTCGGAGAGAGCGTCGAAAGAGGTACTGTCCTTACCCATCTATCCGGAGCTCGAGCGTAGTCAGCTCGATGAGGTAATCGATGCCATCCGCTCCTTCTACGAGCAATAGACCAATGAAGGATATTCTCCTAAAGCGAATTCAGGATCGCAGCGCCACCGTCGGGATCATCGGTCTCGGCTACGTTGGCTTGCCCCTCGCGATCGAGTTCGCGAAGGGCGGCTTCAAGGTCATCGGGTACGATGTGAGTGAGCGCGTCACGCGCGGCCTGATGGAGGGTCGCTCGCACATCCAGGACGTGCCGAGCGCCGAGGTCGCGAAGCTCGTGAAGCAGAAGCTGTTCGAGGCAACGACGGACGAATCGCGCCTCAAGGAGGCAGACGCGGTCTCGATCGCCGTACCGACGCCGCTCGTGAAGACGCGCGACCCCGACATGAGCTACGTCATCGCCGCGGCGGAAGCGGTGAGTCGAACGGCGCACAAAGGCTTGCTGGTCGTACTCGAGAGCACCACGTATCCGGGAACGACGCGTGAGGTGTTGCTGCCGATTCTGACGAAGCTCGGCCTAACGGTTGGCGAGGATGTCTTCCTCGCCTTCAGTCCCGAGCGAGTGGATCCGGGCAACCCGAAGTACCATACGAAGAACACGCCGAAGGTCGCCGGCGGCATCACGCAGGCGTGCACCGAAGTCGCGACGGCGCTCTACGCGTCGGTGATCGACACGGTCGTTCCAGTGACGACGACGGAAGCGGCGGAGCTCGTGAAGCTGCTGGAGAACACCTTCCGCTCGGTGAACATCGGCCTCGTGAACGAGATGGCGATCGTGTGCGACAAGCTCGGCGTCGACGTCTGGGAAGTGATCGACGCGGCGGCGACGAAGCCGTTTGGATTCATGAAATTCACGCCTGGTCCGGGCATCGGCGGACACTGCATTCCGCTCGATCCCCACTACCTCGCGTGGAAGATGCGGACGCTGAACTACAAGACGCGCTTCATCGATCTCGCGAGCGAGATCAACAGCCAGATGCCCGCGTACGTCGTCGAGAAAGTTGCGCAAGCGCTGAACGAGGAGCGCAAGCCGGTGAACGGAAGTCGCGTGCTCGTGGTTGGCGTCGCCTACAAGCCGGATATCGACGACATTCGCGAGAGTCCGGCGCTGGACGTCATGCGTCTCCTCGAGCAGGATGGAGCGGACGTGGTCTTTCACGATCCGTACATCTCGACGTATCGCGAAGACGGGCATGCCAAATCGGGCGTCGCGCTCACGCCGGCCGAGATCGCGCGGGCGGACGCGATCGTGATCGTGACGAACCACAAGGTGATCGATTATCAAATGCTCATGGACAACGCGACGCTCATCGTCGACAGCCGGAATGCCATGGCTCGCTCGATCAAGACCAAGGCGCGCGTTGTGTCGCTGTCGAACGCGCGCGGATCGGGAGCCGCCGCGGTCGCCGACGCCTGAGCCAGTCTCGACGGCGCGGGTCCTGCATAGGAGCTGAAGTCGACGGGCGGAGGCGAGAGCGCCTTCGCCCGCGTCGGTCTCCGAGGTTTTCGGGCGCTCCGCATGACAGCTCGCCGCCGTGTCGAGCCGAAGCTCGACACCGCATCGCTGTACTCATTGCTTCGGCTCGCGGGTGGACGGCCGCTGGCGCCAGCGCCCACGCAATGGCCGTCGCTCTTCGCGCTCGCCGAGCGCGAGCGCCTGCTCGGCATCATCTGGAAAAAGAGCGCCGACACGCTTCGTCATAACGCGCCCGGGATCGCGGCGCGCTGGCGGCGTCGGGCCATCCTGCTTGGCGTTCACGCCGAACGACAGCTCGCCGTCCTCGCGACGACGGTCGCAGCGCTGCGGGAGAGAAGCATCGACGTTGTCGTGCTGAAGGGTCTCCCCCTCGCCCAACGCATCTACGACGACTATACCGTTCGCCCCTCCTTGGACCTCGATTTCCATGTGCCGGTGGGACAGCGCGCGGCGGCCGGGCGAGCTCTAGCGGACATTGGCTGGCGGAGTGTGAGTGGTGCTGCTCCGGAAGAGGAGCGATTCGAGCGAGGCGACCTGTCTCTCCCGCATGTGCTCGAAGTGCACTCCACCGCGCTCGACGATCCACTACTCGATCATGTCCGCCTTCCAGTCGAGCAGAGTCGGGTGATCGTTGCCGGACACGAGCTTCCCGCCCACAGCGGACAGCTCGTTCCCGCCTATCTGGCGGCGCATCTCGCCAAGCATCACGACAAGCCCCTTCTGTGGGCGCTCGATTTCTTTCTGCTGTGGTCTGGCTTCGACGTCGCGGAGCAGCGCGCGGCGTCGGCGGCGGCGCGGGCAGCGGGTCTGGCGCGACATCTCGAATGGGCGATCACGTTCACGGAAGGTATTCGGGATTGTTGGGCCGACGCGCCTAACGCGACAGTCGCATTGCGGCGCCTCGAGCGCGGCCTCGCGCCGGGCGGAAGCATTCGGCGGGTGGCGCGATTGGTCACGCTGTCCGAGTCACCGCGAGCCGCGGTTCGTGTGATCGGCGGACGCATCTGGCCCGCTACAGCGCGCGTCGGATGGCGGAGCGCGCCGGGCTACTTCCTGCGCCGCGCCGTCCATTGGGCCTATCGACATCTGGTGTTCGAGCAGACGCCCATCCAGAGTCGGCCGCGCGACATACGCGAAATCCTGCGCGGCGTCGTGCGTTCGCGCTGGTCCGCGATCGCCGCGCAATCACGAATGATGTACGTCTTCGACTACGCCTCGTCGGAGATCAGGCACATCGAGTCTGCCATTCAGTTTCACGAGCTCGTGTCCGATGAAGCTCGTTCCCGATCGGTGGCGTCGGGACTCGACGATAGCCAGAGTGAGAGCGGCTGCGTCGTGGGGATGCTGGATGGTCGAGAGGTTTACCACGTGTGGTACGTGCGCGGCGATGGCGCCCGCTTGCATGGAGCGCCTGGGAACTGGCGCCCCGACGGACGCGTGCTGTTCTTGCACGATGGATTCACCGAGCCGGCGTTTCGCGCGCGCGGCATCCACTCCGCGGCGTTGCGATGGATGCTCGCACGCGAACGGGATACGGAAACGTCACACGTGGTCGGCGTCGTGCAGGCGAGGAACGTTGCCGCGCGACGCGCCGTCGAATCCGCGGGGTTTCGATTCCTCGGGCACGTGAGCTAGCCGACGATGCCTAACTTCAAACAGCCATTCTCGGCGAGGCAGACGCAGCCGTTGCGCCGGCGCGTCCCGGGACCGCCGCTCCGGAAGCGCTCGCTGATGCTGTCGGCGCCGGACGCCGCGCGTCTCATTCGTGACGCCGTCGCCGTGGGCGGCGAGCTCTGGGTGCGTGGCTCCGGGTGGAGCATGCATCCCACCATTCGCCATGCCGATCCGGTTCTGCTCGCGCCACTCGAGGCGAAGGGCGCGGTGCGCCGCGGCCAGATCGTGATCGTGCCTTTGGGCCCGCGGCTGATGCTGCACCGCGTGGTGGATGTGCAGGGCGACGTGATACTGACCCGCGGTGACGCCCGGCAGCGCAACGACGCTCCGGTGTCGAGGAGTGCGGTCGTCGCGCGCGCGCTCGCGGTGCGGAACAACCACACGCTCACGCCGCTGGTCTTCACACGGCGATTCGGCATCGCATCGCTGGTGCGGTTCCTGCTCAGGGAGACCTACCGCCGTGTCCGGCTCGCGCGAGCACCATTGAAACGGTCGCGTCACGACAGCCTAACGAGAATCGGATGACGATATTGCCGCGGGGCGTTGGCGTCGCGACGGGAAAAGCCGTGTACGAAGGCGCACTCACGCTGCGCTTCGGCCAGCTCGTCACCGCGTTTCGCGCCGGCGATCCGACGGCGCGCTTCTCGATCGAGGATACGCACATCCCGTTCGTCGTGCCGAACGACACGCCATCGCACCTCGCGCTCACCTGTCGCATCGCGCCAATTCCTCGGCTCGACGGCGCGGTCACGTTTTCGGCTGACCGCGCGTGGGACCTGTGGCGCCGTGAGGATGGCAGCGAGGACATCGTGTTTCGCGGCGGAGCCAACTTCGGAACGGATGTCTGGCACCTGCGCCTCGACCCGTCCTTCTCGTCAGGTGATCTGCGCGAAGCGCCGGTGATGCCCGACGGATTCATCCGTGCCGACGGCTACCCGCTGCTCGAGTACATCGTGGCGCGGCTGCTGAGCCGTCATGACGGTGTACTCATCCACGCGAGCACGGCGATCGTGGATGGCGGCGCGTTCGTCTTCGTCGGCCATTCCGGGGCGGGGAAGTCGACGATGGCGGCAATTGCCGAAGCGGCGGGCGCCACGATTCCAACCGATGATAGAACGATCCTCTCGGTCCACCAGGGCGCGCCGGCGGCGTGGGGCACGCCGTGGCACGGGAGCTTGATCCGCAAATCTCCCGAGGGCGCGCCGCTGCGCCGCATCTATTTGTTGCAGCAGGCGGCGACCGACCGCTGTGAGCCGCTCGCGCCGGCTCGTGCCGTGAAGGAACTATTCGTGCGACTGATTCAACCACGGCTGCACGCGGCCGAGGTACAGGAAACACTGAACGTCCTCGAGACGATCGTTCGTCGCGTGCCAACGTCGATCCTGCACTTCCGTCCGACACGCGCCGCGTTCGACCTGGCGATCCGTCGCCAGCGCTCAGCACACTAGTTCCTCGCCGCATGGCATCGGTTGGCTCCGTTTTTGCGAGAATTGCTGCCGATGAACTCGGGCTTTGTTGACAACAGCGTCGGGTACCGGCGTCGCGATACCTATGTCTACCGGCTGACGGTCGGCGAGCATCTCCTCGTCGCGCTGCACGCGCGCAGTGACGAGCCTCTGTATGCGCTCACGCCAACCGGCGCGCAGCTGTGGGAGCGCCTCGCGCGGTGGGCCACGATCGATGAGCTGACGGAAACGCTCGTCAGCGAATACGAGGTCGCGACGGACAGCGCGCGACAAGACGTGCGCGAGTTTCTCGAACAACTCGCATCGCTCGACGCGGTCGAATCGCGCGGAGCGACGGCATGATGGCGATCCCGAAAATCTCGGCCGCCGTCATGCGCGATCGAATGGTCGAGCGGGCGCGCCGCGAACGGATTCCGCTGCAGGCGGACATCGAGATCATCGCGACCTGCAACTTCAAGTGCGTGCACTGTTACATCGCGCCCTGCGCCGAGCGCGAAGACGTGATGTCGCTCGAGCAAGCGACCATCGTGTTCGACAAGCTCCAGGCGGCGGGCACGCAGATGGTACTGCTCACCGGCGGCGAAGTGTTCACGCACAAGCAGTTCAAGGAGATCTATCTCTCGGCGAAGCGGCACGGGTTCGAGGTGTACATCAACACGAACGCGTACCTGATCGGTGAGCGATGGGCGAATTTCCTGGCCGAGTGGCCGCCGAAGGGGCTGTCGATCAGCCTCTATGGAATGAGCCCGGAATCGTACGAGCGACTGACGGGCATTCCAAAATCGTACGAGCGCGTGATGCGCGCGATCGATCTGCTGCTCGAGCGCGGTCTCATCTTCGACCTGAAGTGTCCGGCGATGACGATCACCGCCGAGGAGCTGCCGGCGATGCAGGCGTTCGCGAGAGCGAAGGGCATCCGCTTTCGCACGGACTACTCGATCATTCCGCAGGAGAAGGGTGACGCCGGACCGCTGCAGCTCCAGCTTCCGCCGCACGAAGTCATGGCGCTCGAGCGGCGCATCGATCCGGAGCTGAAGAGCTTTCGCGGCTACGCCGCGCTCCGCGTCGATGGCTCGACGACGGACGCCGTGTACAAATGCGGCGCCGGCCGCACCTCGCTGCACATCAACGTGCATGGCGGTGTGAGCACGTGCTCAACATCACGCAAAGTCGTCGGCAATCTGTTCGCGGAATCGTTCGACGATATTTGGGCGACGTTAGGCGGCAAGGTCGCCATGAAGTATCCCGCCGGCCATCCCTGCGCATCGTGTCAGTTCTCGCGCATTTGCGCCGGCTGCCCGGCGACCGTCGAACAGCTCACCGGGCTGCCCACGGGCTATGTCCAGATGTACTGCAAGATGACGCATCAGCGTGCGCACGAGCTCGGATACCATCCGACTGGCGTGCCGCGAACCGTCACCGAAGGAATCCCCGCGCACGTCGTCACGCCGACGCGTACCGCGGCACGTATGCTCCCGGTACTCGCGTGAGTATCACGAGATCCGCAACGATCGAGGAACGCGGCCCATGAAGCGCAGTCAGTACATCAAGCCATCGGTATTGCAACTCGACTTCACGACCGACGAGGAAGTCGTGAGTCTGTCATCGTGCAAGTCGACCACGAGCTCGCAGCAACAAACATTTCCGCAGACAAACGGAAGTAGTTGTTTCACGAGTACGTGTAGCTCGATCACGCCCTCGTAATCCGGTTGGGCGTTGCCGACCGTGAGCGTCGTCCAGTGCTCGGCGAAATTGCCGCACGCGCCGTCCCCCCATTTCGTGCGGAAGGTCACACGGGGCACGGTGATTGCACCCGAGGGTGCGCCCAGTTCATTCACTCCTTGACAAAGGTACGTGTGATGCGGGTCTCGATTCTCCTGCGCAGCGTGGCCGCTGCCATGATGGCCACCTTTTGTCTTGGCGGCTGCGATAAGGATCCGACCGTTCCGACGTTCAACAGCCTTCACCCGCAGCTCGCGATCGTTGGGGACTCGATCATCCCACGCGAAGGAAGCATCCGCGTCGTCTTCGGCGTTCCCGTCAATCAACAGACCGCGCTCGATCCCGGCGATTTCGTCGTCACGAATATCTGCACCGGACTGCCGGTCCCCGGCTCGCTCCGCTTCGTCGGCGATACGCTGGTGTTCACTCCCTCCTCGGCGCTCCCCTTTCTCACGGGGTTGAGCGTTCGCATACAGGGCGTGCTCGACACGAACAATCAGGGAATGGAACAGCCGGTCATCATCCGGCTGCGCACCGAGAACCCGCCCGTCTCCGATATCAGCTGGGAACAGCTCGCGAGTCCGACGAACGACTTCATCGCCGGCGTGTCCTTTTTCGATCGGGACTTCGGCTTCATCAGCACGATCACCGGCGGCGTGTATCGCACCGACAACGGGGGCGAATCCTTCGCCGCGTTCTTCAAGGAAGCGGACATCACCGGCACGCGCGACATCCGCCTCGTCTCGAAAGACTCGATGTACATGGTCGGCTCGCCGAGCTTCGGCGGATCGACGCTGAGCGCGACCGCGCTGTTCCGTTCGATCGACGGCGGCCACACGTTCCAGGTGGTGTTCTCGGACGACCCCGCGAACATGTTCTCGCTGGCGCTGATCAAGCAGTCGGGCGCGGCCCCGCTCATGGTCATGGGCGGCAGCCGCGGGACGATGTCCGCGTGGCGATTCGATGAGCAGAAGGATTCGATCGCTCGGTTCGGCCCGGTCGGCGGTTCAGTGTTTGGTAACATGGCCGACATCTCGCCGGACGGCGCCAATGCCGTGCTCGACGGCTTCCAGATTACCGGGCTGCAATCAGCGGTGGGCGTCGCGTATCGGTCCACCGATGGCGGGCGCCACTACACCCCGATCACGCTGCCGGCGAACACGCACTTGCTGCGTGGCCTCGGCTTCATCAACAACACCGACGCCTTCCTCCTCGGCGATACGTCGACCGTCCTGCGCGTCGATGCGACGACGGGCGTGGTCACCCCGTTAGGTGCGGCGAATGGCATTCCGCAGACGGAAACGGATCCGGCGACGAACGCGCTGACGGTGTACTTGTTCACCCGTGCCAAGTTCGCGCCCGACGACCCCAACATCGGATGGATCATCGGGACAGTCGTCCGCCGCGTCCCCGGCCTGCCAGACGTCCGCCGGGGCATCATCCTCATCACCCGTGATGGCGGACAGACCTTCACTCGTGAGGCGGTGGCCAACGTTTCCGAGAACGGGCTCGGGTTCCCGGAGCTGCGCGACATTTTCGTGCTCGACAAGAACTTCGCCGTCGTCGTCGGGGACGCGGGGTTCATCGCGGCGCGAAAGTCCGACACGCAGAACTTCGCCACGCTGTGTTCACTACCGGCCGAATAAGGCAACGCGCCAATGAAATGTCCACGAACCCCGTACCAAAGGCGGGCTGCCCGGTTGCTCGCGCTCTCCGTGGCGGTCGCCGCGACGGTCGCAACGCCAAGCCCATCCGCGGCCCAGCAAGTCACCGGTGGCGACTTCGACATCTGCGACTACTGCGGCTCGCTGACGGCGAACACGATGACCCTTCGCGGCCGCCCGGGGTTCGGCACGAACCTCGGGCAGTTCGTGCTCATCAACGGCGCGAATGACGCGCAGGACGTCGATCGCGACGGCTTCAGCCCGGGCGTCAACTTCACGAACCTCTACGTTCAGCAAGTTACGGATTTCGTCAACGCGCAGCAGCCGTCGAATACGATCGCGGCGAGCAACTTCGTCCTCGCCGAGTTCCTGAATCCACTCAACAACGGCTTTCAGAACGTCGTCAGCGTGTCCGTCAACATCCCCATCGGCACGCCGGCCGGGATCTACCGCGGTCGCGTCACGATCGCCGATTCGGTGCTGACCCCCGGCTTGAACCCGAACGGCGAGCAACTGCGCCTCGATTACTTCTATATCGACGTCCAGGTGCTTCCGGCTCCCGGCCTCGAGCTCCTGCAAGCGGACACCGGCGTCATGCTCGATTCGCTCGTTATGCGCGGCCGAGCCGGCGAGCGCACGAGTGGCGTGACGCGCATCGCCAACACCGGCAACGTGTCGCTCACCAACGTCGCGCTCGCCGTCTCCGATCTCCGACTGGAGAGCGCCGTCAACATCGTCATTCCGTCGGTGCGCATCGCGATCTCGCCACCCAGCTTCTCGTCGATCGCCGTCGGAGACACCGTACGCGCCACCATAACGGTCGACATCCCGAATGGCATCCTCGGAGGACGATACCGTGGCACGCTCACCGTACAGTCGGCGGAGGCCGACCCGGTCGTCGTCCCGGTCGTGCTCATCGTCACGAGCACACGCGGCCTCCTCTTCGAGAACAATCCGGTGCGCAACTCGAATGGCGTCGCGCGAATCGCGTTCGACGCCGATCCGGGTACGCAGTGGGAGGTTGCCATCTTCGATATGAATGGCCTGCTGGTCCTCAAGGCGACCGGAACCGTCTTCGCCGGCGTCAGCATCGATGGCACGCCCGGCACCGCCGACAGTCCCGCCGCCGGCGCTGACTTCGCCGTCGCGGTGCCATGGCCACTGATCAACGGCCGCGGCGAAGCCGTAGCGAGCGGCACGTATCTCGTCGTCGTCCAATCCATCGTCAACGGGCAACGGCAGCTCGCCCGCGACAAGCTCATGGTCATCCGGTAAGAGGACATCTTCGCATGTCACGCGTTTCATATCTTGCTCTACTCTGTGTCCTCTCGGCGCCTGCCGCGCTAGCTCAGACGGCGACGACGGGCCAAAAGCCCATCAGCCTCTCTGGCGGCGACCAGGACAACGGCATCCACGCCGCGACGATTCTCTCGATGGGAATCTCGCCGCGCGCCGTCGGCCTCGCCGAAGCAATGGGCGCCATCGAAGGTGATCCCGGATCGATGTGGTACAACGCCGCCGGACTCGCGCGCATCAAGACCAATTCGTTCATGGTCACCGCGCGACAAGGCTTCGCCGACACGCAGCTGGGGGGCGCGTCGATCACGTTTCCCACCGACATCGGCGTCTTCGCGATCGCCGCGCGTGCGCTGAACGAAGGATCGATCCAACAATCGGCGAACTACATACCCGGTCCATCCTGCCGGGCGTACCAGTTCAGTCTCGAGGGGGGCGGCGCGCTCCAGCTGTCGCCGCACTTCATGATGGGCGGCAGCCTCTTCTACGCGCAGCAGTCGTTATGCAACCAGAGCGCGGCGACCATCGGTCTGAACGCGGGCTTCCTGATTCCCGAGCTCGAGTGGGAGCGCCTAACGGTTGGCGCCGGCATCCGGAACTGGGGGACGCAGGTGACCTTCGATTCGCTCAGTGCGAGTCCACCATTTTACGGCTACCTCTCCGCCGCCTTCGACCTCCTCCAGCACAGCAACTTGATCCAGACGCCGGTTCTCTTCGGTGGCCGCGCGATCATCGCCGATGCCAAGCTGGTGGGTCAGATCAATTTCCCATACAAGAACGAGGTCTTTCCCGCTCTCGGCGTCGAGGCCACGGTCAACGGCCTCGTCGTCGGGCGCATCGGCTATCAGTGGGGCGATGACAACCGTGCCGGTATCGCTCTCGGTGCGGGCATCAACGTCGGACAGTTCCGTCTCGAGTACGCCTTCCGCGATCGCAAGAACGCGGGTGCATCGTTCTTCAGTTACGACCCGATCGGCGACGAACACGTTGTGAGCGCCACGTTGTTCTTCGGCGGGCCGCAGACGAATCAGCCGATCGTGCCCGTAATCATCAACCAGCCGATCGACACGGCAGCGATCAATGCCACGGTTCGCGACGCCGTGCAGCGCGAGATAGCCGGGCTGCGTCCGTTGCTCGACAGCCTCCGCAATGCGCGCGTCGTCGTCCAGCCCGTCGATTCGTCTCTCCTGGTATCTCGCTACGTGGTGCCGATCCATTTCGACTTCGACTCGGCCGTCGTCCGCGAGGTGGACATTGCTACGCTCGGACAGGTCGCCGAAGTGATCCGTCGCGCGTATCCCAATGCCCTCGTGACGATCGAAGGATTCACGGATCCGGCGGGGAATCGTGAATTCAACATGCGCCTGTCCCGCCGACGCGCCGAAGCGGTCAAGGCGATTATGGTGGCGCGCTACAACCTGCCGGCGGCTCAGTTCCGGACGATCGGCTATGGGGAGCAATTCGAACGTCAGGTCGCACCCGGCGCGCGAGGTACCGATCCGGGGGCGGAGGAGAATCGGCGCGTCACATTCACCATCGACGCGACGCGCCACTTCTGATCGCGGTTGCGTGAAGTTCAGAGCGGGACGAGACGTTACGCGTCTCGTCCCGCATCGTAATTGTCATGCGGCGCTTTGGCGCCCGGATGCGCCCGGTTAAGATTCGCTCACGACAATCTGAAGCTCCAACGGAGTCATCGTGCAGATATCGGTGGTTGGGACCGGCTACGTCGGCCTCGTCGTCGGCGCATGCTTGGCGGAAACAGGGAATACCGTGTGGTGTGCAGACGTCGATCAGAACAAGATCGACGGCCTGAAGCGGAACGTCATTCCGATCTACGAGCCTGGCCTCGATTCCCTCGTCGAGCGGAACCAAAAGGCCGGGCGTCTCAACTTCACCACCGACGTCGCCGACTCGATTCGCCGGAGCGACGTCGTCTTCATCGCCGTCGGCACGCCGCCCGACGAGGATGGCTCCGCGGACCTCCGCCACGTGCTCGCCGTCGCCGAAACGATCGGCACGAGCATGAAGCGCGAGATGGTGATCGTCACGAAATCGACCGTCCCGGTCGGGACGGCGTCGAAGGTCGCGAACTGCGTCGGCAAGACGGCGCAGTATCCGTTTCACATGTGCAGCAATCCGGAGTTCCTGAAGGAAGGCGCCGCCGTCGACGATTTCATGTACCCGGACCGCGTCGTGCTCGGCGTCGACAGCGATCACGCGCGCAGCGTCATGGCCGAGCTGTACGCGCCCTTCGTCCGCACGGGGAAGCCGATCATCTTCATGGACATTGCATCCGCGGAGATGACGAAGTACGCGGCCAACGCGATGCTGGCGACGCGCATCTCGTTCATGAACGAGGTGGCCAACCTCTGCGAGCGTGTCGGCGCCAACGTCGACCTCGTCCGCAAGGGGATCGGCAGCGACTCGCGCATCGGGCCCGCCTTCTTGTTCCCGGGTCCGGGCTATGGCGGTTCGTGCTTCCCGAAGGACGTCAAGGCACTCGTTAGGACGGCCCGCGACAACGGCGCCTGTCTCCGCGTGCTCGAAGCCGTCGAGACGGTGAACGATGATCAAAAGCACCGTCTGTTTCAAAAGCTTCACGAGGCGCTCGGTTCCGAGCTGCGCGGCGCAACCGTCGCCGTGTGGGGATTGGCGTTCAAGCCGAACACCGACGATATGCGCGAGGCGCCGGCGCTCACCCTCATCGAGGATCTGCTCGATGCCGGCGCGAACGTGGCCGCTCACGATCCGGTCGCGATGCCGGAGGCGAAGCGCCGACTCGGCGGCCGCGTGAATTTTGTCGAGACGAACTACGATGCGCTGAATGGCGCCGACGCGCTCGCGATCGTGACCGACTGGAATGAATACCGCCATCCGGACTTCGCGCGGATCAAGAGCAGTCTGCGCCGCCCGGTGATCGTCGACGGGCGGAACCTCTACACGACTTCGAAAATGGCGGAGCTCGGATTTAAATATTACTCAATTGGCCGCGCCGGTGCCGCATGAGAGTTCTCATCACGGGTGCCGCCGGCTTTCTCGGCTCGCATCTCACCGATCGCTTCCTGCGCGACGGACACTCGGTCGTCGGGCTCGACAATTTCATCACCGGCAGCCCAGACAACATCGTTCATCTCACCGGTAACGAGCGCTTTCAATTCGTACGGCACAACATCTCCGAGTACACGTACGTCGCCGGCGCCCTCGATGGGGTGCTGCATTTCGCTTCACCGGCGAGCCCCATCGATTATCTCGAGCTGCCCATCCAGACACTCAAAGTCGGCTCGCTCGGCACACATAACGCCCTCGGCATCGCCAAGGCGAAAAACGCGAGGTTCTTCCTCGCGTCGACCTCCGAAGTCTATGGCGACCCACTCGAGCATCCGCAGAGGGAGAGCTACTGGGGTAACGTGAACCCCATTGGACCGCGTGGCGTGTATGACGAAGCCAAGCGCTTCTCCGAGGCGATCACGATGGCGTATCACCGCTATCACGGCCTCGACACGCGCATCGTGCGCATCTTCAACACCTATGGGCCACGCATGCGGCCGCGCGACGGTCGTGTCGTTTCGAACTTCATCGTCCAGGCCCTCAACGGTGAGGACATAACGATTTACGGCGACGGCTCGCAAACGCGCAGCTTCTGTTACGTCGCCGACGAGGTCGAAGGCATCTATCGGCTCTTCATGAGCGGAGATTCGCAACCGACGAACATCGGCAACCCAATCGAGTTCACGGTGCGCCAGCTTGCCGATCTCGTCGTCGAGCTGACGGGGACGCGTTCGGTCGTCGTTACGGAGCCGCTCCCGACAGACGATCCGAAAGTTCGTAAGCCGGACATAACGCGAGCACGAACGATGCTCGGCTGGGAACCAAAGGTCCCTCTGCGTGAGGGGCTCGTCAAGACGATTGAATACTTCCGCGGCTTGGTCGGAACCGATCGCATGGCCCCTCGGTCACCCCTCGCCGCACGGAGTCCGGTTGGAAGCGTCTCCTGACCTTTTCTCGCTCGCCAAAGAGCGCTTCGCCGTGCGTGACTATCATGGCGCGGCGCTCCTTCTGACCTCTCTCACCCAGGAAGGCCCGGCGTTCGCCGACGCTCTGAATCTGCTTGGCCTCTCGTTAGCGATGGTTGATCGTGCCAACGACGCGCTCGGTGCCTTCGACCAGGCGCTGCGGGTGAACCCCCGATACGTCGAGGCGTATCTGAATCGCGCCGTCGTGCTCAATCAGTTGGGACGCGAAGGCGAAGCCCAGAACTCGATGGCTCGCGCCGCCGAGCTCGGGGCGACGGACGAGAGCGGCTATCCGGTAGTCGTGGCGAACAAGCTCGCCAACGCGCATCTGTCCTTGGGCCACGATTATCGCGCGGCGGGCTCCCTCGATCACGCCATCGAACAGTACCGGCGCGCGCTCGAGTTGAGGCCGCGGTTCAATGACATCCGGCTGGCACTCGGTCGCGCATTGCTCGAGCACGGCCGCTACGCCGAGGCAGCAGCAGTGCTCGACGAGGTGCTGCGCGTCCGGCCGACTTGGCTGGATGCAATGCTCCTGAAGGGGCTCGCCGCTTATCTTCAAGGCGATCTTGACGCTGCCGGAACTGTTTGGAACGACGCCTCCAGCCGTCATCCGGAAGAACCACGGTTGGAGATCTACCGAAGCATGCTCGCACGTCGCCGGCAGGAATTGAGCGAAGCGTGAGCGCAACCCTCGCCTTTGCTCAGTGTAGCACCTGCTATATGGTCGATCGCCTATGGAGATACACGGCGGCAGCTCTGCTTTTGATCGTTGCGGCTGCGTGTCATCCTGAATTCACTCCGACGAAGTACAAGAAGCACGAGGATCTGTATCGTGCGGGGCTTCGGGAGTTCGAGAAGCGAAAATGGGATAACGCCGTTGCGGCTTTCGAGAAGCTGACGCTCGAGCTTCCTGCCCGCGACACGCTACTGCCGCGCTCGTACTGGTATCTCGCCACCGCGCACGAGCGGCAGGGCGAGCACTTGCTGGCTGCCCAGAGCTTCTCGAAGCTCGTCGAGAGCTTTCCCGACGACAGCCTGTCTGACGATGCGGCGCTCGCCGCGGCGCGCAGCTACTGGAAGATGTGGCGGAAGCCGTCGCTCGATCCGACCTATGGCGAGATGGCCCTTTCGACATACAACGAGTTGCTTGGGCTCTATCCGACGTCATCGCTCATTCCCGTCGCGCAGAAGGAGCTCGCTGAGGTCGAAAACTGGTTTGCGATCAAGAACTACGAGGCTGGGCTATTCTACTTCCGGCGCAAGGCGTTCGACTCCGCCATTCTTTACTTCAAGGACGTGTTGACACGGTGGCCGAATTCGCCCACGGCGCGTGTGACGTCACTGAAGCTCGTCGAGGCGTACAAGGCGATCCGGTATCGAGAGGACGCGTCGGATCTGTGCACCTCCCTGCGAAAGAAGTACACAAACGACAGCGGCGTCAGGGAGGTCTGCAACGGCATTCCGGACGCTCCGGCTCAGCCGACGACCTCCGCCGTCCCCTGAGCCGTGCGGCTCGGGATTCTTGGCGGAAGCTTTGATCCTCCGCACGTCGGCCATCTACTGGCGGCCGTAGACGCGTACGAGGCGCTCAAGCTCGACAAGTTGGTGTTCGTGCCCACCGCCGTTCAGCCTCTCAAGGCAGGAGCGACGGTGGCGGCGGCACACCAGCGCCTGGCGATGGTAAAACTGCTCATCGGCGCCGATCCGCGCTTCGATGTCGACGCGGTCGAAATCAACCGCGCCGGATTATCTTACACAGTCGATACACTGGAGACATTCGCCCAACGGTTCCCTCATGCCGAGCGCTTTTTCCTCGTTGGCGAGGACGCGTTCGCGGCATTCGGCGCATGGCGAGACCCGGAGCAGATTCTCAGGCTTGCACGGCTCGTGATTTTGCGACGAGCAAGAGCGGCCGGAAACGGTGGTGGAGGTGTGGGGGGGAGCGAGGGCGCGGCAGTCGACTCTGGAACCATCCTTCCGAGCGGAACGATCGCTCTGGCGACGCGTCTGGTAGACGTATCGTCGACGGAAATACGGGAGCGGATTCGTGACGGCAAGTCGATTCGAGGCTTCGTGCCGGAATCCGTCGCCGCATTCATCGAGACGGAGCGGCTGTACCGATAGAGGATAGCATGATCAAAGGGATCATAAACGCGGTCATCGGCACACGTCACGAGCGCGAGCGGCGGAAGATTCAGCCGATCGTGGACGAGATCAACGTGGAGTACGCGCGGCTGCACGACGTGTCCGAGGAGGAGCTTCGCGGGCAGACCGAGAAGTTGCGCGGCATCATCCGCGAGCGCACGAGCGAGCTCGAGGCGCGTGTTGCCGCCCTGCGAGAGCAGAAGCGAAACGCCGCCGATCCGGCCGAACGTGAGAAGATCGATAACGAGTTGAGTGGGTCCGATGGTCGCGGCGGCGCGGAAGCCGAGTTGCGGCGCGAGATCGCCGAAGTGCTCGACGAGATACTGCCGGAGGCGTTCGCCACCGTGCGCGAGGCGTGCCGCCGGCTGCTCGGCACACCCGTCATGGTCACCGGCCGCGAGCTCACCTGGGACATGGTGCCGTACGACGTGCAGCTCATGGGCGGCATCGAGCTCCACCTCGGCAAAATTGCCGAGATGGCGACCGGCGAAGGCAAGACCCTCGTCGCCACGCTCCCGCTCTATCTGAACGCGCTCCCTGGGAAGGGCGCGCATCTGGTGACGGTCAACTCGTATCTGGCGCGACGCGACGCGCAGTGGATGGGTCACGTCTACGGCTACCTCGGCCTAACGGTTGGCTGCATCGACGACACCGAGCCGGGGACGGAAGAGCGTCGCAACGCGTATCTCAACGACATCACGTACGGCACGAACAACGAGTTCGGCTTCGACTACCTGCGCGACAACATGGTGCAATCGCCCTCGCAGCGAGTGCAACGCAGCCATACCTTCGCCATTGTCGACGAGGTGGACTCCGTTTTGATCGACGAGGCTCGGACCCCGTTGATTATCTCTGGCCCTGTCGGGAACGACAACGACCCGATGTACTTCCAGTACAACGGGGCGGTCTCGCGGCTCGTTAGGCGGCAAACGGAGCTCGTCAACACCCTCGTTGGCGACGCCGAGCGGGAGCTCGAGAAGGGCGACACCGCCGTCGGTGGCCTCCTCCTCTACAAGGCCCAACTGGGAAGTCCCAAGAATCGACGGCTGTTCAAGCTGCTGCAGGAGCCGGGAAACAAGTCGCTCGTGCAGAAGATGGAGCTCGATCACATCTCCGACCGGCGGTTGCCGCCGAGCAAACAGCAATACCGCACGCTGGAAGACGATCTGCTCTTCGTGCTCGATGAGAAGGGACATTCCGTCCACCTCACCGATCGCGGTGTCGATTTCATGTCGCCAGACGATCATGAATCGTTCGTGCTTCCCGACATTTCGGTCGAGATTCACCAGGTCGATCACGACGCGAACCTGAGTCCCGAGGAGCGCCTCGAGCAGCGGCGAAAGCTGGAATTGGAGTACGCGCAGAAAAGTGAGCGTTTACACATCGTTCACCAGCTGTTGCGCGCCCACGCGCTCTACGAGCGCGATGTGAACTACGTCGTGCAGGAGGGCGAGGTCCTCATCGTCGACGAGTTCACGGGGCGCACGATGCCCGGGCGGCGGTGGTCGGAAGGGCTGCATCAGGCGGTGGAAGCCAAGGAAGGCGTCAACGTGAAGGGCGAGACGCAGACCATGGCGACCATCACCATCCAGAACTACTTCCGCATGTACGCCAAGCTCGCCGGCATGACGGGAACGGCCGAGACGGAAGAGACGGAGTTCTTCCAGATCTATGGATTGGAAGTCGCCGTCATTCCGACGAACAAGCCCGTCGTGCGCGACGATCGCCATGATTGGGTCTACAAGACGCGGCGCGAGAAGTACAATGCAATCCTCGAAGAGACACGCCGGCTGCACGGCCTGAACTATCCGGTGCTCATCGGTACCACGAGCGTCGACGCCTCGGAAACGCTCGCGCGCATGTTCCAGCGCGCGGGGCTGAAGCACAATGTCCTCAACGCCAAGTACCATCAGCGCGAGGCCGAAATCGTCGCCGAAGCCGGACAGCCCGGCACGGTGACGATCGCGACCAACATGGCGGGCCGCGGTACGGACATCAAACTCGGACCTGGTGTCACCGAGTCCAGGCCGTCGAAGATCAAGGACCCCGAGGGAAAGGAAGTCGAGATCACCGAGGACGGCGGCCTTCACATCATCGGCTCGGAACGCCACGAATCGCGTCGCATCGATCGGCAGCTGCGCGGACGGTCGGGGCGTCAGGGTGATCCGGGGGCATCGCAATTCTTCCTGTCCCTCGAAGATGATCTGATGCGCATCTTCGGCTCGGAGCGCATCGCCCGCCTCATGGACCGGTTGGGCGCGCAGGAGGGCGAAGTGCTCACGCACCCGCTCATCACGCGGTCGATCGAGCAGGCGCAGAAGCGCGTCGAGCTGCAGAACTTCCAGGCGCGGAAGCGACTTCTCGAGTACGACGACGTCATGAACCAGCAGCGAGAGGTGATCTACTCGCTGCGCAGCTTCGCGCTCGAGGGTGGGGAAGAGCTCAAGGGCGAAGCGCAGAAGATGATCGACAAGGCCGTGACGCAGCGCGTCGACACCGCGCTTGCCGAGTACGAGAACGCCGCCGAGTGGGACCTGCCGTTCCTCGAGCAGGATCTGCTCATGCATTATCTGCTGCGCGTTCCCGAATTCGAGACGCCCGACCACCGGCCCACGAGTTTAGAGGACGCTCAACGACTGAGTCGTGAGGCAGCGGGGCGCGCCTTCCGGGACAAGCTCGCCGACCTCGACCGCACCAAGGACGAGACCGGGAAAGGCTACGGCGACCGGCTGCTGTCGCTCGTCATGCTCAACGTCCTGGACGAGAAGTGGAAGGATCACCTCTACGATCTCGACCAGCTGCGCAACGCCATTCACTACCGGTCGTGGGGACAGCAGGATCCGCTCATCGAGTACAAGCGCGAAGCCTACTCGATGTTCGTCGATCTCATGAACGACATCTACAGCACCTTCACCGAGCGCTTCCTCAAGGTGCAGCTCATGTTCGAGCCGCAGCTACCCGAGGCGATCGCGCAGCGCAACGGCACGGAGCGCGGCGGTGATGGCGGCAAGCCGAAAAAGCGCTACAACGCGCTCGGCATTCTCGAGGACGTGCCCGACGAAATGGCGGTGAGCGGCAACGGCGACGGCAACGGAACCGGCACGGACGAGGTGATGGACATCGCCGCCGACGAGCCGCCGAAAAAGGACGTCGTCACGCGGCGCGACCCGCTCGTCGTCGGCGCGGGACGAACGCGGTCGCTGACCTCTGCTCCGGTGCCGGCCAACGTCGATTGGTCGAACGTGGGGCGCAACGATCCCTGCCCGTGCGGATCGGGGAAGAAATTCAAGAAGTGCCACGGCGCGACACTTTGATGACGCCCTCCGCGATGGTGCGTGGTACCGATCAGCGTTTGCAGACGCTGGTGATCGGGATCACGCGAAGTCACACACCGCGGAGGATGCGTCAATGTCTGGCCAGGATCGCTCGACAACATTAACTATTCGGGAGCTGCCCCGATCGGAAAGGCCGCGCGAACGTCTCGTCGACCTTGGGGCACAGGCACTGAGTTCCGCCGAACTTTTGGCGATTGTCATCGGCTCAGGTGGCTTCGGGAGAACGGCGCTCCAGGTCGGTCAGAGTGTTCTAGCGGGGGCCGGCGGATCGCTCCGTCGCATCGCGATGCAACCGGTTGTGGCACTGACGTCGCTGGCTGGAGTTGGGACTGCTCGGGCGGCGACGGTGCACGCCGCACTGGAATTGGGCCGCCGAATGGCCGCCGAGTCGCGGGACGATGGCGCTCCCGTGCGTTCGCCTCGGGACGTCGTGGAGCTCTTCGCGGCGCGCCTGGAAGATCTGCCAGTCGAGGAGTTCCATGTCGCGGTACTGGATTCGCAGCACCGATTGGAGAGAGACATCATGGTCACCCGTGGCATACTCAATTCGTCGCTCGTACATCCGCGAGAGGTGTTTCGCGAGGCGATCGCCGAGCGAGCCGCGGCCATCATTCTCGTGCACAATCACCCGAGTGGTGACCCAACGCCGTCCGCTGACGATCGCGTCGTAACGGAGCAGCTCGTTGCGGCCGGTCGCTTGCTGGACATTCCAGTGCACGACCACATCATCGTTGGACGGGGACGATACACGAGCTTCGCGGAGGCAGGTCTGCTGTGACGGCAACGGTACCGGTTGGCGAGAAACGGGGCGGGGAATTCATCCCTGGCTGGCGCGAGGACGAGCATCCGCTGCACGACAAGCTCGATCGCGACCTGCTCGTGCGCGCCTACCGCTTTGGCGAGCAGGCCCACCGCGGCCAGGTGCGCAATTCGGGCGAGCCCTTCATCAGCCACGCCGTCGAAGTCGCCAAGATTCTCGCCGATCTCCAGCTCGATTCGACCACGGTCGCCTGCGGGCTGCTGCACGACGTCGTCGAAGACACGAAGGTCGCGATCGCCGACGTCGACCGCGAATTCGGCCGCGAGATCGCCAGCATCGTCGACGGCCTAACGAAGATCGCCAAGCTGCCGTCGGGCGGCTCGAACCAGGACCGACAGGTCGAGAGCTATCGCAAGCTTCTGCTCTCCATCGCGAAGGACGCGCGCGTCATCATCGTCAAGCTGGCCGACCGCCTGCACAACATGCGGACGCTCGATTTTCTCTCGGAAGAGAAACGGCGGCGCATCGGGCAAGAGACCCGCGATCTGTACGCCCCGCTCGCGCACCGCTTCGGTATGGCGAAGATGCGCTGGGAGCTCGAGGACCTCGCCTTCAAGCACCTCGAAGCGGAAGAGTATCGTGCTCTTGCAAAGAAGGTTGCACAAAAGCGGGGCGAGCGCGAAGCGCTCATCAAGCAGATGCGCGAGCCGCTCGACAATGCGCTCACGCGGGCGGGCATTCACAACGTCGACGTCACCGGTCGCCCGAAGCATCTCTGGTCGATCTACAAGAAGATGCAGCAGCGACAGCGTCCGTACGATGAGATTTATGATCTGCTCGCGATCCGGGTCTTGGTCGACAGCGTCCCCGATTGCTACCACGCCCTCGGCGTAGTCCACGACCAGTGGACGCCGGTGCAGGAACGCATCAAGGACTACATCGCGCAGCCGAAGTCGAACGGCTATCAGTCTCTGCATACGACCGTCTTCGGTCCCGGGCGCCAGCTCTACGAGATTCAGATACGCACGCGCGACATGCATCGCACGGCGGACTTCGGTATCGCCGCGCACTGGCGGTACAAGGAGGACGCGCGCAGCTCCGACGAGCTCGATCGGCATCTCACCTGGTTCCGCCAGGTGCTCGAGCTGCAGATGGACGCGAAGACGCCTGACGAGTTCCTCGAGTTTCTGAAGCTGGATCTCTATCAGGATGAGATTTTCGTGTTCACGCCGACGGGCGACGTCATCCAGCTGCCCAAAGGCGCCACGCCGATCGATTTCGCCTTTGCGGTCCACACCGAGATCGGCTTGCACTGCGCGGGCGCGAAGGTGAACGGCCGGATCGCGCCGCTCTCACGGCCGCTCCGCAACTCGGAGACGGTCGAGATCATCACGTCGCCGACGGCGAAGCCGTCGCGCGACTGGCTGGCGCACGTTCGCACCGGCCGGGCGCGCCACAAGATTCGCCAGGTGATGCGCAAAGACGCGCAGCAATCGGCGACGAAGCTCGGACAGGACATTCTGGATCGAGAGCTGAAACGCCGGCGCCTTGCCAAGATCGGCGACGACGCCCTCGGCCGCGCCGCGCGATCGCTCAGCCTCACCGACGCGACGCACCTCCTGGCGTCGATCGGCCAGGGTGACGTAAATGTTTTGCAAGTACTCAAGTTCGTCCATCCCGATCTCGACACGACCGCGGACGCGGCGAAGCCGAGCGCGCTCGGCCGGCTCGTCGACCGCGTGCGCGGCTCGAAGGGGGTGCGCATTCAGGGCGTGGACGGGCTCATGGTGCGCTACGCGCAGTGCTGCCAGCCGGTGCCCGGCGATCCGGTGGTCGGGTATGTGACGCGGGGCCGCGGCGTCAGCATCCACCGCGGGGACTGCCCCAACCTGCTGCTCCTCGCTCACGAACCGGAACGGCGGCTGGAAATCGATTGGCAGGAGGCGCAGGGGGAGCGTTTCCTCGTGCGGCTCGCGCTCGAGGGCAATGATCGGCGCGGCCTCTACGCCGACCTCGCGGCCGCGGTGAGCTCCACGGGCACCGACATCAAGAGCATGGACCTCCGGAGCAGCGACGGAAAGGCGATCGGGTCGGTGCTGGTCGAAGTCGAGAACCTTGCGCACCTGCAGAAGATCCTGAAGGCCGCGCGCCGAGTGAAAGGCATAACCGAGGTGGCGCGGCGGGAACGGCTGACTTCCGAGTAGAGGGTAGAGGGTTGAGGGTAGAGAGTGGAGGGTAGAGGGTTGAGGGTTTACTCTTGTCCCTTCAATCGTCGCCGCGGTTTGGCGGCCTGGCCGGCCGGCGGATGTTCAGCGCGTTCGATTGCCTTGCGCAGTCCCGTCAACATCCGGCTAATGCGCTCGGAGCCCTCGAGCAGTGCGTCGAGCTGCTTTTCGGTCGCGTATGCGAGCCGCTTCGCGACGATGGCAAGCGTTTCGAGCTCTTGAAGTGAGCCGCGCGCTACCGAGAGCTGATTGAGGAACTCGCCGGCCTTCGAGCGTCCCTGTCCCTCAGCAATGTTGCAAGGTATTGAGACGGCCGCCCGTCTGGTCTGCGAGACGAGTCCATAGCGCTCGTCATGAGGGTAGGTCGCCGTGAGTTGATATGTCGTGACTACGAGGTCCATCGCGCGCTGCCAGACTTCCAGATCCTGATATCGTCGCATCTGCATTCGGAACCCCGAACGAAAGGGCGAGAAGCATATCCGACAACGTCACATCACCGTCATGCCCACCCTCTACCCTCTACCCTCAACCCTCTACCCTCCACCCTCAACCCTCTACCCTCAACCCTCTACCCTCCACCCTCTATCCTCCACCCTCAACCCTCTACCCGCACCCTCAACCCTCTACCCGAACAAACCCCGGAGCCCCTGCTATATTCCGTCATGCCCCGAGCCGCCTTCGATCTTCAGGCGCCCTTCGCGCCCGCGGGTGACCAGCCCAAGGCCATCGCGGAGCTGTCGCGAGGACTCGAGCGAGGCGACCGCTTCCAAACCCTTCTCGGTGTCACGGGATCGGGCAAGACGATGACGATGGCCAACGTCATCAAGGAGCATGGCAGGCCGACGCTGGTGCTTTCCCACAACAAGACGCTCGCGGCGCAGCTCTACGGAGAGCTGAAGAGCTTTCTCCCGCATAACGCGGTCGAGTATTTCATCTCCTACTACGACTACTATCAGCCCGAGGCGTACGTCCCCTCGACGGACACCTACATCGAGAAGGACGCGTCGATCAACGAGGACATCGACCGGCTTCGACTCCGCGCGACATCGAGCCTCATGGAGCGAGACGACGTCGTCATCGTTGCCACCGTTTCGGCGATCTACGGGTTGGGCGACCCGGTGCAGTACAAAGAGCAGATGGTGACGCTGAAGAAGGGTCAACGCGTCGCCCGGGACGAGATCTTGCGCTCGCTCGTGAAGATTCAGTACAGTCGAAACGACGTCGCTTTCGAGCGCGGAACGTTTCGCGTGCGTGGAGACACGGTCGAAATCTTTCCGGCGTACGAGGAGCAGGGTGTGCGCGTGGAGATGTGGGGCGACGAGATCGAGCGCATCTCGAAAATCAATGTGCTCACCGGGGAGACGATCGCCTCGCTCGACCGCGCCGCGGTGTATCCCGCCAAACATTTCGTGACGCAGCGCCCAACGCTCGAGCGAGCGGTGAAGTTGATTCGCGACGAGCTCGTGGGGCGGCTCGCGCTCTTGCGGGAACAGGGCAAGCTGCTCGAAGCGCAGCGGCTCGAATCGCGAACGAACTTCGACGTCGAGATGATGTTGGAGATCGGAACCTGCGCGGGCATCGAGAACTACTCCCGTCACCTGTCGGGTCGTGACGCGGGCGAGCGACCCGCCTGCCTCTTCGACTATTTCCCCGAAGATTTCCTCGTCGTCGTCGACGAATCCCACGTCACGTTGCCGCAGATCGCCGGCATGTTCAACGGCGATCGAGCGCGGAAGCTCACGCTCGTCGAGTACGGCTTCCGTCTCCCGAGCGCGCTCGACAACCGGCCGCTGATGTTCGATGAGTTCCTCGCGCTCACGCCGCGGGCCGTGTTCGTTTCGGCGACTCCCGCGGAACTGGAGCTCCAATTGTCGGAGGGCGTCGTCGTCGAGCAGATCATTCGGCCGACGGGTCTGGTGGATCCGGAGATCGAAGTGCGCCCCGTGCGAGGACAAGTTGACGATTTGCTCAACGAGATCCGCCTCCGCGAGCGCCGAGGGGAGCGGGTGCTCGTCACCACGCTCACGAAGCGGATGGCCGAGGATCTGTCGGACTACCTGCAGCAGGTCGGCGTGCGCGTGCGGTACATGCACTCGGACATCGATGCGATCGAGCGGATGGAAATCGTCCGCGGGTTGCGGCTGGGCGAGTTCGACGTGTTGGTCGGCATCAATCTGTTACGTGAAGGTCTCGATCTCCCTGAGGTTTCGCTCGTCGCGATTCTCGACGCCGATCAGGAGGGATTCTTGCGCAGCGATCGGTCGCTGATCCAGACCGTTGGGCGTGCGGCGCGGCACGTCCACGGACGCGCGATCTTCTACGCCGATCGACTCACCGGGTCGATGCAACGGTGCATCGAAGAGACGAGCCGTCGCCGCGAGCTGCAGGTCGAATACAACCGTGAGCATGGCATCACGCCGACGACGGTCGTGAAAAGCGTCGACCAGGTCCGCTTCATCACGCGCGTCGCCGATGCCCGAACCACCGAGCGCGATGACCGGCGCGTCGCCGAGGCGGCGCGTGGCTACGCGGTGATGGACACGGAGTCGCTCGCGCGCATGCTGGAGCAGCAGATGCGCGATGCCGCGGCGGCGATGGACTTCGAGCTGGCGGCACAGCTGCGCGACCAGCTTTTCGAGTTGCGCGCGCGTGGTACGTCCTCGGTGAAAAAGGCGCAGTCGGCCGGCAGCTCACGCACGACACGCTGACGGTCTCGCTCGAGCAATGGCTGGCCACTCGGCTCCTCCCCCCCCCCCGCCACCCGTACCGCCGCTCGCGGCGCAGGGACACCTCGCGGTGACGGAACCGGAGCTGATCGAGTGGGGGGAGCGATTTGGCCGCGCGGCGCGTCCGCCGCTCGTCGTCACGCTCAGCGGTGAGTTGGGATCGGGGAAAACGACGCTGGCGCGCGCCATCTGTCGTGGCTACGGAGTGCCTAACGATGTAACGAGCCCGACCTTCACCCTCGTTCACGAATTCTCCTCGGCGCGCTCGGTGGTCTACCACCTCGATCTCTATCGCCTCCACGGGCCTGCCGAGCTCGCGAATCTGGGCTGGGATGACATTCTCGCCGCGGAGGCATTGATTCTGATCGAGTGGCCCGAGCGGGCCGGCGAGCTCCTTCCGCCCGACCACGTCCCGATTCATTTGCAACACCTGCCCAACGATCCTTCGCGGCGGCTGCTCTATGCCGGCGGCCACGTCGGCGAAGTGAAGTTCGGAGACCACTCGTGATCACGCTCGTCGTGGATGCCTCGACTTATGTCGGAACGACGGCTGTGCTGCGCGACGGACGGGTCGTCGCCGAGGGCGAGGCGGCGATGCGAGGCCGCGAAGCCGAGGCGCTGATGCCCGCAGTGGCGACAGTGTTGTCGCGCGCGCGGGTGACCCCCAGAGCTCTGTCTCGGGTGGTGTGCGGGTCCGGGCCGGGAAGCTTCACGAGTCTTCGCATCGCCGCTTCGATTGCGAAGGGGCTCGCCTTCGGAATCGGATGCCCGCTCTTCGCCGTTTCGTCGCTCGCGCTTCTGGCCGCGGCAGACGGTGCACCAGCGGCTGGTCGCTACCTCGCGGTGCTCGACGCCCTGCGCGACGAGGCGTACGTTGGCGGATACGCGGTCGAGCCAAGCGGAGCCATCACGGTGATCCTCTCCGAGCGTCTCGCGCGGCAGGAAGACGTCAAACAGCTCGCCTCGGGCCTGGGCTGCCTAACGGTTGGACCCGGACAGAGCATCGACCGCGCGCCACGCGCGCGCGGGGCGGCGGCGCTCGAATCGCTCATCGCATCGGAAGGTCCGGTCGATCTGGCAACGTGGGAACCGCGGTACGGGCGCAAGGCGGAGGCGCAAACGCGCTGGGAGGCCACCCACGGCCAGCCGCTCCCTCTCGGCGGCAGCGCGACGTGACGAGGAGCATCCGGCCGGTACGAGAGGAGGACATCGCCGCGATTGCCGCGATCGAGCGCTCCACATTCTCCGATCCGTGGTCGGAGAGCGCGTTCCGCGATGTCGTCGCGCACTCACGGATGTACTTCGCGTGCATTCGCGAAGACGAGGTGGAAGATCGTGGCGCGGGGCGCGTGCTCGGTTATGTTGTCGCGTGGTTCGCGGGAGGGCAGGGTGAGATCGCGAATCTGGCGGTCGATCCCGAATGTCGTGGTCAGGGCATCGGATCGTCGCTACTCGATGCGGCTCTCGACGAAGCGAAGAAGCAGGGAACGGAGGAAGTTTTTTTGGAGGTACGAGACTCGAACGCGCGGGCTCGGCAATTGTACGAGTCGCGTGGATTCGTGGAGGTCGGACGTCGGCGCCGTTACTATCGGCACCCTGTGGAGGACGCCGTAATTTTGCGACGGACGGAGCCCGCGGCAGTTAATCCATATTCTGACAGGTAGTTCACAACGTGTTGAGATAGCAGCTATTGAAGGCGTTCGTCGAGAAATGATCCGAAGCGCGGAATTTCGATTGTGTGTTCGCTGGGGTTGGATGACACTGTACGCGGCGAGATCGAGGAACCTCTCGCCAGGAGGATTACGTGAGCCGTAGCCTGAACAAGGTGACGCTGATCGGAAACCTCGGGAACGATCCCGAAGTGCGATCGACAGCGGGTGGAAATCGTGTCGCAACGTTCTCTCTTGCAACGAGCCGAACGTGGAACGACGCCGCGGGTGCGAAGCAGGAGAAGACGGAATGGCACCGGTGCGTCGTCTGGAATTCGAAGGCGTCGCAGCTCGCCGACATTGTCGAGCGGTATGTGAAGAAGGGCGACAAGATCTACGTCGAAGGTCGCATCGAGTACCGGCAGTGGCAGGACAAGGAAGGGCAGACTCGGTACAGCACCGAGATCAATGTGCGTGAGCTCATCATGCTTGGTACGCCTCGCGGTGGTGGTGGTGACGGCGATGGCGAAGGCGCGAGCCAACGTCCGAGTCGCGCTACCGCGGCCCAAAAGGCAAAGGCACCCGGGGGAGGGGACGATTTCGAGGATTTCCCAGGGGCACTCGAAGACGAAGACGACGATCTCCCGTTCTAGCCGCCGCGCGCGAGTCGGTAATCAGGATCCGGAGCCGCCGAAGGGCGGCTCTCGTTTCTTCCTGGCAGGCAATTCGTCATTTGGGTGCGGCTAATCGCGGACAACACGACCGAACCGGAGTGCTTCTATGTTCTGCCGAGCAGCTCGCAGCGAGCAGGCTCACTTGAAGATTCGCACGTCGAGCGCGGCCTTCGCGGCGGCGCTTGTCTTTGTGCTGCTCGGCACGACGAAAGCTGGTGCGCAGGAGGCGACTCCGAGCGCGCACACAGTGAAGCGCGGTGACACACTATGGGATCTCGCCAAGCTGTATCTCGGCGATTCCTTTCTCTGGCCGGAGATTTATCGGCTGAACACCGATGTCATCGACGACCCGCACTGGATCTATCCAGGCGAAGTTCTGAAGCTGCCGGCACCGGGAACCACTCCGACGGTTGCGGAAGCGCCGCCGGTCAAGCAGGCAGGCGAGCCTACGCCCACGGCTCCCGCTCCGACTGCGGCGCCTGTCCCAGCCGAGGCACCTGTCCCAAGCGCAGCTCCAGCGCCGTCGCCTGTCGCGTCATCGGCGACGGGGACGCCAATTCCAGTCTACGAGCCTCCGCCGGTTCTCGACGGACCGACCGTTTTTCCGCGGCAGCGCTTCGACATGCCTCCGTCCAGGCGGAAGCCGCACGCGGCCCCGCCTTCGCCCACGGTGACTCTCGGCACCTTCGTCTCGGCGCCATTTGTCGACCGTGGTGGTGGCCCGCGTGGATCCGGCCGCATTCAGAAAGTGGTGAACCTTTCGGTCACCCTCTCGGCTGCGAACCCGAAGCAGCGCGCGCAACTCAATGACGAAGTCTTCATCGCACCACCCGCGGGGTCGGCCGCGGCGGAGGGCGATCGCTACGTGACCTACAAGCTCGGTCCCACACTCGAGGGCATCGGACAGGTCATCGTTCCCACGGGCGTCGTCGAGGTTACGCGCGCACCGCGCGATCGGGAGGCGGCCGTCGCGCAGGTCATCAAGATGTTCGGCGAAATCCAGGCCGATCAGCGCTTGTTGCCTTACGACAGCACGGCGCTGCACATCTTTGGGCACCCCGAGCCCGTTCGCGACTCGATTGTGACGGAGGTGAAGCTCGTGGCGGGGATGCCGATCCTGCCTGGGCTTCAGGATTATCTCGTGATCGATGTCACATCGCACGATGGCATCAAGCTCGGGGACGAGTTCGAGCTGTTCGAGCCGCATCAACGGAGCGAAGGCGCCGAATTCGCTGATCCGGCGATACTGATCGCGCGCGCGCAGGCGGTACGCGTCACGCCGTATGCGACGACGCTGATGATCATCGGCGAAAGGCACCCGAAAATCGAGATCGGCACGCTTGTTCGTCGCGTCGCGACGATGCCCTAGACGTCGCCCCGGGTGTAGATTGGGGCGACGCCATGATCGCGATCGCCCACTTCGTCGCCATCTCGCTGTACATCGGCGCGGCCGCGCTCGCGGCGACGCCGTTCGCCCGTCCTGTCGGCGCGCCGGTTCGCGGTGTAATAGCGCTGCTCGCGGGCGGCGTGCTGGCTCATGGCGTGGCGCTCGTTCTCTTCGCGCGCAGCGTCGGCGCGGTGCCGCTTACGGGCCTCGGACCGGCGCTCTCCTTTGCCGGTTTCGTGCTGGCGGCGACGTTGCTGACCGTCGAGCTCCTCGCGCAGGAGGTTTCGCTCACGCTCGTCGCCGCGCCGTTGGCGGCGCTCCCGACGACGTTCGCGAATATCATCGGCCTGACTCCCGGACACGAGCCGCCGGGTGTGAAAGGGGTTTGGCTCGTCGCGCACATCGCCCTGAGCTTTCTCGGAATCGCCGGATTCGCGACCGCGGCCGCCGCGGGAACGATGTACCTCATCGAGCGGCGTGAGCTGAAGTCGCGGCGCTTCGGCGCGATCTTTCGCTTCTTCCCGCCGCTCGCCACGCTGGACCGCGTGAATCACGTCGCGACGATCACGGGTTGGCTCGGACTGACGTTAGGCGTCGCGCTCGCCGGTGCCTATTCCATCGCGTACCGGGAGATGAACCTTCCCCAGTTGATGTGGGGAACGGGCGCATGGGCGGCGGTGAGCGGGATCGCCGTCGGACGCGTGCTCGGGGGTTGGCAGGCGCGCCGCGCGGCGGTGTACTCGAGCATCACCTTCGCCGCGGTGCTCGTGTTGTACGTCGCGATTCGCGTCGCCGGGCCGGCGGCGGGGAAGTTCCTATGAGCGCGACATTCGGCCTCCCGCTGGTGCTGGACGGCGGCTCCGTGGTCGCGCTCGTCGTCGGTGGCGGAACCGTCGCGACGCGCAAGGTCGGCTCGCTGCTGGACGGGGGTGCGCTGGTGCGCGTCCGCGCCCCTCGCGTGCACGAGGAGCTCGTGCGGCGCGAAGCCATTGATTCGCACTTGCTCATCGAGCACGCGCCGTACGACGCATCGGCGATCGGCGAGGCGACGCTCGTCGTCGCCGCGACCGATGATCATGCGCTCAACTTGCGGATCGCCGCCGACGCGCGCCGCGCCCACCGGCTCGTGCTCGTCGCCGGTGATCCGGCCGCGGGGACGTGCGTGATGCCCGCCGTGCACCGATCGGGCGAGCTGCTCGTCGCGGTGACGTCCGGCGGCGTGCCGCGGGCGTCGGCCCGCGTGCGCGACGATTTGGCGCGGCGTCTCGACGATCGTTATGCGGCGGCGATTCGGGATCTCGCGCGACTGCGCCAGCGATTACTCCAGGACGAGGATCGGGCAGCATGGCGTTCGGCGGCGAACGCCCTCCTTGCCGACGATTTCTGTGAATCGGTCGAGAGCGGCGCGTTTTCGGAGCGGCTGGCGGAATGGCGATAATCGTCGCCGGCATCAGCCATCAGGGCGCGGCGCTCGCCGTGCGCGAGAAGATCGCGTATCGCCCGGCGGAGCTCGTACCGACGCTCGCGGCGCTGCGTCGCGCGTGCGGGCTGCGCGAGGGTGTGCTCCTCTCGACGTGCAACCGCACGGAGTTCTATGCCGTCGAGGGTGACGGAGACAGCGCGCCCACCGTCTGGCAAACGCTTTCGGCGCGTCTCGGCGAAGAGGCGTCCGCGTACGGCTACGTGCGACGCGATCGCGACGCGATCTCGCATCTGTTCCACGTCGCGAGCGGACTCGATTCCATGGTGCTCGGCGAGGCGCAGATCCACGGTCAGGTACGCGACGCGTGGGCAGCGTGCCGTTCCGAGTGTAGCGCGGTGCTCAACCGGCTCTTTCAGACGTCGCTGCTCGTCGCCGGCCGCGTACGAAACGAGACGACGATCGGGCGCGGCGCCGCCTCGGTGAGCTCGGCGGCGCTGCAGCTCGCGCGACAGATCTTCGGCTCATTGGCGGGACGTCGGGCGATGGTGCTCGGCGCCGGCGAGATGGCGGAGCTCGCGCTCGAGTGCCTGGTGAACGAGGGAGTGCGCGCGTCGATCGTCGCGAACCGCACGTTCGAGCGCGCGCAGGAGCTAGCGGCGCGGCACGGCGCGCTCGCGATGCACTATGACGAGTGCTGGGCGGCACTGCACGAGGTCGACGTGTTGCTCTGCTCGACCGCCGCGCCCCGCCCTGTGGTGACCCTCGATCGCGTCCGCCCGGCCGTCACGGGACGCCGCGATCGTCCTCTGTGCATTCTCGACATCGCCATGCCGAGGGACGTCGACCCGGCGGTTGGAACGCTGCAGCACGTCTTTCTGTACGATCTCGACGACCTCCGTGCCGTCGTCACGACGAACGTCGAACGACGCCGCGCCGAGCTCCCGACGGCGGAGGAGCTCATCGCCCACGAAGTGGAGCGCTACTGGGAGTGGTTTGCCGGATTGTCCGCCGTTCCAGTGCTCACCCATTTTCGCGGCGAGATGGAGCGGCTCCGCGAGCGCGAAGTCGCGACGGCATTGCGGCGGCTCGACCACCTCGGGCCCGCGGATCGCGCGGTCGTCGAACAATTGTCCCGATCATTGATGAACAAGTTCTTACATGGCCCCACCGTGCGGTTGCGCGCCGCGGCGGCAAATGGCCGGGGACTGGGCATTGTCGACGCCGTCCGCTATCTCTTTGGTCTCGACGATTCGTCCGCGAACCGTGTCGAGAAGTGATCGACATCACCACGCCCACCTGACGCCGTGAAGTAGCCGGAGTTCGAATCCTTTCTCAATTCTGAACCAGGAGACAACGAGTGCCGAGTGTACTGGTCACCGGGGGCGCCGGCTTCATCGGCTCGCACGTCGCGGACGTATTCCTCGCTCGCGGCTATGCAGTCGACGTTCTCGATAACTTCTCGACGGGGCGCCGCGAGAACATCGATTCCCGTGTGCGCCTTCACGAGCTCGACATTCGCTCACCGGAGGCGGCGCGGTTGGTGGAGCAGACGCCGTTCGATGTCATCGTGCACCTCGCCGCGCAGATCGACGTGCGCAAGAGCGTCGCCGATCCGGTGATGGACGCGAGCATCAACATCTGCGGCACGCTGAATCTGGTCGAGGCGCTCCGCCGGAGCGGCCGCGGGACGCGTACGCGTTTCGTGTTCACGTCGACGGGCGGCGCGCTGTACGGCGATTTTGTCGATCCGCCTAACGCGGAGAACTTCGCCAAGGATCCCGAGTCACCCTACGGGATCGCGAAGTTGAGCACCGAGTACTACCTCGCCTACTACTCGCGCGTGCACGGCATGGACACCGCCGTCGTCCGTTTCTCCAACGTGTACGGACCGCGGCAGGATCCGCATGGAGAAGCGGGCGTCGTCGCCATCTTCTGCGGACGCATTCTCGATGGGCGGCCACTCTCGGTGTATGGCGATGGCTTGCAGACGCGCGACTATGTCTTCGTCGGCGACGTCGCCGAAGCGACGGCACTGGCTGCGACGCATTCGCTTCCCCGAGCGGAGCGGCTCGATGCGCGCGCGTTCAACATCGGCACCGGCGTCGAAACGAGCGTGATGGAACTGGCGCGCGTGTTGAAGCGCGCCGCGCGGTCGGACGTCGCCGTCGAGCAGCTGCCGAAGCGACCGGGCGAGCAACAGCGGTCCGTGGTCAGCATCGCGAAGGCGGGCTCGCTGCTGGGCTGGCGGCCGAAGGCGACGCTCGAGGAAGGACTCTCGCGCACCTTCGCCTGGTTCGCCGAGCGTCGCGCCGCCGCGCGCAAGGAAGGACCGGTCGGCACCGGCGGGGGGGCGCGGCGATGACCCTCGCGTCGCTGCTCCAGGTCCGAGGGGCGGTACCGGCCACGCCCCTCGAGCTGATCACCGGAGCGACGCCGCTCACCAAGGCGGTCGTCGCCATTCTGGCGCTGCTGTCGCTCCTGAGCTGGGCGATCATGTTCGCGCTCTGGCGTGAGCTGGCGAAGGCGCAGCGCACGTCGGTCAAGTTCTTTCGCGACTTCGAGCGCGCGTCGCGTCTCGACGAAGCGGGCGCGCTCGCCAAGGTCACGGCGCCTAACGCGCTGACGCGGCTCTTCATGCGCGCGGCGCATTTCGTCTCGGACACGCGCGTGCGCAACCAGCAGACGCGCGAGCGGGACGCGGGCGAGGCGGCGCGCGCGCCGGCGCCGGCGACACTGACGGGCTCGCAAATCGAAACCTTGCATCTGCTCCTCGAGACCGATGCGATGACCGAGCGCGACCGGCTGGGACGCTTCCTGCCGTGGCTGGCGACGATCGGATCGGTGAGCCCGCTCATCGGTCTGCTGGGCACGGTGCTCGGCGTCATCGACGCGTTCATCGGGATCGCGACGAAGGGGTCGGGCAACCTGTCGGCGGTCGCCCCCGGTGTGGCCGAGGCGCTCCTGGCCACCGCGGCGGCTCTGATTGTCGCGATTCCGGCGACGTTCGGCTACAACATCTTCGCGGGCCGCCTGAATCGCTTCGACGGGATGATGGAGAGCTTCGGCACGGCCACGATCGCGCTGCTCGTGCGCGAGGGGCAGATCTGATGCCGCGAGGTGCCTAACGTGCCGCGCCGCCGCCGGAATCGTGTCGAGCTGAACGCGGACATCAATGTCGTCAACCTGATCGACGTCATGCTCCTCCTGCTGGTGATCTTCATGATCACGGCGCCGATGATGCAGGGTGGCGTCGACATTGCGTTGCCGAAGGCAGAGGCACGCCCGCTGGAGTCGAAGGGAGGTTTGGTGGTGACGGTCACGAGGGCGGGGGACATCCTCGTCGGCGACACGAAGATGTCGCTTCCGGAGTTTCGCGCGTCCTTTCGCGCGCTCGCGGCTCAGCAGTCGAAGCAGGGCGTGTACCTTCGCGCCGACAGCAACGTCGGCTACGGACTCGTCGTGCAGGTGCTCGCCGTGATGCGCTCGGCCGGGGTCGGTGACGTCGGGCTCGTGACCGAACCGGAGGAGATCCGCTAGATGGCGGCCGGCGCACCGGTCCCCGAGTCGCTGCTGCCTAACGCGAGAGCGACCCTCGCCGGCCCGCTCACCGGCTCGTTGCTGTTCCATGCGCTCTTGGTCGCGGCCTTCTTCTTCTTCCGGGCGTCGGCGCCGCCGCCCTCGCCACCGGTGTATCGCGTGGACCTCGTCGCGGCGCCGCCGGGTCCCCGCAGCGCCGGGGTTGTGCAGCCACCGACGCCGGTGCCGACGCCTCCCACGCCACCGATTCGACCGAAGACGCCGCCACGCGAGATGCCGGCGCCAAGCGTGAAGCCGCCGAAAAAGGCCGCGACGCCAGCCGCCACGCCGACGCCGCCGACCGAAGCAAAGCCCGACACCAAGACGCCCCCGGCCGCCGGCGGTGGCGAGACGGGGGGCCGGGGGACGGACGTCGTGACGGTGAGCACCGGAGGGATCGAGTTCCCCTACCCGGGGTACCTCGAAAATATCGTCCGCCAGATCGCCCTGCGGTTTAAAACTTCCTCAAGGGGGGCGCTCCGCGCCGAAGTGTTTTTTCTCATCAATCGCGACGGCTCGGTGCCGCCGTCCAGTATCCGGCTCGTCACCCGATCGGGTGTATACTCCTTCGACGCCGATGCGCAGGGCGCCGTCGAATCGGCGGCGAACGCGAGGGCCTTTGGCGCGCTCCCTGCCGGCTATACTGAGGAGTCGCTGCCGGTGACGTTCCGCTTCGATCCGCGATTGCTGCGCTGACGTCGTCCACTATTCTTGTTCGAGATGCGTTTTTCTCCGAGTCTGGCTCTTCTCCCCGTTGTGCTGTTGCCACTGCAGCGCCTGCGCGCGCAAGACACGACGCGTCGCGGTGTCACCATCGGGCTCACGTACGATCCCACATCGCGTCCGGGAATCGCCGTCCTCCCGGTGACCGGCTCGTCGGGCGATTCGGCTCGGGTGATTCTGCAGCGGGATCTCGACTACAGCGATCGCTTCACAATCGTGCCGCTCGACGCCGCGGATCCATCGACGTTCCGCGGCACGAAGCCTGGCGCCGACCTGAATTATCCGCTCTTCGCCCGCCTCGGTGCAGCGGCCGTGGTGCAGGCAACGGTGGGCGACGGATCGTTGCACGTCGCGCTGCACGACGTCGCCAAGGGCGGCGTCATGAACGTGCAGGACTTTCCACTCGCCGCGCGAGCCAACACGCCCGACTGGCGCATGGCCGTTCACGGCGTCTCCGATGAGATCGAGCGCTGGATCACGGGGCTCAAGGGGATCGCACAAACGAGAGTGGCGTACGTCGCCGGGAAGAAATTTCATCTCGTCGACAGTGACGGCGCCGACGACGAGTTGCAGCCGGTCACCGGGAACGTGATGTCGCCCGCGTGGAATTTCGCCGGCAATCAGATTGCCTACGCCACCTTCGGCACGCAGTCGCGCATCATGATTCTGGATCTCCGCACGGGCAAATCACGAGTACTGCATAACGCGACGGCGACACATGCGAATCTGACTCCGGTGTTCGCACCCGATGGGGCGGCGATCGTGTACGCCCACGCGGACGACGACGGATCGGATCTCTATCTCGTCGCGACGGACGACGGCGCGCCACGCCGCATCTCGGTTGGCCGGGGTACGGACAATGTCCAGCCCTCCTTCAGCCCCGACGGGCGCCGCATCGCGTTCACCTCGGGTCGTGTTGGCCATCCGGAGGTTTATATTATGGACGCGGATGGTACCAACGCCGAACTTCTCACATCGTTCGATTTCGGCGACAAGAACTATCGCTCCGATCCCGATTGGTCACCCGATGGACGACTGGTGGCGTTTCAGTCACGGTTCGCCGACGGCCGCTTTCAAATCATGACCATCAGCTTGCGCGATCGCAGTACGAAGTTGCTCACAAGCGAAGGATCCAATGAACAGCCGTCTTGGGCGCCGGACGGCCGACATCTCGTGTTCGCCTCGACCCGCGGCGGGGGGAGGGAGCTCTGGGTGCTCGACACCGAATCCGGACGGTTGCGCCAATTGACCCGCTCCATGGGGGCGCAGCTGCCCGCGTGGTCGCCACGCCTCGGGTCCAGTGCATCCACAGGCGCTGCCGGTCGTCAGTAGCAACAGTAGCACGGCGTCGTTTCGTCGCCAGAAGTCCCTCCTGCAGTCCACAACGTTCTACGCCCACCTCACCTCCCAGGAGAGAATCCTCGATGACAGCTCACCCTCGCGTCGCTAGTCGCTCACTCCCCGTGGTGTTGCTCGTGTCGGCCGCGGCATTCGCCGCGTGCCATCACGCGCCACCGCCTCCACCTCCGGCGCCCGTGCAAGCGGCAGCACCCGCGGTCGACAGTCAGGCGATTCGCGACTCGATCGCGCGTGCCGAGGCGGCTCGCGACGCCGCACTCGCTCGTCAGCGCGCGTACGACGACAGCGTGCGACGCGCCAACGAGGCTGCCGCGCTGGCGGGAGAGCAAATGGGGCTGCGCAACACCGTTACCGCCGTCATTCACTTCGACTTCGACAAGTCCGATCTACGCGACGACTCGAAGGCCACGCTCGATGCCAAGATTCCGGTGTTGATGGCCAATCCGGATCTGACGATTCGTGTCGCCGGTCACACCGACGAACGCGGCTCGGTCGAATACAACATCGCCCTCGGCCAGCGTCGCGCCGCGAGCGCCAAGCGGTATCTCACCGAGCGCGGTGTCGCCGCGACGCGAATCGAGACGGTGAGCTTTGGCGAGGGGCGTCCAGTCGCCGACGGTCACGACGAGGATGCGTGGGCGCAGAATCGCCGCGATGAGTTCGAGATCACCGCTGGGGGCGGCCAGCTCAAGAAGCCCGGCTCGTGATGACGTCGCGGTTGCGGCCACGCCGGTCGCATGGCGCGTGGAGGAAGGCGCGAGCAGTCATGCTCGCGCCCCTCTCCGCCGTGCTCGCCGCGAGCACGACCGCTTGTCTCGCGAGCAAGGGCGACGTGCGCGTTCTCCAGGACGAGCTGCGTGCGCTGCGGAGCTCCATCGCACAATCTGACACCGCGCGGCGCGCGCAGGCCGATACCGCGTTCATGCTGATCACGCGCGCCAATGATTCGCTTCGGATCTTCAGCACGCGGTTCGCCGCATTCCAGGCGAACGTGACCGGCGGCATGTACGACATGAACCGTCAACTCCTTCAAATTCAGGAGTTGAGTGGTCAAGGCCAGCGCCGGTTGCAGGAGCTGCGCGCATCGATGGAAGCGCGTAACGACGCGATGAACGCGGTCCCGGCATCGGCGACACCGGATACCACCAAGCCGGTAGCCGGTCCCGGTCCCGCACAGCTGTTCCAGATTGCGTTCGACCAGATGCAGCGCGGCAGCTTCGGCGTTGCGCGCTCCGGCTTCCAGGAGCTGATGGACAAATACCCGACGTTCGAGGAGGTTCCGTCCGCTCAGCTCTACATCGGGCAGTCGTTCGCGGAGGAGAAGAACGCGGCGGCCGCCGATTCCGTGTATCAACTCGTCGTCGCGAAGTACCCGCAATCGAAGGCGGCGCCAACCGCTCTCTACAAGTACGCGCTGTCGCTCATCGCCCAGAAGAAGACGGCGCCGGCGCGCGGGGCGCTGAACCGGATTGTAAAGGAGTACCCGAACAGCGATGAGGCGAGTCTGGCGCGTGATCTGCTGCGCACCACCAAGTAGACTTCGGGTTCCACGGCTCCTTCGAGCCATCCCTGTGTAGTAGGTGGAATCCCATGCCTATCCCCAAGTCGCCGTCGGGTGAGATGCCGTTCCTCGATCATCTCGAGGAACTGCGCTGGCGCATCATCTATTCTCTCGGTGCCCTCGTCATCGGCGTCGGCATCGGCTTCTTCCTCACCTTCAAGCTCGACTTGATCGGGTGGCTGCAAACGCCGGTGCTGCCGTATCTGCGCGGGCAGCATCTGGTGTACACGCACCCCGGCGACACCTTCTCGACGATTCTCCAGATGTCGCTCGTCGTCGGGATCGCGGTGGCGCTGCCGGTGATCGGATACAACATCTGGGCGTTTCTCTCGCCGGCGCTGTATCGCCATGAGCGAAAGGTGGTGATTCCGGTGCTGCTGGCGGCGACGCTGTTGTTCGCCGGTGGCGTCGCGCTCGCCTATTTCCTCGTGTTGCCACTGACGCTGAAGTTTCTCTTCGGCCTCGAGGCACAGTCGCTGACGCCGATGATCACGGTCTCGGAGTACTTCGGCTTCGTGACGAGCATGTGTCTCGCCTTCGGTGGCGTCTTCGAGGTGCCGATCGTGATCGTCGGCCTTTCCGCGTTAGGCATCGTTTCGCCGCAGACCCTGGGCAGGTTTCGCCGCTACGCCATCCTGATCAGCTACGGCGGTGCAGCCATCATCACGCCCGGCGACCTTCTCACGACGACGATCGCGCTCGCCATTCCACTGTATTTGCTGTATGAGCTGAGCGTCGCCGTGGCGTACGTCATCTATCGCAAAAAGCAGCGCCGCGACGCGAGTCTCGCCGCGGAGCAGGGCGTGCCCGCGTGAGCTCCTGGCGCCTCGCGGGACTCGCCCTCCTTTTGGGGCTTGGGCCCACGATGCTCGCGCGGGCGCAAATCCCGCGACTGCCACGACCGACGATCCAACCGCAGCGTCGCGACACCACCAAACGCGATACGACCGCCGCCGACAGCGCGATGAAAGCCCGGCTGCGTCTGTCGACGCCCGATTCGATCATGCAGGCGCTGATGCGCCGAAACGGCTACACCGTCACGCGCTACGAGGGCGATCGGGTCACGTTCGACGCGGAGAACGATGTCTTCGAGATCCTCGCCCCGGAGAGCAAGCGCGCGATCGTCCAGCGGGGAGACTCGCAAACCGTCGTCGCGGATACGGGTGTCTTCTTCAACCAGCGCACGAAGGTCGCGACCGCGATCGGCGAACAGATCATCCTGCACGATCCAGGGAGCGGACAGGCGGACGTCATCGGCCGCGGCCGACTTGAGTATAGTCTCAACGAACGCTCGGCGACGATCAGCAATCCGCGATTCTCGGCCGCCGTGCCGGAGATCTGGGAGATCAGCGCGTTGAAGGGTAAGGTGATCGTCGGCGACTCCGCGGCTGGCAAGTCCTCGTCGTTTTACGGACTGGGTGGGGAGCTCACGAGTTGTACGGACTCGATCCCCGACTATCACTTCAAGTTCGACGAAGTGAAGCGCTCCGGATCCAACACCCTCGTCGCGCGTCCGGCGATTCTCTACATCCGCGACATCCCGGTGATGTGGCTGCCCTTCATGTTCTCCGACATGCGACCGGGGCGGCACAGCGGAATCCTGACGCCGCGATTCGGTGTTTCGGACATCATCCGCACGAATCCGTCGTATCGGCGGAACGTCGAGAACATCGGCTACTTTCTGTCGATCAACGACTACATGGACGCGTCGGCTTGGATCGACTGGCGCAGCAGCGCCGGGATGACGCAGGGTGATCCGGGGTGGACGAAGTTCAACGGCGAGTGGCGCTACAATTGGCTCGATCGCTTCCTGAGCGGCAGCCTCGCGTCGTCGTACACCACGCAGCGCGACGGGCTAACGAATCTCGCTGTCACCTGGGGCCACCGGCAGCGGTTCACGAAAGACCGGCAATTCTCGGCGGACGTCAACTACGTCACGAGCACGACGCTGCAGCGGCAGAACACATTCAATCCGTACGCGGCGCTGGCGACGATTCGTTCGGCGCTGACGTACTCGGACAAGATCGGTCCGGCGACGCTGCAACTCGGTGGCACGCGATCGCAGTATCCAGGGCGGCCCCAGGTCGATGAGAACTTGCCGACCGTTTCGATCAACACCGGCACGTTGGATCTCGCCTCCTGGCTGCAATGGACGCCGAACTTCAGCTACAGCGCGCAACGATCGCTGCACATCGATCAGCCGGGCGAGTTCCAGTATCGGTATCAACCCGGGGCAAACGGCCTTCTCGATAGTACGCTCGTCAAGCGCGATCAGTACACCGCGTCGACGAGCTTCGACACGCCGATACGGATCTTCGGTTACGACCTCCGCAACAGTTTTCGCATCAATGAGAAGTTGCTCGACTATCCGCAGCGTGTCCTGCTCACGGACGCGGTCACCGGCGCGCAGGTCGGCAATCGGGTCTTCCCCAACTGGTACGAGACCGACATCGAGTGGACGCCGAACTTTCAACTGCCGCCATTGCTGCGGAGTTTGTTCAACATCACGCCGGGCGTGAGTCTCCAGAACGCGACGTCGGGTCCGTTCTGGGTGCGCACGAATTTGAGCAACGGCCAGTGGGTGCATCAAACGATGCGTCCGTCGTTTTCGGTTTCAGCGCTGCCGATGATCTATGGCTTGCTGCCTGGATTCGGTCCCTTCTCCCGCCTGCGTCATACGCTGCAGCCGACGATCAGCTACGGCTACTCGCCGCGGGCGAACGTCAGCACCGATTATCTCGCGGCTCTCGGTCGATCGAAGGCGCATGAATTTTCCGGACTTCAATCGAACTCGTTGAGCTTCGGGCTGAACCAGACTCTCGAGGCGAAGGTTCGATCGCAAAACGACACGAACCCGGAGGCGGCGGAAAAGCTCAAGCTGTTGTCGCTGACCTTTTCGTCGTTCACGTACGACATCGACCGCGCGCACGCGGCGCACCAGGCGATTCGCGGCCTAACGACCTCCACGTTCAGCTACTCGGTATCGTCCGACCTGCTCCCCGGATTCCAGTTCTCGTCCGGGTTTTCGCTCTTCCAGGGCGACCCCGTGAGCGACACGGCGGTATTCAAGCCGTACATGGAATCGATGTCGGCGTCGATCAACCTGGCGCAGGGCAACAATCCGTTCACCGTGCTCACGAAATTGTTCGGGCGCGCCGTGTCCAACGGGGAACGCCCGACGGCTGGGCCGACGCCGGACCAGGCGGCAGCCCAACAGAACGAGCAGTACATGCGTCAGGTTGCCAATCAACCCGTCGCCGGCAGCGCGCGCGCCAATCAATTCGTCATCCCGCCTTCGCAAGGCTGGAGTATCGCGCTCCAATTCTCGACGCAGCATACCCGGCCCGTCACCGGCTCCAACGTCGTGCAGATCGATCCCACGACGCGGTGCCAACAGTTGGCCCAGGCGTCGGGGGACCCCTTTGTCTTTCAGACCTGCGTTCTGCAAGCGCAGCAGCAGACGACGACGACCGCGCAGAATCCGATCGCCGCCGACATTCCGGGCGCGACGATCTATCGGAATCCGCCGGTGACGAACCTCGGCGGCGACTTCCGCTTCGGCCTCACGCAGAAGTGGGCCGTCAGCTGGAACACGCAGTACGACTTCGTGAAGCACGAGTTCGCGCAGCACATCGTGACGCTGCAGCGCGACCTGCACGACTGGCGCGCCGTGTTCGCATTCACCCAGTCGCCCAACGGCAACTTCGCGTTCAACTTCTTCATCGCGTTGAAGGCCGAGCCCGACCTCAAGTTCGACTACAACAAGGCGACGGTGAGATCGGGCAGCTTCTGAGCTTCGCCTCACGAGGCCGTCGTTCCCCGCAGGCGCCACCCGGATGTCCTCCCGCTTGGACGGGCGTCCCCGCCGCTTCTTTGTTAAGTGAAGTCATAACTTGAGCTTCGGTGTGCGCGAGCTGACGGCGCATCGGATGCACGGATGGCATCGCGGCTACTACCGGAGCTCACCATGCGCCGCGATCGCTGGCTCACTGTTGCCGTTGCGCTCATCGTTCCGCTCGCGAGCTGTGATCTCGCGGACATTACCGGCGCCGATCCCAATGCGCCGACGCACCTGTCATATCAGCTCATCCCGAGCGGCGACCCGAATGCGCCGCTGGGCATCATACTGAGCTGGAGCGTACCGTCGAGCGGGCGGGCGGTCGCGTTCGATGTCTTCGGTCGCATGTCGAGCAACGACGACTGGGCGCTGCGCGCAACGACGTCGTCCCCGTCGTTCCACGAAGTCGTGGCGGAGCTGCAGTACTACGTCGCGGCCAACGACGACCAGGGGTATGAGCTCGGCGAGACACCGGCGATCACTGTCGATTTGCAGAGTGAGCTGCCGGCACCCAGCGGCCTGCATTCGATTTCGCTCAACAGCGCGGTTCAGCTCGAGTGGTCGAGGAACGCCGTCGACGCCAATCCAGGCGCCTTCAGCTACTATCGCGTGTACTCCGGTTCGTTCGACGCCACGCACTCCACGTGCTCATCCTGGAATCTCGAAGGGTCGACCGTGTCGGACGCGTTTCTCGTCGCCAATCTGTCCAATGGTGTGACTCGGTGCTACACGGTGAGCGCGGTGAGCCGCGACGGACACGAGAGCAACTGGAGCAGCGCCGTACACGACACCCCTCGTTATGACGCGCGCAACGTGCTCGTTTACTCGCGGGACGCGCGCGCCGATAGCAGCGGATTCTTCTTCTACGACGAGAGCTCGCGCCGCTACGGCGAGATCGCCGCGGCCACGCAGAGCGGCGTCGATTTCACCATCGAGCGGCACACCGACGGCACGCTCTGGTTCAAACCGTCGCGCACCGACGTGCTCATGGCGACGTATGGCACGGCCGCCATACCCGATCTCACCTCGATCGACCAAGCGCCAGTCAGCGCGCTGGCCAGCGTCACGATCGAAGCGGTACCAGGCTACGGATACGTGTTCAGCACACACAAGAGCGACGGCGTGCACTATGGCGCGGCTCGCGTCGCTTTCGTCGCGCAGAACTACGTGGTCTTCGACTGGTCATATCAGAGCGCGGCGGGAGAAATCGAGCTGACACGCGTTTCCGCGAGTCGGTGATTCGATGGCGCTCGAACGATTCAAGTGGCGGCGCGAGTGCGCGGCCACTTGAATCGCTCGTTTGGGCAGACGACATTCCCGCCATGTCGTCTGTCGTGATCGACGGAGCATCACTCCGCATCGAGGATGTCTTCGCCGTCGCCGCTGGCGGCGCGACGGTGAAGCTGGCGCCGGCAGCGCGCGAGCGGGTCCGCGCGACGCGGCAGATCGTCGACGACCTCGTCGCTCGCAACACGGTTGCGTACGGTGTTACGACGGGTTTCGGCAAGCTCTCCGAGATCGCGATTCCCGTTGACCGGCTCGCCGAGCTGCAGGTCAATCTCGTGCGCAGCCACGCGGCGGGCGTCGGAGAACTGCTGTCCGAGCGCGAGGTGCGCGCGATGATGCTTCTCCGCGCGAATGTCATCGCCAAGGGCTATTCGGGAGCGCGATCCGACCTCGCCGAGCTGCTCGTGGCGATGCTCAACGCGCGTCTTCATCCTCCTATTCCGGAGCAGGGGAGCGTCGGCGCGAGCGGAGACCTGGCGCCCCTCGCGCATCTCGCACTCTCGCTCATCGGCGAAGGAACGCTCACGCACGATGGGACAGTCGGTCCCGCGCGCGAGATGCTGACGGCCTGTGGGCTGGCGCCGGTCACGTTAGGCCCGAAGGAAGGGCTCACGCTGATCAACGGAACGCAGTCGCACACGGCGATCGCCGCGCTCGCGATCGTCGAGTGTCATCGGCTCTGGCGCGTCGCCCATCTTTCGGGCGCGATGTCGCTCGAGGCGCTGCTCGGCACGCCCGTGGCCTTCGACGAGCGCATTCAACAGGCGCGCGGCCAGCTCGGACAAGCGGCGTCGGCGGCGCTATTGCGAGAGCTGCTGGCCGACAGCGAGATTCGCGAATCGCATCGGTACGGGGACCCTCGGGTGCAGGACGCGTACTGTTTGCGCTGCATGCCTCAAGTGCACGGTGCGGTGCTCGACGCGCTCGACTTCGCCTCGTCCGTCGTGAGTCGCGAGTTGAATGCGGCAACGGACAACCCGCTCGTGTTCGAGTCCGGTGAGCTCTTGAGCGGCGGCAACTTTCACGGGCAGTCGGTGGCGATGGTGCTGGATTTCCTCGCGATCGCGCTCACCAATCTCGCGACCATCGCCGAGCGACGGATCGATCGCCTCGTGCATCCGGATCTGAATCAGGGGTTGCCGCCATTTCTCACGCGCGATGCCGGGGTGAACTCCGGATTCATGATGGCGCAAGTGAGCGCCGCGGCGCTCGCGAGCGAATGCAAGGTGCTTTCTCATCCGGCGAGCGTCGACACCATTCCCACGGACGGGAGCAAGGAGGATGTCGTGCCGATGGCGATGGGCGCGGCGTGGAAGCTGCGTCGCGTCATCCGCAACGTGCGGTACGTCCTCGCGATCGAGCTGCTCTGCGCGGCGCAGGGAGTGGACTATCGTTCACCGTTGAAGCCGGGTCGCGGGGTCGCGCGCGGGCACGCCGCCGTACGCCATCTCGTGCCGCCGCTGACTCGCGATCGCGTTCTCGCGCCCGATATCGAGCAGGTCGCTGCCGCCATCGAGCGAGGCGAGATCGCTCCGACATGAGAGAATCATCATGACATCGACCCTCGGCGCACCGGCGGGGGGGCGCTCCGGCAGCGGACCGCGCGTGATTCGCGCGCCGCGCGGCACGTTGCTCAGCTGCAAGGGCTGGCAGCAGGAAGCGGCGCTCCGCATGCTGATGAACAACCTCGATCCCGACGTCGCCGAACGCCCGGAGGACCTCGTCGTGTACGGCGGCACCGGGCGCGCGGCGCGAAGCTGGGAGGCCTTCGACGCGATCGTGCGCACGTTGCGCGGACTCGCGAATGACGAAACGCTGCTCGTGCAGAGCGGAAAGCCGGTGGGCGTGTTCCGCACGCACAGCTGGGCGCCGCGCGTCCTCATCGCCAACAGCAATCTTGTGGGCCGGTGGGCCAACTGGGAGTACTTTCGCGAGCTCGAGCGCGCGGGATTGATCATGTACGGGCAGATGACCGCCGGCTCGTGGATCTACATCGGCTCGCAGGGCATTTTGCAGGGCACGTACGAAACGTTCGGCGCCGTCGCGCGCGAGCATTTCGGTGGAAGTCTCGCCGGGCGCTTCGTGCTCACGGCGGGTCTTGGCGGGATGGGCGGCGCACAGCCGCTGGCCGCGACCATGAATGGCGCCGCGCTGCTCGGTGTGGAGGTGGACGAGGCGCGCATCGACAAGCGCCTCGCCACCGGGTACTGCGATCGCAAGACGCACCAGCTCGACGAAGCGCTGGCCTGGATTCGCGAGGCGACGGCGGCGCGCTCGGCGCTGTCGGTGGGGATGGTCGGCAATGCGGCGGAGGTACTGCCGGAGCTCGTTAGGCGCGGGGTGACGCCCGACGTCCTCACCGACCAGACGAGTGCGCACGACACGCTCAATGGCTACGTGCCGACCGGCCTAACGATCGAGGCGGCGGCGGAGCTGCGCCGGCGCGATCCCGCCGGCTACGTCGCGCGATCGACGGCGTCGATCAGCGACCACGTGCGCGCGATGCTCGAGATGCAGCGCCGCGGCGCCGTCACGTTCGATTACGGGAACAACATCCGTACCGTCGCGCACGACAACGGCGTCAAGGACGCGTTCGCGATTCCCGGGTTCGTTCCGGAATACATTCGCCCCCTGTTCTGCCAGGGGAAGGGACCGTTCCGCTGGGTCGCGCTGTCGGGCGACGAGCGCGATCTCGCGCGCACCGACGAGCTGGTGCTGGAGCTCTTTCCCCGCGACGCACATCTTCGCCGCTGGATCGACCTCGCGCGCGCGAAGGTGCACTTCCAGGGTTTGCCGGCTCGGATTTGCTGGTTGGGACAGGGCGATCGCGCGCGATTCGGTGTCGCGCTCAATGACCTCGTGGCGAAGGGCGAGCTCTCGGCGCCGATCGTCATCGGGCGCGACCACCTCGATACCGGGAGCGTCGCGTCGCCGTTTCGCGAGACGGAGGCCATGAAGGACGGCAGCGATGCGATCGCCGATTGGCCGATCCTGAACGCATTGCTCAATACGGCGAGCGGCGCGTCGTGGGTCTCGTTCCACCACGGTGGCGGCGTCGGCATTGGCAATTCGCTCCATGCGGGGCAGGTGATCGTCGCGGACGGGACGCCGGAAATGCGCCTGCGGCTCGAGCGCGTATTGACGAACGATCCCGGCATCGGCGTCGCACGGCACGCCGACGCTGGCTACGATCTGGCGCGCCTGACGGCGGAGCAGCAGGGCATTCGCCTGCCGATGGGCGAGTAGCGTGCTCTCGGCGCGCTTCAAGCCGTACCACGTCGCTCTCTTTCTCGCGAAGTACGGGTGGTTGACGCTGCGGCGCCGCCCGGTGTTGGTGCACTTCGAGGTCACGCTCCGCTGCAACGCGCGCTGTTCGTTCTGCGATTACTGGCGCACGGATCCCAAAGCGAGGGCGACGGAGGCGGCGAGCTTCGCCGACGCGGCGCGGTTCTTCAACCCGATGCTCGTGACCTTCACCGGCGGCGAGCCGCTGCTGCGTGGTGACCTCGAGGAGCTCGTCGGCGCGGTCGCGCGGGCGATTCACCTCAAGTACATCATGCTCATCACCCACGGCGCGATGTTGACCCCCGAGCGGGCGCTCTCGTTGTGGCAGGCGGGGGTGAATCAGTTCAACATCTCGCTCGACTATCTCGACGGTCGTCACGACCGCGCGCGCGGGATTCCGGGGCTAACGGCCAGGTTGTTCGCCACACTGCCGCGACTGCGCGAGCTCGGGATCGACAACGTTCGCTTCAATACGGTGATCCGGAAGGACAACCTCGATCAGATCAAGCCGATCGTCCAGCGCGCGGCGGAGCTTGGCGTCGGCGTGAATCTGAGCGTGTACACCGATGCCAAGAACGGCAATCGCTCGTTCCTCATCGGCGCCGGCGACTTCACGGAGCTCGACGATCTCGTCGCGGATCTTCTCGCCTTCAAGCGCCGCGCACGGGGCGTGATCACCAACTCGGATTACTATCTCGAGCAGCTTCCCCGGTACGTGCGCGGCGAGATGCACGAACCCTGTCGCTCGGGAATACGCACGATTCACGTCGACCCGACCGGCCATGTGAAGCGCTGTCCCGATTTCCCGACTGACTTTCACTGGACGGAGTTCAGACCGTACCAGCCGATCGATTGCAACGCCTGCTACTATGCGTGCCGAGGCGAGGCTCAGGCGCCGCTTCGCCTCTCTCGCATTCGGGACGTGATGGGCACCGGCCTTCGCGCATAGCGCCGTGCAAACGCAGATCTTCGTCAACGCCGCGCAGGTCGTGACGTGCGCCGGGCCGCCGCGCGCTCGCCGCGGGCCCGAGATGAGCAGTCTCGAAACACTCGATCGCGCCGCCGTCGTCGTCGCCGGCGACCGCATCGCCGCCGTCGGCGCCGAGGCGGAGTTGCGCCGCCGCTACCCCGACGCGGCCGAGATCGACTGCGCGGGCGGCGTGTTGACGCCCGGTCTGGTCGATTCCCACACGCATGCCGTGTTCGGGCGGGCCCGCTACGACGAGCAGGAGATGCGCGCCGCCGGTCTGGATTACATGGCGATCGCCGCCCGCGGTGGGGGCATCCACTCGTCGGTGCGCGACCTTCGCACGCGAAGCGAGGCGGATCTCGTCGCGCTGACGCGCGCGCGCCTCGCGCGCTTGGCGTCGTACGGCATAACGACGGTCGAGGTGAAGTCGGGCTACGGCCTCACGGTGGACGACGAGATCAAGTCGCTGCGCGTGATCTCTCGGCTCGCCGCCGACCTGACGATGCGCATCGTTCCGACCTTCCTCGGCGCCCACGAGATACCACTCGAGCACCGAGGCTCGGCGCGCAGTCGCGAGGCGTACGTCGAGCTGCTGGTGAACGAAATGATTCCGCGCGTCGCCGCCGATCGCCTGGCGCGCTTCGCCGACGTGTTTTGTGAGACCGGCGTCTACACCGTTCCGGAAAGCAGACGCATACTGGAATCCGCGCGGTCGCACGGCCTGTTGCTCAAGCTGCATGCGGACGAGTTGACCTCGTGCGGTGGCGCCGAGCTGGCGGCCGAGCTGGGCGCGACGTCAGCCGATCATCTTGGCGCCGTGTCCGAGCGCGGAATCGAAGCGTTGGCATCGGCGTCGACCGTCGCGACGCTCCTGCCAGGTACGATGCTCTTTCTGGGTAAATCGACGCGAGCCCCGGCGCGGCAGTTGATCGACGCTGGCGTCCCTGTGGCTCTGGCGACCGACTTCAACCCGGGCACGTCACCGACACCAAACCTGCCGCTCATTCTCACGCTGGGCGTCAGCCAGCTGCACCTCTCGGTGGCCGAAGCAGTGATTGCGGCCACCGTCAATGGCGCGGCGGCGCTCGGCATGGCAGACACGATCGGACAGCTCTCTCCAGGCTTTTCCGCGGACCTGGCGCTCTTCGAAATTGGGGACCTGAGGGAGTTGCCATACTGGTACGGCGATCGTCGCTGCCTGGGGACGTGGGTGCGAGGCAAAGGTTGTCACCCAAGTCACTTACGAGTAGCTTAACCGAGCCGAATCCCACCTCGTCGCGGAACGCAGTTCCGTCGCGGAGCCCGCCAGGACGCTGATGTCCAACGTCGCTAAGCTGAAGAAAAAGGCGGCAGAATTCGAGATCAAGAAGGACTTCGCGAAAGCGCTCGCCGTATACGTCGAGATTCTGGACAATTTCGACGAGTACGCGGCGGAGCTGGATGTTTCGCTCTTCAACCGCGTCGGGGACCTGATGCTTCGTCAGGGCAACGTCGCGGACGCGGTCGACTACTACGAGCGCGCCGTCGTCCGATATGTCGACGGTGGCTTTTACAACAACGCCATAGCGCTCTGCAACAAGATCCTGCGCCACTCTCCGGGTCGGGCGTCCGTCTACTACACGCTGGGAAAGATCAGCGCGCACAAGGGCTTCACCACCGATGCGAAGCAGAACTTTCTCGAGTATGCGGATCGGATGCAGAAGGCGGGAAACCTCGACGAGGCATTCCGGTCGCTGAAGGAATTCGCCGATCTCTGCCCCGATCAGGACGACATGCGCCTCATGCTCGCGGACCAGCTGTCCAAGCTCGATCGAAAAGACGAGGCGATTGAGCAATTGCAAATCCTTTGGACGCGCTATCAGGCCGCCGGCAAGCAGACAGAGGCCGAGGCGATGCTGGAGCGCATGAAGGCGATCGATCCGTCAGCAGAGCCGCAAACCAAGGCGAATTCGGGGTCGGGCCGCGCCGGCGATCTCGTCTTCCTCGATCTCGGCGAACCAGAGAACAGACCGCGTCGACCACCGCCGCCCAGCGCACCTCCGCCGCGTCGTAAGGCACCGAAAGCGCCCCCTCCGGCCGCCGTCGCCGACCTGCCATTGCTCGATGCGGGCGACGATGAAGACGAAGCGCCGCCAACCCCGGAATTGTCGCCGGCGAGAACAGGCGCTCCACCACCGGGTGCGCCGCCCGCACCGAAACCCGGTGGCCGAACGTGGGCGCCGCATCACCGTCCAGCTCCGGAACCGCCAGCCCCCGAGCCTTCGTCTTCGGCGGGGAGCGAGCAACTACTCGGCCTGGTGCCGACGACTCTCGATGGCAACGTTCCCGAGGCCGATTCGCCGAGCATGCTCGATATCGAGCCAACGGCGATCGAGGAGAAGCAGGCGCCCCCGCCCCCGCCCCCGCCCCCGCCGCCAGCGCCGAAACCGCCTTCGATCATCGAGCAGGAGGCTAGCGCGTCCCTGTTGCCCGAGGACGAGCTCCTCGACAGCGACACGCCCCCTCCTCCGCACGACGCGATCGCGCCTGAATTCGATCCGAATGCTGAGGCAACGCCGCCCAGCGACGGATTCGACTCGGCGCCCCCCGATGACTCGTTTGGCTTCACGATCTCGCACGATTCGGCCAGCCTGGACGTCGACATTCAGAGCGGTGGTGAGCTCAACTCGGCGGGCGGGATGTGGCAGCAACAGCCGCCCAATCCCTTCGAGACCGACTTCAACAGTCTCGGACAGGATCCGACGCTCATCCGGTCGGACGCGATTGGTTTCGACGACCCCCTCGCGACGACCGACGCATCTCCACCACTGCTCGATCTCGATCCAACGTTAGGCACCGGCCTTCCGCCGATTCCACAGGGGCCGGCGTCGTTGCGCCAGAGCACCATCTCGGCCGAGCGCTCGGTGGAGACACTTCGCGCCACGGTGGAGGCGGATCCAGATAACTGGACTCTTCGTCGCGAGCTCGCCGAGGCGATGCTCGAATCGGGTGATCGCGAGGGGGGTGTGCACGAGCTCGAAGCGGCGATGATGGGAGCTGAACGCGCGAACGAGTTGGACCTCGCCTCGTCGCTCGCCGAGGAGATCGCGCGCTTGGCGCCGGAGACCGTGCGCTTCCACCAGAAGCGAGTCGAGTACGCATTCCGCACCAACGACAAGCTCCGCCTCATCGAGGCGTATCTCGCTTTGGCGGGCGCGCTATTGAACGCGAAGCAGTCCGAGAAAGCGCGCGCCGTGTACCAACGTGTGTTGGATCTCGCGCCGGACGATATTCGCGCACAGGCAGCGCTGGAGTCGATCAAGGACGAGCCCGAGGTTCCAGCCGTCGAGCCAGCGCCTGCCCCCACGACGGCCGCGCGGAAAGCGGTGCCTCGCGCGCCAGCCTCTCCCGTTCGTACGCGCAGCGCCGCTCCGGAGCCCGGACCGGGAGATGCCGGCTTCGTGAATCTCGGCGAGCTGCTTCGGACCTCGGATGCGCCGAAGAGCACGCGCATGATCGTAAATGAAGAAGAGCCGACGGGCGACGAGGAAGCAGACTTCGCCGACATGCTCAAGAAGTTCAAGCAGGGGATCGCGGAGAACGTCGCGCAGGAGGATTACCAGAGCCATTACGATTTAGGTGTCGCTTTCAAGGAGATGGGGCTCGTCGACGAGGCAATCGCCGAATTCCAGAAAGCACTCAAGGCTCCATCGAACCGACTGCCGACCTACGAGGCGATTGGATACTGTTTTATCGAGAAGAAACAGTATGGCATCGCCGCGACCGTGCTTGCGCGAGCGTTGGGTGAGAGCAATTACAGCGACGAAGAATTGATCGGAGTATTGTATCTTCTTGGACGCGCGGCGCAGGCGCTCAATCGGGTGGAGGAAGCACTGGCCTACTATCATCGAGTGTTCGTGGTCGACATCGAATTCCGGGACGTCGTAGCGCGAATCCACCAGATCGAGAAGGTTGCGCGATGAGCACCATCGCGCGCCAACGCACGGCGGCAACCGAAGCGCTCCGCGCCATACAAGCGCCCGTCCGTGAGCGACTCGAGTTCGTCGTCCACGAGATGCACTCGATCGTCAGCTCCGATCTTCCGATGATCGAGCAGGTGAGCGCACATCTCCTGCGCATGCGCGGCAAGATGTTCCGTCCCACGCTGACGTTGCTTTCGAGCGCCGTCACCGGTGATCCTGATCCGCGCGCGATCCGTCTCGCCGCCGTCGTCGAGCTGATGCACCTCGCGACACTCGTGCACGACGATTCGGTCGATCACTCGGTGCTGCGACGTGGGCTGCCGACAGTGAACTCTCTCTTCAGTCACCAGGTCTCGGTGATCATGGGAGACTTCCTGTACACGCGTGCGCATGCCGCGCTCGTCGATGTGGGCGATCTCGAGTTTCTGCGGATTCTGACGACCGTCGCGAACGAGCTCACGATCGGCGAAATGCGTCAGCTTGGAGCGATCGAAGGGATCGACTTCTCGGAGGACGACTACTTTGCGTTGATCCGCGCGAAAACGGCGGTTCTCCTATCGGCGGCATGCGAGACCGGCGCACTTTGCGGTGCGTCGCGTTATCGTTCGGCGTTGGCGAGGTATGGCGAACTGCTCGGCATGGCCTTCCAGATCGCCGATGACATTCTCGATTACACCTCCGACTCGTCAGTGACAGGCAAGCCCTCCGGGCTCGACCTACGGGAGCACAAGGTCACGCTTCCGCTGATCCTTGCGCGGCCCCATCTGTCACCATCGAGCCGCGCGCGAGTCGAGGAGCTCTTTGCGATGGAGGACCCCGACGATCAGATGATCACAGACGTCGTGGCAGTCGTCGCCGATGCCGGCGGAATCGAACGCGCTCATCAGCGTGGTGAGCGCTTCGCGCAGGAGGCGGAGGAGGCGCTGGCTCCGCTCCCTGATAGCCCAGTCCGGTCGGCTTTGACGGACGCCATCTCTTATGTCATGGATCGGCGGTCCTAAATGATTGGTCCTTCTCGTGGATCCTCGAAGCACCGTCCGGGGTTTCATGCCCTGGTGCTCTGTATCGGGTTCGTCGTCGGCGGTACATTGACACAGGTCGCGCGGCGGTTCTTGCCGGCGGGGGCAGTGAAGGAGTTCCTGACGACCGGTGTCACGCCCGAGTTGGGGCCATTGCACATCGACCTCGTCATCCTCAAGTTCGCCATCGGACCCATCGCCCTCGACGTTTCGCTTCTGAGCCTCGTCGGTGTCTTGATCGCGTATTTGATCGCGCGTTCGCTCTTCTAGGAGATTGTTATGAATTTCGGAAACTTTGGCTTCACCGAGATGCTGATGCTCTTGGTGATCGTGCTCGTGCTCTTCGGCGCGCGCCGCGTACCGGAGATCGGCGCATCGATCGGGAAGGGCATTCGCGAGTTCAAGCGCAACATCAGCGACGTCGATCGTCAGATCCGCGAGCCCGAGCCCGAGTCGCGGGCAGAGCGTCTCACCGCACCCGAGCGTGAGCCGGTGGCTCAGCGCGACGACGAGAGCCGCCCCGAGCCGAAGCGCTTGTTGAGCTGAGGCGCACCACTGCGATAACGAAAGAAAAAAAGTCCGGCCTCACGAGGCCGGACTTTTGATTTTGAGCCTGAAGTCACGAGACTAGCTCTCACCCTTCCGAGTCGCGGCGTTGATCTGCCGGCGTCGGTCATCGATCTTGGCCGACTGCCGAACGTCTTGCAGATACATCTGCACGCGCTGCTGCTGGAGCTGCTGCGTGCGTAACTGCCGCTGCTGCGCCTTCTGCTTCGCCCACGCCGCGCTATCGGCCTGTACTCGCTTGTCGAGCCGCTCGACGAAAATCGCGTCCGACGTACGCACCGGCGCGCTCACCGCTTGCACGGGGAGCCCGAACGCGGCGCCGATCGCTTCGTTGAACTGGCCGATTCCGGGCACGAAGGTGCCGCGCGTGAACATCGGTGATTGCTGCACCTGGAGAGACTGCGCCGTGGCCGCGCTTTCGAGGCCGCTCGTCGCGGCGGCGTCCGACAGCTTCTGCGCCTTCGGCGCCAACGCGTCGAGCGCGCGAGCGCGCGCGACCTCCTGCCTGACGAGTGGTTTCACATTCTCGAACTTCGGGTCGCCGCCCTCGGCGATCGAATCGAGGCGCGCGAGGTAGTAGCCGGTCTCGTCGTCGAAGAGCTCACTGGTCTCGCCAGCGTGCGCGCCGCTGAACGCCCACGCACTCACACTCGGAATCGGACGGCCCTGGTACGCGGCGGGCTCGTCCTCCGTCGCCACGACTTTGAAAATCTGGAGGCCGAGCTTCTTCGCCGCGGTATCGAGCTTCGCGCCCTGCTCGCTCGTCGCCGCGGTCTTCGTCAGCTCGTCCGCCTCCCGGTCGATGCGCGCCTCGTTCGAGTCGCTAGGCTGAATGCGCAACAGGATATGACGCAGTGACAGCGTGTCGCCCTTCTTGTCGTCGACCCTGATCAGGTGATAGCCGAACGGCGTCAGCACCGGCTGCGAGATCTCGCCGACCTTGAGCGCGTACGCTGCCTGCTCGAAGGGGGCGACGAAGCGACCCTTGCCCCCCTTGCCAAGATCTCCGCCGTTCGCGCCGGACACCGTATCGGCCGACTCGCGCTTCGCGACGTCTTCGAACTTCGCACCGCCGAGGATCTCGTTGCGCAACGCAATCGCGTGAGCTCGAACCAGCGCGCTGTCCGCGGCCGTAACAACCCGGGGTATCTCGACGACCGAAAGCACGGCGCGCCCCGGCCGGCGAAACTGCTCCTTGTGCTTGTCGAAGTACGCGCGAAGATCCGTCTCGGAAATCGACTTTGCGAGCGCCGAATCGGCCTGCGGTCGGAACGCGACGTAGCTCACCTCCGCGCTGTCGTGCTGATCGCGCCAGATGCGCCAGAGCTCAGCATCGGTGACGTAGACCCCACCCGAGATCTGATCGATCAGCTTCCGCTGCGGAATCTCGCTGCGATAGTACTGCTCGAGCCCCACAAGAATCCCCGACTGCTTCGCATAGGAACTGGAAAGGAGACGCTGATACTTCTGGATGTCGAATTGACCGTCTGTCTGCAGCTCGGGCGCCGACTGCACCCAGGGCGGCGGCGCGAACTGGGCGTACTGCTTTATCTCGTCGTCCGTGACCACGATGCCGCGGCGTTCGTACTCCTGTTGGAGCAAGACGTCCATCACCATGCGGTCGAAGGTCGAGTTCTGGATTCGGCGAACGTCGTCTTCCGACAGTGTGCGTCCGCTGCGCGCCTGCTCCTGCTGAACCGCGTCCTGGTATTGCTTGACGTAGTCGCTGTACAGGATCTCGTGATGATTCACCACGGCGACTGGGGTCGTCGAGTTCACGGTTGTACGACCGAGCAGTCCGGATGTCTGCGCGAACAGAAAGCCACCGATGAACGCGAAGGCGATGATGCCCCACACGACGATGACGAAACTCGCGCTCCGCATTTGTCGCAGCACGCGGCGATACTCCTAAATGGCGGGAAAAAAGGCAGGTCGAAGCAGAGAAAGCTACGAGCGGTAATGAGGTAAAATCAAGTGAGCGCGGCACTTCCTGATTGACTTGTTCACTCGGCGGAATGTATTTTCACGTTCCCGCCAGCCTCCCCAGCAGACAAATCGGGCACAAGCTCAATGGCCGGTCCTTCGCGTATCGACGAGCTCCGGAAAAAATTCGACGAGAATCCTCGCCGGTATTTCGCGCCCCTCGCAAACGAATACCGGAAACTCGGTGATTTCGAACAGGCCATCTTCATTTGCCAGGAGTTTCTGCCGCAGCAGCCTGGTCACATGAGCGGCCACATCGTGTACGGCCAAGCTCTGTTCGAAACTGGTCGCCACGACGAGGCTCGTAGCGTTTTCGAGACCGCGCTCGCACTCGATCCCGAAAACCTCATCGCCTTACGCCACCTCGGTGACATCGCCCGAGCGCACGGCGACACCGAGACGGCGCGTGCTTGGTACCGCCGAGTCCTCGAATCGGATCCACGTAACGAAGAGATCGCCGGAATTCTGACGGCGCTCGACGCGGGTGAGGCGGCGCCAAGCGCGGCGGCGCCTCCAGCGCCGCAACCACAGGCTGCTGGAGCCGCACCAGAGGCTGCCCCGACGCCGGCTGTACCGCCGCCGACTCCGGCTGTCGCTGACGCGGACAGCCGCTTCGCCCCGCCGCCGTCCCCGCCCTCCAGTGAGCCACAGGCGGCCGCGCCGGCTTCAGCTCCCGCGCCCGACCCTATCGTGAGCGAGCCGCTCACGTCGCCCCCGCCTTCGGAGAGCAATTTCGACGACATCGCGAAGCTCTTCACGACGGCCGCTCCCAGCCCGACGTCGCACACGGGTCCGCTCGAGCTCATTCATGAAGGCGAGGACATTCTCGGCCATCCGGACGACCGCAGTGGTCCGGACGCAGAGCCGATCAAGTCACCGTCCGGCGGTGCCTCGTCGGGCTTCGACGCCTTTTCGAGCCCGGAAGACGCCCTGCCCGCGGGATTTCAATCCGCGTTCCTCGACAACCTAACGAGCGGCGAGGCCGCGCCGCCGCCGGAGCCGGAGGCGCACCAAGTATTGGAAGAGCCCGAGGCGCCTCCCGCTGCTCCTCCGTCAGCCCCCGCCGACGCAAGCTCGGCGTTCGTCACCGAGACGATGGCAGAGCTGTACGTGCAGCAGGGTCACATCGAGCAAGCGGTCGACGTCTACCGCAAGCTGGTGAAGCTCCGCCCTGACGATTCAGTGCTGGCCGCGCGACTTCGCGCCGTCGAGGCCAGTCGAGCGCAAGCCGGGGAGGGGGAGGCGCGATGGGCACCTCCTCCAGCTCCCACTCCCACGCCGCCTCCGGCTGCCGCTGCCGCTCCCGCTCCCGCTCCCGCGCCGCGTCCGGTCCCCGAGGCTGAGGTGCTGGCCGACGCGGGGCCGACGATTCGCGAATTCCTCGGCGTCATCGCCGACTTCCGCCCGAGAGTCCGCGCCCAGTCGGATGATGTCGCCGTTGCGCCGAGCGCGCCCGAACCCACGGCGAGAGAAGCGACAGTTGGCGGATCGCTTCACAACTTGTTCGCCGAAGCGGAGCGAAAGCAGGAATCGGCGAATCACGACGGCATGGCGCTGTCCGCGCCTCTGGGCGACGCGCCAGCGCCCGAGCCCTCGTCGTTGCGTGGCCGACCGGCGACACCAGCGGCGAACGAGCTATCGCTCGACCACGTGTTCCGGCATGCGACACCCGCGACCGGTTCGGGTGCCCAGTCTGGTTTCTCCTTCGACCAATTCTTCTCACAGCAGACGCAGGAAGACGCGGCGCCCTCCGACGCTGAGTCAGGGGAGTCGGCCGGCCCACAGACCGACGACATTCAACAGTTCAATGCCTGGCTCGAGGGGCTGAAGAAGACGTGAGGATCGCCGTCATCAACGGTCCGAACCTCAATCTGCTCGGGGTGCGCGAGCCATCGCTCTATGGCACGGAGACGCTGCAGGATGTCGAACGACGACTTCAGGGTGTGGCGCGCGAGCTCGGCGCTTCACTGGACTTCGTACAGCGCAACGGCGAAGGGGAGCTGGTCGAATACATTCATGGACTGCGTGGCCACGCCGACGGCGCCGTCGTGAACGCGGGCGCCTATAGTCATTCGAGCCTCGCCATTCGAGACGCCCTCACCGGCGTGGCGGTGCCATTCGTCGAGGTGCATATCACGAACGTGTACGGACGCGAGCCGGAACGAAGACGCTCGATGCTGGCGCCGGCCGCTGTCGGCGTCGTCGTCGGACTTGGGACGTATGGCTACGAGCTCGCCTTCCGCGGTCTCGTCGCGAAGCTGACGGCCACGCCGCGCGCCGCGACCGGAAGCGCCGCGCGTGTCTGACCATCGGCCGCGGCGACTCGCCGCCTTGCTCGACCGCCTAACGGCGGCACACGTCGATGCATTGCTCGTCACCAGCCTCGCGAACGTCCGCTATCTCACGGGCTTCTCCGGTTCGAGCGCGCTGCTGCTCGTGTGCCCGCGTGAGACAGTGCTCATCACCGACTTCCGCTATCAGACGCAGGCGGCCGACGAGGTCGGAAGCGGCGCGCGGGTCGTGATCGAGTCGCAGAGTCTCTGGAGCGGCCTCTGGCAGCAGCTCGGCCAGCTTCCCACGGTTCAGGTGATCGGTTTCGAGTCTGCTCACCTTTTGCACCGAGATTTTCAGCGGTTGATGGAAGCGGGCGCGCGCTGGCAGTGGCGGCCGACGCTGGACCTCGTCGAGACGCTGCGCGAGCGCAAGGACCCTAACGAGGTGGCGCTCATCGAACGCGCCGCGGGGGTGGCGATCCGCGCCCTCGAGCGCACGCTGGCGGCAGTGCGCGTCGGCATGACGGAGCTCCAGGTGGCGGGCATTCTGGAGCGGGCGCTCCGCGACGAGGGGAGTGAAGGGTTCCCATTCCCGTCGATCGTCGCCACCGGTCCTCGATCCGCGCTGCCACATGCCCGCGCCTCGTCGGCGCGGATTCGCGACGGTGACATCCTGCTCATGGATTTCGGCGCGGAGGTAGAGGGCTACTGCGCCGATATCACCCGCACCGTCGTCGTCGGTGAGGCGACGGCCGAGCAACGCGAGGTCTACGACGTCGTTCGCAAGGCGAACGAGCAGGCGTCGCAGGACATTCGAGCCGGAATGACGGGCCGCGACGCCGACGCGATTGCCCGCGGGCTCATCGAGCGGCGCGGTTTTGGCGAACTATTCGGCCACGGCCTCGGACACGGTGTCGGCCTCGAGGTCCATGAGGCGCCTCGCTTGGCGCGAACCGCGGAGGGGGCACTGTCCGAGGGGGCGGTTGTGACGATCGAGCCTGGAGTCTACCGTCCCGGTTGGGGCGGAGTGCGAATCGAGGACGATGTCGTTCTGGACGCGGCAGGTCCCAGGGTCCTCACGAAGTTCACGCGGGAACTGATCGAGATTCGGGGCTAAGTTCCTCGGCCTTGGCACTCACCCCTTTCCCCTCTTTCCTTGATCGACCTTCGCTATGTGAAAAAGCTCATCGAGATGATCGATGAGTCGTCAGTAGACTCCATCGAGATCTCATCCGACAAGGGGATGAAGATCCGGATCTCGAAGAGCCCGCAGCAGCGCGGAACGGTGCAGATGGCGGCGCCGATGCAAGTGCCCGCTCTGCTCCCTCCCGCGGCTCCCGCGCGGGCCACCCCGGCCGAAGGCGTGCCGTCCGTCATCGAGCCCGAAACGCCGAGCAGGGCAGAAGCGTCCAAGACACAGCTACTCGAAGTGAAGTCGCCGATGGTGGGCACGTTCTACCAATCGCCGGAACCGGGAGCGAAGCATTACGTCGCCGTCGGGGACCGCGTGGCGAAAGGTCAGATCCTTTGCATCATCGAGGCGATGAAGATCATGAACGAGATCGAGTCGGAGTACGCCGGCGTACTCCGCGAGATTGCCGTCCAGGACGCACAACCCGTGGAGTACGGCCAGGTGCTTTTCCGGATCGATCCAAATGGCTAGTCCCATGCGCAGCGCTGCCGCAGCCGCCCCCGCGCCCGCGGCGGCGCAATCGGCTCCGACCTCGGGCTTCATCTTCAAGTCCGTGCTCCAGGAGCTGATTCAGCGCAATGCGTCGGACTTGCATTTGAAGGTCGGTCGTCCGCCGACGCTTCGCGTCAACGGAGAGCTCGAGCCCCTCGGTCGTCCGCCGTTACGTCCGGAGGATCTGAAAGCGCTGGCCGAGCAGCTGATGACGCCGCGTCAGGTGAAGCAATTCGCGGAAGAGAAAGAGTGCGACTTCGCGATCGGCGTTCCCGGCATCGGCCGATTCCGCGTGAACGTCTATCAGCAGCGGGGCTCGCTCTGCTACGCGATGCGCGCGATTCCGTATCAGGCGCGCACTATCTCGGAGCTCAATCTGCCCCCCGTCCTCGAGGAAATCGCGATGAAGCCGCGCGGCCTCGTGCTCGTCACGGGAATCACGGGCTCGGGCAAATCGACCGCACTCGCGGGAATGATTCAGCACGTCAACGAGCATCGGCGCGCGAACATCATCACGATCGAAGACCCGATCGAGTTCCTGCATCGCGATATCAATTGCCACATCAATCAACGCGAAGTTGGAACCGACACCGCCAATTTCGCGCAAGCCTTGCGGCGTGTGCTGCGACAGGACCCCGACGTCGTCCTCATCGGCGAAATTCGAGATATCGAAACACTCGACACCGCGCTCAAGGCGGCCGACACCGGTCACCTCGTGTTCTCGACGCTGCACACGACGGACGCGACGCAGACCATCAACCGCGTGCTGTCGTTCTATCCGCCGCACCAGCAGGCGGAGGTGCGCTTCTCCCTCGCGACCGCGCTCCAGGCAGTCGTCTCGCTCCGCCTCGTGCCGCGCGCCGACAAGCCAGGCCGTATTCCGGCCTGTGAGATCTTGATCAACACCGCGGCGGTTCGCGACAATATCCGCGACATGAACGCGACGCTGAACATCCCGGATCTCATCAAGGAGGGAACCGTTCAGTACGGGATGCAGAGCTTCGACCAGTCGCTGATGGGCTGGTACACGAAGGGCATCATCTCCTACGAGAGCGCGGTGTTCTTCGCGACAAGTCCGGCGGAGTTCGCGCTCCGCGTCCAGGGCGTGGCCGGAACCAGCGACAACACCTGGGCAGGCTTCGAAAGCGAAGGATCAAGCTAGATTAGGCGAGGGTCTAGGGGCTGGGGACTTGGGGCTAGCGCCTCTGTCCACGGCCTTTTCTAGACCCATCCCCTGGACCCTAGCCCCTCGCGATGTTTTCGAAAGTCCTCATCGCCAATCGCGGCGAGATTGCGTTGCGTATCATCCGCGCCTGCCGCGAGCTCGGGCTCGACACTGTCGCCGTTTACTCCGATGCCGACCGTGAGTCTCTTCACGTTCGCTTCGCGGACGACGATGTGTGCATCGGTCCGCCGCCGGCTCGTGATTCGTACCTGAACATCCCGCGGCTCATCGCCGCCGCCGAAATCACCGGCGCCGACGCGATTCATCCGGGCTACGGCTTTCTCGCCGAGAACGCGGAGTTCGCGGAAATCTGCGCGGCGTCGAAGATCACCTTCATCGGCCCCACCGCGGAGCAGATCCGCACGATGGGCGACAAGGCGCAGGCCCGAAAGACGATGAGCGCCGTCGGCGTGCCGATCATACCGGGGACGCCAGGGCCGGTCGAAGACGTGGACGAGGCGCTCGCGTTCGCGACCAAGATCGGCTTTCCCGTGATCATCAAGGCGGCGGCGGGAGGCGGCGGCAAGGGAATGCGAGTCGCCAAGGACCCCGACGACTTCGGACGATCGTTCCAGCTCGCGCGCTCGGAGGCGTTGAGCGCGTTTGGCAATGGCGACGTCTATGTTGAGAAATATCTCACGCATCCGCGTCATATCGAGTTCCAGATCCTCGGCGACCAGCATGGCAACCTGCTGCACCTCGGGGAGCGCGATTGCTCGGTGCAGCGGCGGCACCAGAAACTGATCGAGGAGTCACCGAGTCCGGCGGTGACGGACCAGTTGCGCACGGAGATGGGCTCCGCCGCCGTGGCGGGCGCGAAAGCGATCGACTACGTGGGCGCGGGCACGATCGAAATGCTCCTCGACGATGACGGGTCGTACTACTTCATGGAAATGAACACGCGCATTCAGGTCGAGCACCCGGTAACGGAAATGCTCTACGGCGTCGATCTCGTGAAGGAGCAGATTCTGGTCGCGGCCGGAGAGCCGCTGAGCGTACAGGAGCTCCCCGACCGACGCGGTCATGTCATCGAGGTGCGCGTCAACGCGGAAGACCCGGCTCGGAACTTCCAGCCGTCACCGGGGAGGATCACGACCTACCATCCGCCCGGAGGCCCCGGCGTGCGTCTCGATAGCCACGTGTACGATGGCTACACCGTGCCGCCGTACTACGATTCGCTGCTGGCGAAGCTGATTTGCCAGGGGCGGGATCGCAGTGAGGCAATCGCGCGCATGGTGGTCGCGCTGGAGAGCTTCATCATCGAAGGGGTCACGACGACGATTCCGTTTCTCGCTCGCGTTATGCAGAACGAGCGATTTGCCGCCGGAGACATCGACACCAAGTTCCTGGAGCGCGAAAGCCAACTGCTTCGCGAGCCGGCGTAGTGCGCATCGATGTCTTCTTCGGCACGAGTGGCCTAACGGCGAGCGACTCCACGGGGCGCGTGGTCGTCGTCATCGATGTGCTGCGAGCGTCCACCAGCATCGCGACCGCGCTGGCGAACGGCGCTCGCGCCGTCATTCCGCTCGACAGCACCGACGAGGTGGTGATGCGCGCCAAGGCCTTCGCGCGATCGGAGGTGAGGCTCGCCGGCGAGCGCCAGATGCGCCCCGTGCCCGGCTTCGACCTTGGCAATTCGCCGCGGGAATTCACGCGCGAGGCCGTCGAAGGGAAGACGGTTCTGCTCAGCACCACGAACGGTACCGCCGCCATCACCACGTTACAGGGAGCGCGTGACGTCGTGATCGGCTCGTACGTCAATTTCTCAGCCGTGCTGGCGATGCTGCGTACGGCGCTCCGCGGGGGAACCGACGTCACCATTCTCTGCGCCGGTCGCGAAAAGCAGTTTTCGCTCGAGGACGCGGCCTGCGCCGGCCGTTACGTTCATCATGCGACTCGCCGTCGCGCCGATGTCTCCCTGAACGATGCCGCGTTCGCGGGCATGTTGATCGATCGCCGGTACAGCGACAATCTGATGCGCCTGTTTGCGGCGTCTGCTCATGGCCGGGCGTTGAGTGAGGCCGGTTACAGCGAAGATCTCAGCGATTGTGCAGCGATTGATTCGTACCCGGTGATCCCGATCTATCAGGAGCGGCAGATCACCAAGCTCGGCCCCGAACGCGAGCGCTGAGCCCTTCATCCAAAACCAACCACCAGCCACCGAGAGCCGAGTGAGCAGCACACTCAAGCGCGAGGTCGTTGGAATCGCGCTCCTTCTGTTCGCATTCTTTCTCGCGGCGGCGCTGGGCGTTCTCGCGCTGGCGCAGCTGCGCTTTGGCGTAGACGTCCGCGGTAACGTTGGTTGGGTTGGCTGGTGGCTCGCCCGGCCGCTCGTGACGCTGCTGGGATGGCCCGCGGCCGCGCTGACGCCTCTCGTTCCCGCCGTGCACTCGCTGCGTGTGTTCGGGCGACTGCAATCGGAGCAGGATCGCAAATGGATGATCTTCTTCGCGGGGCTCGTGGCGATTCTCCCGATCGCGGTCGCCCTCGCGATGCATGTGCCCGTCGGCGAGAACAGTCGCGCCGCTGGGCTCTGGGGAGCGTTCTTCGCCTACTACGCACTGGCGTGGTTCGGCGGGATCGGCGCGTGGGTCGTCGTCGTGCTCGCCTTCAGCACCCTGACGGCGACGACTCTGGCTTGGAATCCGATTCGAGTGCTCATCGGACACCGCGCGCCGAAAGTCGAGTCGATCCCGATCGCCGACCCCCTCACGCCGTCCAAGCGGCGTCGCAAGAAAGAAAAAGAGGAGGAGGAAGCAGCGGCGCTGGTCGCATCTGCCGTTGGCCTGGAGCCGGCTCCCGAGGAGCTCCCCGGACTCGTGGGTGGCGGAGGTTCGCTCCACCTCGAGGATGTCATCGACGCCGGCGACGGCAAGCGCCGACGCAAGAAGAGTCGCGCCGATCTCGCGGCGGAACGTGAGGTGGAGATCACGTCGGCGATCGAGGGAAGCGCGCAGCCCGTGTCGGTGCTCGGCGACGAGCTCCCCCCGCCCGATTTGCTGTCGCCTCCGCCACCGCGAAACACCGACGTCGGCCGCCGTGAGCTCGATGCCATGGGCGCGAAGCTCATGGATGCGCTGCGTACGTTCCGCGTCGACGGCGAGCTGGTTGGCCGAACCACCGGTCCCGTCGTGACGCAGTACGAGATCGAACCGGCGCCGGGCGTGAAGGTGCGTCAGATCGCGAATCTGTCGAACGACCTCGCGCTGGCGATGCGCGCCGCGTCGATCCGCATCGTCGCGCCAATTCCGGGACGGGGCGCGGTCGGCGTCGAGGTGCCGAACCCCACGTCGGAGATCGTCTCCTTCCGAGAGTTGATCGAGACTCGAGACTACCAGAGCGCGCGCGCGGCGCTGCCGATCGCGTTAGGCAAGGACCTCGAGGGGAAGCCGGTGATCACCGACCTCGCGAAGATGCCGCACCTGCTTATCGCCGGCGCGACGGGGTCGGGAAAATCGGTGTGCGTGAACACGATCATCACGAGTCTGATCTACCGTCACACGCCGCGGACGCTGCGTTTTCTGATGGTCGATCCGAAGATGGTGGAGCTCTCCGTGTACAACACGCTCCCGCATCTTCGGCACAAGGTGATCACGGACAATCGCGACGCCGCGGCCGTGCTCAAGTGGGCGGTGATGGAGATGAACGATCGCTACGAGCTGCTCGCGGCGAACGGATGCCGGAACGTGCAGGATTTCAATAAACGTGTCCATGACGGCGCGCCCCTCAAGCTGCCCAAGCGTGACAACGTCGCCTTCGAGGATCTCACGTACCGCGGCGACGTCGTGCCGTACATCGTCGTCGTCATCGATGAGATGGCCGATTTGATGATGACCGTGCAGGGCGAGGTGGAAACGCCGATCGCCATGCTCGCGCAGAAGGCGCGCGCCACCGGGATCCATCTGATTCTCGCCACGCAACGTCCGAGCGTAAACGTCATCACCGGCTTGATCAAAGCGAACTTCCCGAGTCGCATCGCCTTTCGCGTTGCGTCGCAGGTCGATAGCCGCACGATCATCGACGGCGCGGGCGCGGAGAGCCTGCTCGGGAATGGCGACATGCTCTTCATTCCTCCGGGACGGTCCGAGCCGGCGCGACTGCAAGGCGCTTTTCTCTCGAGCGACGACAGTGAGCGCCTGATGCTCTGGTACCATGATCGTGGTGAGGCAAGGCGGGCCGCACTGGCGGCGCAGGGCTCGGTGCCGGACGCGGAAGCGGATTACGACATTCTCGAGATCGTGCGCGAGCGCGAGGCGCTCGAGGCGGGGCAAGCAGACGACGAAGAGGTCGCCATCGCCGATCGCGACAAATTGTTCCGCGAGGCGGCCGAGGTGGTCATTCAGCATCAGCAGGGCTCGACCTCCCTGCTGCAACGTCGTCTGAAGGTCGGCTACGGCCGAGCGGCGCGCATCATCGATCAGCTTCACTTCGCCGGCGTGCTCGGACCGCCTGACGGATCGAAACCGCGCGATGTGCTCGTGGGTCTCGAGGAGCTGGAACGTATCTGCGGGCCGCGCGCGTGATGCCACGGAGTGAGTCCGGGCACGGAGGGAACGCCGCGTCGCGCGGTGGCGTATCACGATTCATGCGACGCGCCTTCCTCTCGCCCTGGGCCATGGTCGCGACGCTCGTCGCGATTGCACCGTCGCATGCGCAGGGCTCGCCGCCAGCCGCGGCTCCACGACAGAGCGACACCCTCACGCATCGTCTCGCGGTCGACGCCACGCACATTCAGCCCGCGCAATTCCTGTATCGACTCACCCTCCAGCGCGACAGCGCGATCACGCCGCTCGGTGATCAGCGTTTCGTCATCACGACGCTCGACTACGCCGGCACCCCCGCGCTGCTGCTCGCGCGGGACGGCATGCAAGGGGTCGCGGCGACCAGCGACAGTCTCGTCGTTAGGCGAGACGATTTGCGGCCGTTGCACTGGGTCGACGTGCATGGCGCGGCGAGCGTCGCCGCCGAGTTCACCGCCGACAGCATCTTCGGCGCGATGACTTCGCCGCTCGGAAAGCAGAATGTCGTGCTGCCGAATCGCGGCGACATCCTCGTCAACGCGATGGCGGTGGACGCGGTCCTCTCGTCGCTGCCCCTCGCCTCGGCCTGGCGCGACTCGGCCACGCTCCTCGTCGTCGACGCGCGCGGCGGTGTGCTGACGCCCGCGACGCTGGCCGTCGAAGGTGAGGAGCAGGTGACCGTCCCGGCCGGCGACTTCGACTGCTGGATCGTCTCGGTCGAGTCGGAGCGAGGAGCCGAGCGGGTGTGGGTCAGCAAGCAGGGTCAGGTGGTCGTTCGTGCCGAGCAGATTCTGCCGCAGCTCGGCGGGGCAACGCTGGCGCGGGTACTCGTGCAGAATGACAGCTCGGCGCTCATACCGTCGAGCGCCAGGCTCCCCCACTGACGTTCTCGGGGCGCGAGCCCCATGCCGAGGCGATGAATCCGCTCACCGCGCTTGACACGCGCCTCGTCATCGCGCATCGCGGAAACGCCGCGCACGCCCCGGAGAATACACTCGAAGCGTTCGACCAGGCGATCGCGTTAGGCGTCGACGCGCTCGAGCTCGACGTCCAGGTCACGCGCGACGGCGTCCCGATCGTCATCCACGACCCGACGCTGTCGCGAACCGCCGGACAGCCGCACGCAGTGGCGACGCTCACCGCGGCAGAGCTCCGTGACGCGGATGCCGGTGCGACCTTCACGCGGGATGAGGGTGCCTCGTTTCCGTATCGACGTCGAGGCCTAACGATCCCAACCTTCGCCGAGGTATTGGCGCGCTATCGAGAGACGCCGCTCCTTGTCGAGGTGAAGGTTCCAGCGGCCGCCGGAGCCGTCGCACGCGTGCTCGACGAAGCGGGCGCCGGGCGTCGAACAGTCGTCGCCTCGATGCTCGACGCCGCTGTCGTCCCCTTTCGCGGAGGTGCATTCGCGACTGGCGCGTCCGGTAACGACGTGGTGCGTCTGCTCTGGCACGCGTTCCTGCCGGGCGGACCGACGCGGCTGCCGTACAACGCGTTATGCATCCCGCGCTGGTACTACGGCATTCCACTTCCGGTGGTCGGCCTCGCACGAGCCGGGCGGCGGGCGGGCGCGGCGACGCACGTCTGGACCGTCGACGATCCGCGCATCGCCAAGCGGCTTTGGGCGGCCGGCATCCAGGGCATCGTGACGAATGATCCCGCGACGATGATCAAGGCTCGAAAGGAGCTCCAAAAATCCACCCGGTAATTCGCTCCGCCGCGAAGTACTTTGATACCGGAGCGACTGCGCGATGGCCCTAGCTTGTCGGCCATGACAGCGGCCAGGCAGGCATTCGGGGAATTGGGAGAACGTATCGCCGAGCGATGGCTGCGGCGCTGCGGCTGGAGGATCCTCCAGCGACGGTTCCGGTCCGGCCATCGAGACATCGATCTCGTCGCCGAACGGGAAGGGACCATCGCCTTCGTCGAGGTAAAGGCGCGTCGCGGCGACCGATTCGGACAGCCGGTGGAAGCGGTCAACTGGCGAAAGCAGAAGGAATTAACAAAGTCTGCCCAGGTCTGGATCGATCGCCACGGACGGCCACAGGAGTCGTATCGCTTCGACGTCGTCGGGGTACTGATGGAGGGAGATCGAGTTCGCGTCCGCCACGTCGAAGACGCGTTCAAAGTCGCGAGATCGGGTTGATTTCGGCGAGCAGCTTCGTATTTTGTTCGGGTATCCAAGCATCTTCACTTCCGGTACGATACTGCTTGGCCAGCGCTTCCCACGCCTAACCGAGGATGCGAAAACGATGGCTGTTTCCACCATCACGGACGACAAGAAAAAAGCCCTGACTCTGGCCATCACGCAGATCGAAAAGACCTGCGGCAAGGGCTCCATCATGCGACTGGGCACCGAGAGCAAGGTGCGGGTCGAGGCGATCCCGACGGGCGCGATCAACCTGGATGCGGCGATCGGCGTGGGCGGCATTCCGCGCGGCCGCATCACCGAGATCTACGGCCCTGAATCCAGCGGAAAGACCACCCTCTCGCTACATGTCGTCGCGAACGCACAGCGCGCTGGAGGGGTGGCGGCGTACATCGACGCGGAACACGCGCTCGACACCGAGTACTCACGCAAGCTCGGCGTGGATGTGGAGAATCTTCTCATCTCGCAGCCCGACACGGGCGAGCAGGCACTCGAGATCGCCGACATTCTCGTACGCTCGGGCGCCATCGATGTCGTCGTCATCGACTCGGTCGCGGCGCTGGTTCCGAAAGCCGAGATCGAGGGGGACATGGGTGATGCGCACGTGGGGCTTCAGGCGCGCCTCATGAGTCAGGCGCTCCGCAAGCTCACCGGTGCGATCGCGCGGTCGAAGACGTCGGTCATCTTCATCAATCAGTTGCGTGAGAAGATCGGTGTCATGTTCGGCAACCCCGAAACGACGACCGGTGGTAAGGCGCTGAAGTTCTATGCGTCGGTGCGTCTCGACATTCGCCGCATCGGTCCAGTGAAAGAGAAGGAAGATGTCATCGGCTCACACGTTCGCGTGAAGGTGGTGAAGAACAAGGTCGCGCCGCCGTTCAAGCAGGCCGAATTCGACATCATGTACGCCGAGGGAATCAGCCATGCGAGCCTGGTGCTCGACATCGCGGCGGAGGCGGGAATCGTCGAGAAGTCGGGAGCGTGGTATAGCTACAAAGGTCAGAAGATCGGCCAGGGGCGCGAGAACGCGAAGTTGTTCCTGAAGGACAACTCCGCCCTCATGAGCGAGGTCGAGGAGCAGGTGAAGGGCGTGCTTCGAATCACGGCGCGCCCAGCGTTGGCGGACGCGGAGGCGCTGGACGACTGACGGTCGATCGAGACACCGGCCTGCGAATTGGGGCCGGGGAGACGCAGCCCTGGGATCGTCGGGACCCGGATACTCCCTTCGTGATCAGGATGTTGCTCCCCGGCCTCTTTGCTGCGCGCGAAGCGCGCAGCAAGAGACCGGGCGAGCGCACGCGCTCGCTGGCGCTCGCGCGAAGTCTTATTTGAAGTCGCTCGCGCGTTGCGCTCGCTCCATGCCGGTGCACCGCGCGCAGCAAGAGGCCGGGCGAGCGCACGCGCTCGCTCGCGCGAAGTCGTCGCACGCGCACCCCAGTCTGGCGAGACCGACAAAGGGGATACGGATTCTACGGATGACGCGGATCAGACGGATCGCTCCGTGGACGTGACGCCGCTGCTCGCCATGCACGTCGATGATTCTTTGTGAACGGCCCCGGGATGCGTTGTCGTCGCT
>DATBHD010000164.1:0-15350 GCA_036557635.1 Gemmatimonadaceae bacterium
GGCGCAGGAGAACGAGTACCGGATGGAGGAGACGGAGAGAGAAAAGCTCATGACTCTGCTGGCATCATCGTAGCCGCTGTCATCCCGAGCAAAGCGAGGGATCTACAGCTAGCTTCGCCAGCTCCCGCGCCGGCGCTCCGGAATCTCCACACGTCCCTTCACGTCCGCGTAGTCGATATTCCCACTCGCTTTCCGGTCGACGACGAAGTCGCCACCGACGTGGTTCACGTCGACGGAGCCGGAGCCCTTCGAGCGGACGTGCACCGACCTGGCCACACTCGTTATGCGCAGGCTGCCGGAGCCCTTGTTGGCGATCTCCACGCCGCCGTCGACGTCACGAATCTCGAGCGTTCCCGAGCCGTCGTTGACACTGACGTCGCCGCGGACGTCGGTGATGTGTACCGAACCGGATCCGTCATTCAGACGCAGGTTCCCCCCGATGTGCTCCAGCGTCGCCTCGCCCGATCCATCGCTCAGTTCGAGCGCGCCGACATTTCTGATCTCGAGATCGCCGCTACCGTCGCCGACATCGAGCGGCAGGTCACTGGGCACCTCGATCGTGAGGTCGAGCGACTGACGGTCGTCGTCGCCCCTCCAATCGCGATGCTCGGGGATGTCCGCCTCGATGTAGATCGTGGAGCCACGCTGCTCGGCGATGAGCCTGATCTCCTCGAGCGCGGATCGCGACGACGCGCGTGCCGTGCCGCGCACGGTGACGTCTCGAGCTCCATTCCGGCCATCGATGCGGAGCGAGCCCGAACGTGCGACGACCTCGATGCGCTCGGCGCGCGACGCCGGCACGGTCGCGTTCCGCGGGGCGGAGTAGTCTTGCGCGCTCAGTGAGGCAGCGCCGAGGGCGGAGAGTGCGATGAGAGTAAGCGACCGCATTTGGTGGCCTGGTGACGGGTGGCTGGTGACGACGACTCCCAGGTTCGACACTGCGGATCGGCGAAATGTTGAAGGAGACGTGTACCAAGAGTTAGCCTTGAGTAGACCGACGCTCTACCCTCTACCCTCTACTCTCTACCCCTCTCGCGGCTCTCCTTGAAGCTTCTCCTCCTGCTCATCGTCCCCGCCGCGCTTCACGCGCAATACTCGCGCGAGCGCGCTTCACTCGTGCTTCAGGGCGAAGTGGCGCTGCAACGGCAGGAGATCCGGGCCGCGATGGACGCCTTTCAGGACGCGGCGCGCGATACGAGCGCGCGCCGGCGCGCGGCGGCGGAACGGATGCTCGGCCTCATCGACTGGCGCTTTTACAAGGACGACGGTGGCGCGCGTTTCCACTTCGGCACCGCGCTCGCCACCAGGAGCGACACGCCGGCGACGCTCATCGAGATGGCCCGGTTGGCGACGGTGGAGGGACGGTATCGTGAGGCATTCGCGCTGGCCGACCGCGCGCGCGTGTCGGCGCGCGACGACCTCGCGCATCGCGGCGCGATCTTGCAAATGGCGGACGCCGTCTCCGAGTCGGCGCTGACGGCGCGACTCGGCGACGAACCTGGCTCGCGTGCGGAGCGAGTCGACACCGCCGCCGCTGCCGCCGCGGTGGATGCGCTCTCCCAGCTCTTGCGGGAGACACCTGGTCGCGCCGAAGAGGCGGAAAAGCTCTTGCTCGCGGCGTTGGAAGCCGGAGACGGGACCGCGGCGGCGCGCGCGGTTCATTCGTATTTCCTCATCGACGTCGGCGAAAGCACGTTGCACACGGCGTTGCCACGCACGGTGGCGGAGCTCGAGCGCGAGCTGCCGTCGTGGCGCGGCGACGACACGCCGCGCGCCGCGCGGACGCAACTCGCCGATCTGCTCGTGCGCGCGCGACTGATGGACGCCGCGGCACTCGTGACGCCGCCGGGCGCGCACACGGACATCATCCCTTACGTCCAGTACTGCCGGCGCATCGCGCGCGAGGCCGAGGAGTACTACCGCCGCTCGCTCGTCGGCGGAGCGCGGCGGGACGAGCTGACGCGCTCGTACATCCACGCGACGCACGATCTGTGGCCGCGCCTAACGTGGAAGGGGGCGCCGCCGAAGTTCTTTCCGGCGGCCGGCGACCTCGAGCTGTCGCGTCGCTTCGGGACGTTGCTCGAGCTGGGCATCACTGGCGGCTACTACGACATGCACATGGGGCACGTCATCGCCGAAGGCGAGCAGACGGTCTCGCAGTACGGCCACAGCGCGCGCGTCAGGTTCATCATTCTCGACGGCATGGTCACGAATGGCCTGCAAAGCTGGGCCTGGGACGACGCCGGCGGCCACGGGGGTTGGCAGCGGCGTGACACGGTGGTGCAGGTGCGGCCGATCTTCGTCGAGCACGCGGTGAGCTTGTGGGTGAGCGCCGATCCCGCGCGCCGCGCGCACGAGCAACGGAACATTGCCCTCGACAGCGCGATGGACTGGCAACTGGCCGCCACCGACTCGATCGCCTATTTGCCCGGCGTCGCCGCGCGCCTCCGGCGCGACGGGCGCGACGCGCTCATCGACTCGTTACGGAGCGCGGGCGTCCCGGACTCCCTCCTCGGCGCCACGTTCGTGCGCGTGACGTCACGACTGATGCGGGAGAGCTCGATCGTCGCGCACGAAGGCCGACACGCGATCGATGACACAGAGAAGACGGCGCGGTTCAGTACCGCCGAGCGCGAGTTCAGGGCGAAGCTGTCCGAGATCGCATTCGCCGCGCGACCGAAAATTGTGATGTCGTCGATCATGCACCCGAACATCGGTGACGCGACGCCTCACGGGCGGGCGAATGCTCGGGTGATGTTGGGGTTGATTCGGTGGATGCGCCGACACGCGTCGATGATTCCGGGGCTCGATGTCGGGAGGCCGATCCTGCCGCAGTTGCCATTGCTGACCGATGCGCAGTTGAGGCAAGCATTTCGGTCGATGGACCCGCTGGCGCGCGGTTGAAATACACTGTCATCCCGAGGTGCGCGACGAGGGAACTGCTCTGATGTGGCGATCTCATATCCAGTCACTCTTCCGCTTCTTGTCGTATCTGTGTTCATCTTCGTTCATCCGGCCGCCATCTGTGTCTCTCCATAGCTTTCACCAGCTAGCGCCCTAGTCTGGCGAAAGCAGATCCCTCGTCACTTCGCTCCTCGGGATGACAACCAACCCCCTCTATCATGTCCGATGACGCACTCTCACGGCGCGCATTCGTAGGGGTTTCCGCCGCGATCGCCGTCGCCACGATCGACAAGTCACGCTCCGCGCCAAACGCTCCCCGCTCCGCGCCGCCGCGCCCGGCACCGGCGCCCCTCGACGACCTGACGATTGTCGATCTGCAGACGGGAATGCAATCGGGGAAGTACACGGCTCGGTCGCTCGTCGAGCAGTACGTGGCTCGGATCGGGGCGTTGGATCAGACAGGGCCGACGCTGAACCATGTCATCGAGCTGAATCCCGACGCCCTGACGATCGCCGATCAGCAGGATTTCGAACGGAAGGCGGGCAGGCTCCGCGGGCCGCTGCACGGGATCCCGATCCTCGTCAAGGACAACATCGACACCGCCGACCGGATGCACACGTCGGCGGGATCGCTCGCGCTGGCGACGTCGACGCCGCTGCGCGACTCGTGGGTCGCCGATCGGCTCCGTGCCGCGGGTGCGATCATTTTAGGAAAGACTAATCTCAGCGAGTGGGCGAACATCCGGTCGACGCACTCGTCGAGTGGGTGGAGCGGCCGGATGGGGCAGGGGCGGAATCCCTACGCGCTCGACCGCAACACGTCGGGGTCGAGCTCGGGCTCGGGTGGCGCTGTCGCGGCGTCCTACTGCGCCGCCGCCATTGGCTCCGAGACCGACGGCTCGGTCACGTCGCCGAGCGCGGCGTGCGGACTCGTCGGGATCAAGCCGACCGTCGGACTCGTCGGGCGTTCGGGGATCATTCCGATCTCACACTCGCAGGACACCGCCGGCCCGATGGCGCGCACGGTACGGGACGCCGCCATTGTCCTCGGAGCGCTCACCGGAGTGGATCCTCGCGACGAAGCGACCAACGCGAGCGCGGGCAAGTCGCACACCGACTACACGCGCTTCCTCGATCCCAATGGCCTGCGCGGCGCACGGATCGGCGTCGCCCGGGAGACGTACATGGGCTACAGCCCGAAAACGGACAAGCTCGTCGAGCAGGCGCTCGATGTCCTCAAGCACTCCGGCGCAACGCTCGTCGACCCGGCGAATCTCTCGAGCATCGCGAAGATCGGAGACGCCGAGCTCGAGGTCCTGATGTACGAGCTCAAAGCGGACCTCAACGCGTACCTCGCGTCGTTAGGCCCGAACGCGCCGGTGAAGACGCTCGCCGACCTCATTCGCTTCAACGAGCAGAACGTGGCGCGCGAGATGCCGTACTTCGGCCAGGAGCTGTTCGAGCAGGCGGAGAAGAAAGGAAATCTCACAGACGCCAAGTACAGGTCAGCGCGCGCGAAGTGCATTCGTTATGCACGGACGGACGGGATCGACGCCGTGATGACCAAGTACCGGCTCGACGCGCTCGTCGCGCCGACCCAGGGCCCGGTGTGGCTGATCGATCTCGTGAACGGCGACGCCGGCGGCGGTGGGAGCTTCACCCAACCCGCGGCGGTCGCGGGCTATCCGCATATCACGGTGCCGATGGGGTTGGTGCAGGGGTTGCCGGTCGGGCTCTCCTTCACCGGCCGCGCCTGGAGCGAGCCGACGTTGTTCAAACTTGCTTACGCGTACGAGCAGGCGTCGAAGATGCGCCGGCCGCCGACGTTCGCGGCGACAGCGGCGCTCAATGTGTGAATCTCTACCGCTTGGTTGCGATCCAGAGGCGACCGCTACATCCCAATGCTGCGCACCCTGAAGTCGACGTTATCCGCCATCCAATGCCATAGCTCCGTCTGATCTTCGGTGGCGGCGCCGGCGTGGTAGTGCTTCTTCCACGTCGCCATCACTTCGTCGTCGACCGTCCATATGCGGACGCGATGACGCGGAACCTGGCGCTCCCATCGCACGGCGATCGTCGGTCGCGGATACAGAATGCGCACGGTCACGTTCTTCGACAGATACTCGAGCTTGCTGACGTCGATCTTCTTGTACTTCCCGAGGCTGTCGTTCTTTGCCGCCGGCGTATCGGGGATGCCATCGGTCACGAGGACGATGTTGAGCGGCGCGAGCACGAGGTTCTGCCGCGTCACCAGCGTCGCGACGCGGCTGAAGAACGGATTGAAATCGGTGAGCCCGTCGTGGTTGGGATACTCCTTCCGCAGATACTTCGCGATCTCGGCGACGCTCATGTGCTCGAACGTATCGATCGGCTGAAAGGACTTCGTCTCCTGCGGATGCTCGCCGCCGATGGAACCAACGAACACCGCGGTCGGTTGCTTCAGGCCGCCGAGTCCGTGGAGATGAGCGTATATGTAATTCGCGGTGAAGTCGATGGAGCTCTCGTAGTTCTTGCCGAAGGAGCCACTGACGTCGATCCCGACGACGAGGGTCGAGCGCGCGATCGCCTGCGTCCCGTTCGACGGCGCGCCGCCACACGCGACGACCAATCCCAAAGCGAGCATCAGTGCACCGCGCCGGACAAAGCGTACGCACTGACTAACACGTGCACTGCACGGACTAACACGGACGGTCCGTGTTTGTCCGTAGTCGTCTCCGTGCGGGTCCATGTTGACGCTTTTGAATAGACAAGACACTCTCATTATGCTACCCTCGCCATTGGATCGCGCGGCGTCCGATGCGAGCCGGAGTGCTCCGACAGCGCCGGCTTGCCGGACGCGCCGGGCGTCGCGTGCAGAACGTCGTCGAGCGACTTGAATGGCAGCATGAACATCGGTCGCGACTGCACCGCCACCACGGCGAAGTTGAGCGCCGAGGCAAAGAGCTGGAGCACGGGGAGCGACAGCAGCTCGAACATCCGCTTCGCCTCCTCGTGGAACCACTTCGTCTCGGCCTTGAGCGCCTCGATCGGCGCGCGCCAGAGCTCCGGCGCGTCGTGCTGCTCCGCGCGCGGCGCGTTCCCGTGCTCCATGTGTTGACGCGACAGGATCGCGATCAGCGCCGGCGTCCCGAAGCGGCCGAAGAGGAACCACGACATGCCGCGGACGCCCATCCAGCCGAACGACGCGAGCGCGAGCGTCGCGCCGATGCCTAACTGCACCGACCCGCCCGACTGTTGCGCGATCCACGGCGTGATCGCGTCGATGAGCTCGCGATAGAGGAACACCACCTCGAAGAACATCACCGCGCTCTCGACGATACCCATCGAGATGATATTGCTCCACTTCCTGTTCTTGATCGCCTCGGCCATCACGTGGACGCACGCGAAGCTTCCGGCGACGAGCATGAAGAGGAAAAGCCAGAGCATCGGCGCCATCACGCGCGGATTCGGCTCGAATCCCGTGAGGCCGCCGAACACTTCATTCAGCGTCGGCTGCAGCGTGAAGGTGAAGATCGTCGCCTCCACCGCGGACCACAGCATCAGGATGAGAAACGCGACCCACGGCATCCCGCCCGCCTCGAAATAAGCGCGCGAGGAATGCTGGACCACCGTGATCGGCAACCTGACGATTCCGATGATCAGGCTCTTGATCATCCGCAAACCGAAACGCACCGAGCCGATGATCCAGCCGAGAAAGGCGACGAGAACGCGCACCATTCCCGTGTAGAAGAACAGGATGCAGCGGCCCGCGTCCCACCACGTCATCAGCAGCAACGTGAGGAATCGGCCGCGTCCCGAACGGAAGGGCACGGTGTAGAGCGACGCCGCGCTGCTCCACGTGCCGGCGCAGATGAGCAGGATCGGCACGATCAACAGGGCCTCGCCGGCGATGAAACCGAACGTCTGGTCGTGGCCGAAGATCCATCGCAGCATCGTGCCTTGCCATGCTGCCAGCCAGCGGAATGGCGCGGTGAGCACCAGAATCGCCGGGCGCCAGTTGGCGGGAAAGAGTTCCGCGAACGATTCGAACATTGCGTCGCCCTCGGTTGGGAGGAGGGGGAAGTGCTGTGGACGGGACTTGCTCTGTGGGTGACGAACGACTCTGCAGTGGGCAAAAGGGGCGCGAATGACCGATGTGCGTCAGGTCACCAGTTTAGCGATTCATAAATTGACGCGGCGGTAATGACCGGCCATTCGTGGCTGATCTCGCGGTGTCGTGACCTCGGTAATACGGGTTCTCTTTTTCTTCCGCGAAGGAAAGGGACAGGCAGGCTCGCCGGACGAAACCGGGGCCTTGGCTTGACGGGGCGCGAACACGGGTGGTATTGTCAGCCCATGTCGATCGGCGCCACGTATTACGCCTACTATTACTATGCGACCCCATCCCGGGCCGAAGCAGGAGGCGTGCGCACGATCGAGTAGTCGATTGAGCACACACGAAACTCCAGGCGGCCCGGACTCTCCGGGCCGCTTTTTTGTCGTTGCCAGCACCTATCGCCCATCACCAAGAGCATTTCCCGTGATCATCATCACCCGCGCGAACATCTCCGACGCCGAGCTCGACGCCATTCGCGAACGCATCGAACAACGCGGCATGCGCACCCATCTTTCGCGCGGCGTCGAACGCACCATCATCGGCTGCATCGGCGACGAATCGCTCCTCGCCGAAGTCCCGCTCCGCTCGATGCCCGGCGTCGAGGACGTGGTGCCGGTGCTCAAGCCATACAAGCTCGCGTCGCGCGAGTTCGCCGCCGCGCCGTCGGTGGTGCGCGTCGGCGACGATCCGTCGCGGCCCGGCCAGGTCGCGGCCTTCGGTGGTCCGGCCATCGCCGTGATCGCCGGACCCTGCTCCGTCGAAGGGCTCGAGATGCTGCGCGAGAGCGCCGAAGCCGTGCGCGACGCCGGCGGCGTCATGCTGCGCGGCGGCGCCTTCAAGCCGCGCACGTCCCCCTACGCCTTTCAGGGACTCGGCGCGAGCGCGCTCGCGATGCTCTCCGACGTTAGGCGCTCGACGGGGATGCCGGTCGTCACCGAGGTCATGGATCCGCGCCAGATCGACGACGTCGCCGCGCACGCCGACATGCTCCAGGTCGGCGCGCGCAACATGCAGAACTTCTCATTGCTCTCCGAGCTGGGCCGGGTCAAGCGCCCGGTGCTGCTCAAGCGCGGCCTGTCGGCGACAATTAAGGAATTACTCATGGCCGCCGAATACATCATGGCACAGGGGAATCGGGACGTCGTGCTCTGCGAGCGGGGCATTCGCACCTTCGAGGTCGCGACGCGCAACACGCTCGACGTCGCCGCCGTGCCGGTGCTCAAGCGCGAGACGCACCTGCCGGTGATCGTCGACCCGAGCCACGCCGGCGGCGTCGCCGAGCTCGTCGCGCCCCTCGCCTTCGCGGCGATCGCCGCCGGCGCCGATGGCCTGATCGTCGAGGTCCACCCCGATCCGGCGAACGCGCTCTCCGACGGCGATCAGTCGCTGTCGTTCGACGCGTTCCGCGCGCTGATGCTGCGTCTCGCCCCATTCGCGGCCGCGGCCGGGCGGTCGTTAGGCGTGAGTCGCGCCGCCGCCGGAGCGGCCGCATGACCCGCGACGCCGCGTTGGACGCGCTCGGCCGGTACCGCTCCGACATCGAGACGATCGACCGGGAGCTGGTCGCGCTCCTCGCGAAGAGGGTCGCGCTGAGCAAGGAGATCGGAGCGGCGAAAAAGGTCGCCGGGCTGCCGACGCTCGATCCCGCGCGCGAGGCGGAGGTGATTCGTCGCGCGGCGGGGATGGCTCGGGATTCAGGGCTCAATGACGAGAAGGTGAGAGATATCTTTTGGCATGTGATTGGGTTGTCGCGAGCGGTCCAGGTGGATGAATGAGTGTTGAGCCTCCAACGGTGAGCCCTCGGATCTGGCGTCTCGGAAGCGCGATAGCTCTCGCGCTCTGTTTCGTCGTCGGCATTCGCGATGCGCAACCCGCGAGCGCGCCGTCGGCTCTCCACATCCAGCAGCTCGACGTCGGCCAGGGCGACGCCGCGCTCATCACGACCCCCGAAGGCCGCCGCGTTCTCATCGATGCCGGGCCGAGTCCCGTCCTCGTCGCCGAGCTGCTCCGCGACGAAGGCGTCGACACGCTCGACCTCGTGATCGCGTCACACAATCACTCCGACCACATCGGCGGCATGCCCGAAGTGTTTCGCGACTTTGTGGTGCGCGCCTACGTCGAGAATGGCATCGCCGCGACCACCCGGATCTACCGCCTAACGCTCGACGCGGTGGCGCGCGAGCCCGGGCTGCGCTACCTGCAACCCACCGATCGCACGATCACCATCGGCAGCGTGAAGCTGCGTCTCCTCCCGCCGCCGCGTATTGACGAGACGCAGAACGACAACTCCGTCGGCGTGCTCATCGAGTATGGCGCATTTAGAGCTCTTTACACCGGCGACTCCGAACAGCCGGAGCTGGCCGAGTGGCTTCGCGAGGGTCGCGTCCCGCGAGTGAACGTCGTGAAGGTTGCGCATCACGGAAGCGGCAACGGCACCACCGAGGAATGGGTCCACGCGACGTCGCCGGAGATCGCGCTGATTTCCGTCGGGGCGCAGAACGCCTATCACCATCCCTCACCCAAGACCGTGCGCGAGTGGGCCGACGCGGGCGGCAGCGTCTATCGCACGGATCGCGACGGCACGATCGAGATCACGGCGACGGCGGACGGCCACGCCATCGTTCACACACACGTCGCGGAGGCGGCACATGGCGCGCAGCGCTGAGCAACTCTACGTCGTCGACCGGCGCGAGGGTGACGTATGCGTGCTCGTGACGGACGCGGGGGCGAGCATCGACGTCGCCGCCAAGCGGCTTCCGCCAAGTTGCCGCGCCGAGGGCGTCGTGATGCGAGTGCCGATGAGTGACAGCGGCGAACCGTCGTGGAATGACGCGAGACGTGATCGCGACGAAGAGCGCCGCCGGCTCGACGACGCGAACGAGAGGATCAAGAGGCTGGGGAAGACGGATCCCGGAGGGGACGTCACGATGTAGCTTCGCGTTAGCCGATGCTGACTACGTCGTCACCAAGCCCTTCACACTTTTTTTTGCTCATCTCTCGTAGCTCGAAGCTGACTGTCTCGAAGCTGGTGTCAGCCTTTTCTAGTAGCTCTGTGAGCTCTTCGCGACCACACTCGCCACTTGGCGCGGAGAGACCAGCCTCGAGACAGTCAGCGGCGAGCTCCGAGAAATTGAGCAAAGAAAAGTGCTCGAGTTAGAAGGAATGGGTCATCCGAATCGCTGATCCTGGCTACGCCGTCACCAAGCCCTTCACACTTCTTCTTGCTCATCTCTCGTAGCTCGAAGCTGACTGTCTCGAAGCTGGTCTCAGCCTTTTCTAGTAGCCCAGGCAACTGTTCACTGATCGAACGTCGCCACTCGGCGCAAAGAGACCAGCCTCGAGCCAGTCAGTGGCGAACTCGGCGATGTGAGCAAAGAAAGTGGTTCTAGGTAGAAGGAATTGATGGGGGGGCCCCGCGTTGTCGGATCTATCATGACGGCATGCGTGATTTCAAATCGATCAAGGCTTGGCAGCGCGCGCACGCGATGGCGGTCGCGCTCCACAACTGCACCCGTCACTTTCGGCGCGCCGGGCACCATTCGGAAGATGACCTACACCTATCGCAAGAAGGTCCAAGAGAGCGACGACGAAGAGTGATCGTCGATCTATTCCTTCTCACTAGCAACTTCCTCTTGGCTCACTTCTCGCAGCTCGCCGCTGACCGTCTCGAAGCTGGACTTTCCCAGTTGAGCTGCTTGACTCGACAACTCGACCCTGGCACATCCATTGCCCTTAAGGCCCAGTCCGAACGGGGGCCTAAAGTGTCAGTCGATCCTGGTGTTCCTCTCCGTCCTCAACTCGATCGCCTCGAGGAGAAGATCGAAAAGTCGCTCGACGAGGTGTGCGAAGATACGAACGTCAAGAACGTGAACACGGGCGAGCTGATCCGGATCGAAGAGACGCTCGCCATCGCCGCCGAGGCTGCGAAGGAAGCCGTCTCGCTGCGCATGCGTTTGAAGTCCGATCGCCAGCCTTCCGACGAGAGCGAATAGTCGGGCCACCGCCTGACGGGGTCCACCGACGCGTTGCCGTCGCGTGCGAAGGTGCCGCATATTCCCTTCGTCATGGCCGACTCGCCGAACTCGTCACGCTACTCCGAACAGGAGATGGCGCTCATCCTCAAGCGTGCCGCCGAGCTGCAGGAAGGCTCCGATGGACGCGGCACGACGCGGACGCTCACCGAGATCAACGAGATCGCCGCCGAGGTCGGGATCGGCGCCTCGTTCGTGGCCGAGGCGGTCGCGGAGCTCCAACGCCCCACCGCGCGCCGGGGCTGGCTCGGCGCGCCGACGCGATTTCACGCCGAGCAGAGCGTCCCGAGCAAACTCGGCTCCACCGAGATCAGTGAGCTGCTCGACCAGGCGCGCGCCGAGCTCGGTCTCCACGGCGAGGTCCATCAAGTGTTCGACGGTGTCGAATGGCGCGGGCGCAGCGGACTCGGCATCGCCATTCTGACGCTCGGCCCACGCGGCGCCGGCACGCGCATCGCCCTGACGACTGAGCGGACCGATCAGGCGGTCGCCATCGGCGCGGGGAGCGTCGCGATCGGACTCCTCGCCGCGCTCGGCGGCGTCGCGATCGCGATCAACGTCACCGACAACGCGCTGGTCGCGAGCGCCATCGTCGCCGCGTCGGCGATTGGCGGGACCGTCGTGAGCGCGCGCGTGCTCTGGCACACGATCGCCGAACGATGGCAGCGTCGGACGCTGTCGGTCGTCAACGCACTCGCCGAGCGCGCCGTACAATTGAGTGGTCACGAAAGAAGTGCAGATCCCTCGTCACTTCCTTCCTCGGGATGACAGCATGCGCCTAACGCTTTCCCTCCTCGCCGCGACATCTCTCGTCGCCGGCGCGCAGACGACGACGCCCATTCAGCGTCGCACGCAGAAGCCACCGCTCCACGCCGAGCACTGGCTCGCGGTCACCGGCAAGCCTCTCTCCGCGACCGCGGGCGCGCTGATCTTCGCCAAGGGCGGGAACGCCGTCGACGCCGCCGCGGCGATGCTCGCCGCGGGGTGCACGATGTGGGATACGCTTTCATGTGGAGGCGAGACGCAGGCGCTGATTTATAACCCGCATACGAAAAAGATCATCGGGATCGATGCTCTTGGCGTCGCTCCGAGCGGCGCAACTGCTGAGTACTACCATTCCAAAGGCTACAAATATCCGCCGGAGTACGGCCCGCTCGCGGCGGTGACGCCGGGAACGCCCGGCGGGCTGATGGTCATGCTCGCCGAGTACGGCACGATGTCGCTCGCCGACGTCCTGGCGCCGGCGATCCAGATGGCCGACGGCTACGCGATCGAGGCGCAGCTGACGGGTACCATCGAGCGCGACAAGGACTGGATCAAGAAGTGGAAGTACTCGCCGTCGATCATGCTCACGCATCAGGGCCAGGCGCGCGAGGCCCCGGAGCCCGGGGAGTTGTTCGTCCAGAAAGACCTCGCCGCGACGTGGCGCAAGCTCGTCGACGCCGAGCGCACGGCGCGGGCGCAGGGGAAGACGCGCAAACAGGCGATCTACGCCGCGTACGACCGCTTCTACAAGGGCGACATCGCGCGCGAGATCGTCCGCGGTGTGCGGGAGGACGGCGGCCTCTTCACGATCGCCGATTTAGCAAATTGGAAAGTCCGGATCGAGGAGCCGGTGAGCACGACGTACAAGGACATCACCGTCTACAAGCTTCCCTTCTGGCAGCAGGGGCCGGCGATGCTCCAGGCGCTCAACATCCTCGAGAACGCCGACCTGAAGTCGATGGGGTTCAACTCGGCGAAGTACATGCACACGCTGTATCAGGCGATGAGCCTCGCCTTCGCTGATCGCGATTTCTATTATGGCGACCCGTACTTCCCGCCCGAGGAGCCGACGAAAGGCCTCTTGTCGAAGGACTACGCCAAGGCTCGTTATGCAACGATCGACTGGACGAAGAACGATCCGAACATCAAGCCCGGCGATCCGTATCCGTACCAGGGGGGAACGAACCCATTCGCGAACCTGCTGGCCGAATGGAAATCGACGAATGGCGACAGCGCGCGCCGCAGTGGACAGCAGGACGTTCCGCAATCCGACTCGGCGTTCGAGCAATCATTCTATAGCGGGACGACGTCGATCGAGGCCGCGGACTCGGCGGGGTGGGTCGTGTCGGTGACGCCGAGCGGCGGCTGGGTGCCGGCGGTGATCGCGGGGCACACGGGCATCGGCTTGAGTCAGCGCGCGCAGAGCTTCGTCACCGAGGCCAAGAACGGTCCATTCAACGTGATCGAACCCGGGAAGCGTCCCCGGGTCACACTGACGCCGACGATCGCGATGCGGAACGGCGCGCCGTACCTCTGCTTCTCCGTGCAGGGCGGTGATTCACAAGATCAAAACCTGCTGCAATTCTTCCTCGATGTCGTCGAGTTTGGGATGACGCCGCAGCAGGCGGTCGAGGCGCCGAACATCAACAGCTACCAGATGCGCTCGTCTTTTGGACAACACGAGTCGCGGCCGGGGCGGATGCTGATCTCGTCGCAGACGCCGATGGAGGTGCGGAGCGCGCTGCAGGCGATGGGCTACACGCTGCAGGTCGGCGACCGCACGTCGGGTCCGATCAACGCCATCGTGCTGGACCAGAAGCACCGCACGATGTGGGGCGCGTCGAGCAACAATGGCGAGGATTACGGGATCGCCTGGTAGTTCCCGTTGACAAACCCGCGCACTACGCGATCCGCTCCGGTTCCAGCACCTTCTCGACGACCTTCCCGGCGACGACGCTCACGTAGTACACCTTCGCCTCCGGCCTCGTCGACACGACGCGCTTGACTTCGTTGTCCTCGAAGTAGATCCCGGCGTCGTTGTCGCACGCGTAGCCGGGAAGCATCTGGCCGGAGGCGATGAGCTTTTGATAAAGTGGCCGGCGGAGCGGCTCGCGATCGTAGTGCGGCGAGTGGCTGCCCTTGAGAAAGCCGAGGCACTTTACCGTCGTCAGCTCCTTGGGACGCGAATCGGTCGTGCCCTCCTCGAACCAGCATAACGAGCCGGCGCTCGCGCCGCCGAGAACGATGCCCGTGTCCCAGGCCTGACGCAGGATCGCGTCGATTCCCTGCGCCTGCCAGATCGCCTGCTGGTTGAGCGTATTGCCGCCCGACGCGACGATGCCATCCATCGAGAGGAGGACTTCGTCCCAGCCTTTCGTTTGGCGCGAGCTGGCGATGAAGCTCTCCTGCACATGCGGTTCGACATCGAGCGGCGCGCAGCTGCGAAACCACGCGATCGAGCCCTGCGGACTATCGGCGGACGCGGTGGGCAGGTAGCAGAGCTTCGGCCGCATCTTGCCGGTGAGCTGCGCCATGAGGCGAATGAACGACGTGTCGAAGTTGCCGCCGGCGATGAGAATCTTGCGCGTGCCGGCCGTTGCCTCGTGGGGCAGATGGGGGAGCCGTTTCGTGGCAAGGGCGGCGGTGCCCAACGCGGACGAAACGACGAAGTGTCTGCGGTCCATGATTCGTCTCCGGTGAGGCGTTAGGCGCCCGCCGCGTCTGCTGGCCGTACCAAAATTACCTCCGGGGAGACACGCGCGCTGTTCGGCACGACCTCATACAAGTACTTGCATGAATCTCAGTGACGAACCGTATACAAGTACTTGCATGAGGCGACCTGCGTAAGGCCTGTCCGCCGCGCTCTTGACAGGCAACCTAATAGTTGCATATTCACCCGCCAGATGGACAAGGTCTTCAAAGCCCTCGCCGATCCCAGCCGGCGGATCCTGCTCGACCGCTTGCGCGCCGACAACGGGCAGACCCTCGGCCAACTCTGCGAGCATCTCGACATGTCGCGCCAGGCCGTTACCAAGCATCTCGCCGTCCTCGAGGCGGCGAACCTCGTCGTCCCCGTCTGGCGCGGGCGGGAAAAGCTGCATTACCTCAACCCCGCGCCCATTCACGACATCGCGAGGCGCTGGATCGGAGAGTATGAAAGAACGCGAATCAGCGCTCTCGCGGACTTGAAGCGCGCCATGGAGGCACCCGATGAGTAAACCCAGCTTCGTCTACGTCATTTACATCGCGACGACCCCCGAGCGCCTCTGGGCCGCGCTCACGCAGCCGGAGTTTACCGAACGCTATATGTTCGGCCGGCGCGTCGAGTCCACGTGGGCCGCCGGCGCGCCGGTGCGCTACTGGGGACGCGAGGGCAGCGTCTCCGACAGCGGTCAAGTCCTCGAGAGCGACCCACCCCGGCGCCTGTCCATCACCTGGCGCGTCGAGTTCGACGATGCGCTCCGCGACGAGGGCTACTCCACGGTGACGTTCGTGCTCGAGCCGTTAGGCGGCGAGGTCAAGCTCACCGTCATCCACGACGAGCTGCGCGAGGG
>DATBHD010000165.1:0-5745 GCA_036557635.1 Gemmatimonadaceae bacterium
GGCTCTATTATTCCGCGTCGACGTTCCTCTGCACGCCGAATTCTCTCTCGCAGGACGTCGGCACGGCACTTGGCGCGCAGGCGGGCGAAGCCCGTCTTGCCGGCATTCTCCACGAGGCCGGATTCAGCAAGGTGCGCCGCGCGACCGAGACGCCGTTCAATATCGTGCTCGAGGCGCGCAAGTAGACGACGAGCTTGCCGGGCAGGATTTCTCCGGAGTCGACCGGTTCGGATCACGGCCAGGCCGGAGGCACAGCCGCGGGAGCGCTCCCTCGCGTTCCCGCGGCGCATCCGGACCGCGTCGCGAGAGCCACGGCCTAACGGCTGTGTGACGTGGGTCACGAGCGGGCACAAGAGCAGGATTCTTGCGGTGGCTGAGGAGTGTCTACCCACGGGAGCTTCCGATGATCGATCATGGAAGGTTTAGAACTTCAGTAATCGCCGGCGCTGCATCGCTGCTCCTCGCCGGCTGCGCGACACGGGGTGCCTTGCAGAAGGCGATGGCGGAGCAGCGGACCGCGCTCGGGACAGAGCACACCGAACGAGTGGCTGCGGACAGCGCCACGCAGCAGGACGTCGCGTCGCTGCGGAGCGATCAGCAGTCGCTGCGCGCCGAGCTCCAAGCGCTCAAGACCGATCTGCAGAGCTTGCGGACCGAGTTCGGGGCAAAGATCGCCGCGGTGGATTCGGGGATGCAGTTCGCCTTTCCGGTGAACTTCGACTTCGATCAGGCGGTCGTACGCGATCGCGACCACGCCGCACTCGGACGCTTTGCTCAGGTAGCACAACGCTACTACCAGGGTTCCCTCATCACCGTCGAGGGATTCGCCGATCCCGCGGGCGGCACGCAGTACAATCTGGAGCTCTCGCGTCAGCGTGCGGAGGCAGTGAAGAGCTATCTCGTCGCACAGGGGATCCCGGACCAGATGGTGAAGACGGTCGGCTACGGAAAGACGCGGCTCGTCGTCCCCGGTGCTTGGGGCGATCGAACCGGGGCGGAGTCGAACCGACGCGTGGTCTTCGTCGTCGAGTCGAAGGGACAGATCCCGGTTCCGGTTGCGCTCTTGGACAGTCGCGAGAATCGATAGTGGGACGCGACAGGGAGCGCGGCGCTCGATACCGCGCTCCCGCTCGCGCCGAGCCTTATTTGGGATCATCGCGAGACCGGCACGCGTCGTAAGGGGCGCATCGAGAAGGCCGCGTCGGCGGATGATCATTGCGTCACGACCACGCCCGACAATGGAGAACTGAATTGCCGTAAACGCTGAGCGCCTTCTCAGACGGGCATCGCGTGGGCTTTTTGACCTCTTTGGTGAGTCATGCGTCCTACGACCGTATGGGCCCGCCGCGACGTTGTCGCGGTGGGCCTCCACCGCTGTCGAAGCGCCGCATACATCACCATCCCGCGCGGCGATCACGTTATGCGCTGACTGAGAGGAACCATGCGAGTTGGATTTTCCAGCCGCCGCGCAATCAGCCTGGGCGTAGCCCTGCTACTGGCTGTCGCTGCGACGGCACGAGGGCAGCAGCAGGATCCGCCGCCGCGGCGCACCAGGTCGTCGCGCCGCATTCCCGTCACGAAGGATCGGCCTGCTCGCCCAGCACCGGCTGCACCGGCCGCACCGGCCCCGCAGCGCGTGAACCAGGACTCCATCGCCGCCGCCGAGCGCGCACGGCAGGACTCCATCGCTTCCGCGGAGCGCGCCCGGCAAGACTCGATTGCGCGGGTCGATGAGATACGGCGTGACTCCATCACGAACGCCGATCGCCAGCACCAGGATTCCATCGCAGCCGCGGATGCAGCTCGCCAGGATTCCATCGCCCGGGCAAACGATAAGGCCAAAGCGAGTCGAGACCTTCGGATCGCGCGCCGCCGTAACGCCGGTTTCTACATCGGTCTCGCGGGCGGCAGCACTATGCCGATGGGCGATCTCAAGACCAATGTCAACAACAGCTACAACACGGGTTGGAATGTGACGCTGCCGTTCGGTTGGGACTTTGGCAGCTTCCCCCTCGGGATCCGCTTCGACCTCGCGATGGACAACCTGACGGGCCGGCCGAACTTCCTCGACCAGCTAGGCAACCCGACGGCGGCGCGGAACGTCGCGATCTATTCCGGGAGCGGCGGATTGAAGTTGAATATCCCGCTCTTCCGAACGGCGAGCCGCTTCTATCTCCTCGGCGGCGCCGGCGCGCATCGGTTCACCGGGTACGCCACGAGCCAGGTCGGGTCGGATAGCGCTCAGACGATCCAGAACGCCAAGACGGACATCGGCTGGTACGGCGGCGCGGGATTCACCTTCCGCTTTGGCCGCTCGGCGCTCTTCCTCGAGTCGCGCTACATCAGTGTGAAGCCGAAGGTGCCGCCAGCAGGCTTCGCGTACCAGCAGGCGAACTACCTCCCGATCATCCTCGGGTTCCAGTTCTAGCCGAAGCGAACCAGTACCTTCTTCAATCTCGGCGCCGTCCCGCGAACAGCGGGGCGGCGCCGTACTTCGTTAGGTACAGAGGCCCTTTCCTTCTCGCACCGCGCCGACTCCCGTGTTGTCGAGTGCGGCATGTTGCCTCGGCTCCACCATATCACATCGCGCGCCTGGGCCTATCAGCGAATCTCGTACACCGCGATGGCCAAAGGCCGACTGCCCCACGCCCGCTGACGCGTCACACTGAGGTAGCATTTTCGCGCCGCAGCATGGGAGAGGTCGGATGTACCGCAACATTCTGGTTCCACTGGACGGATCCGCGTTTGCCGAGGTCGCGATTCCCACCGCGGCGGCATTGGCCAACGCGATGGATGCATCGCTGACGTTGGTCCACGTGCGTGAGGCGGAGGCGCCCGATTATCGAGCGGGCGAGGCAGCTCTCGCCGCGCAGCGCACGATGTTCCTGGCCAGGGCCGCGACGGAGACGGAGACAAGCTATCGAATCAAGGCGTCGACATTGTTGCTCGAGGGAAATCCGATCGACGAGATGTGCGCTTCTGCCGCGGAGCGGGACAAAGCACTCGTCGTGATGACGACGCACGGTCGCACCGGCTGGAGCCGCGTGTGGTTGGGCAGTGTCGCGGACGGCGTCATGCGACACGCAACGACGCCGGTATTGATGCTCTCGATTCGGGAAGCCCCACACAACACCGCCGCGGGTTGGCCGCTGCCATTCCGAACCATCGTCGTGCCGCTCGATGGTACGTCGTTCGCCGAAGAAGTTGTACCGCACGCCGCGGCAATCGCCGAGGCGTCCCGCGCTCGGCTCATTCTGCTGCATGTCGTCACGCCGGTGGCTCCGCCTGCACCGGAAATACCGACGTCCTATGTGCCGCCTGCCGAGCTGATCACTGAGTTGACCGAGTCAATCGCCCAACGATCGCGCGACTACACCGCCGGCATCAGTGCGATGCTCCGCGCCGCGCACCCGAGGCTGGAGCTCAGCGACGAAGTGGTCGTGGCGGACTCCGTTGCGCGCGCTATCATCGAAACCGCAAAGCGCCGGCAGGCCGACTGCATCGCCCTCGCAACGCACGGCCGCGGTCTGTCACGCCTGGTCGTGGCCAGCGTCGCCGATAAGGTCGTGCGCGCTGGACCGGGAGCAGTCCTGCTGATGCGGCCAGCTCACGACTGAGTCGCCGGAGGAAGAGATCATGCGCCCCGCGACAGCCCGATGCCTGCGCCTAACGGCGCTCTTCGCGATGATCGCCGCCTGCCATGGTACACGCCCGCGGACGGCCTCCTCGTCCGGTGGCCGGCTCGATCGAAGTGTGCTCTACACCTCGGCGGCCGAGCTGACTGCCGCTCGGTCACCGTGACGAATCACAACAGGCCGCCCTCCCGGGTCGTCATCTTGGGCTAACGGCCGACGGCGCTACGGCGCGACGCACCTCTAACGTTCCATGCAGACGGACGCCGCGCGTCCGCCTCGATCGGACACCATTGACGCGGAGGGGGCGTTGGCGAACGAAATCATGGTCGCACTCGACGGCTCCGAAAAGGGAGAACGCGCGTTGTCGGTCGCAATTGCTCTGGCAGAGCTCGCGGACGCGGCCATACACCTCGTGCGCGTCATCGAGCCTCCGTCTCAACGCACCGGGAACCAGGCCGAGCTGATCGGCCTCGACGCGTGGAATGCCGCCGGCCGACCAGCCGTCGAGAGGCAGCTCGCCGAGACGGCGGCTGGCCTAACGACACGATCGGGCCGGGCGATCTCCTGGGAGGCGCTCGACGGTGCCGATGTCTCGGACACCTTGACCCGCGTTGCGGAAGCGCGCAAAGCGCGGGCAGTGGTGATGGGAACGCGTGCCGCAACCGATGCCGGACTGGCAATTGTCGGCAGCGTCGCCGACCGTGTCATGCGCGAGTGTGCGCAACCAGTCGTCCTCGTTCCGCCCGGCGCATCCGACGTCAAGGGAAGGCGCCTGGAGATCAGACGAATCCTGCTCCCACTCGATGGATCGGCCCTGGCGGCTCAGGCGATCGACTTCGTTGGTGCCCTGCTTCGACCGACGGACTTGGAGTTCGTGCTGCTCGAGGTCGTGCGGAATCCGCGCGACGTTCCGTTTGTCGGACGACCCTTGGCACTCGCCGCCGATCGCCTGCGCGAACGGTCGGCACTCGTGAGGCCACAGGTGATGATCGGCGGCAACGCTGCAAGGGAAATCACCGCGGCCGTGCGCGAGTTTCTCGTCGACATGATTGTAATGAGCACACGTGGCGAGGGTGGGCTGCGGCGCCTCGTTCTTGGAAGCGTTGCGGAAGCAGTCGTGCGCGCTTCGGACGTACCCGTGCTGCTCTTGACGCCGACGATGCTCGCCGCCCAATCGCGAGCCCGCGCGTCGTGAGGCTTCACGACTTTGATGCGGCCGCGTAGCTGATCCACACCGCCGGTGGCACGAGAAGAACGGGCGAGGCGACGCGCCGCAGGATGCCTAACGATACAGAGCCCAGGCGCGCCTCGCTGTTCAGGTTCGAACCGCGCGTGCCGAGCACCACCAAGTCGGCGTGATGCTCGCGAGCGTAATCGGCAATCGCAAGCGCGACATCGTCATTGGCGACGACGGCGCCGTTGATCGCGACGTCGGCCCACCGTCCGGCATCCCGACGAATGTGACTCAACTCCTCGTAGAGAGTACGCGTTTGCGGCCGAGCACGATGATCGCCAAGAACTCTCTCGACATGGAGTGCCGTGAGATCCACAGCGGTGTTGTGCGTCGTCGGACCACTCGCCTTCCCGCCTCGGCGGAGCGCCGAGGCCCACGACAGCGCGATCACCAGTGCACCGCGCGACGTGTCGGAGAGATCAACCGGCACGAGCACTCGTTCGAGCGGCAGCCGTAGTGGTTGGGTGAGGATCAGACAGGGCGCCCAGGAGCTGCTGACGACGGCGAGTGCGGTGCTGCCCATTGGCGGCTGGTCGCCGGCGCGCCCGCGATGTCTACCCAGAATGATCACATCGGCGTGAATCCTGTCGCCGAGCGAACGAATGGCATCTGCTGCTTCGCCATCGAGTACATGGAGCTGAGCATCGCTCGTCGAGAGTCCAGCGTCAGCGAGGAATCTGTCGCGAGGGCCAGCGTGCGACCCGACGTGAACGACATGCAACGTTGCGCCGGCGGCCATGGCAAGTTCATGCGCTCCTCGCAGTACGTTTACCGAGCTCTCATCACCGGCAACCGCGGCGAGCACGACGTTGAGATGAAGCAGTCTCATTTGCGCGATGACATTCGGAATCGACGATGACCGTTGCCTGATCAGGA
>DATBHD010000166.1:0-9235 GCA_036557635.1 Gemmatimonadaceae bacterium
GGGGACGCGAATGGCGCGAATTGCGAGCGAATCCAAACTTGCGCATCTGGGCATCGATCGCGCGCCGCCACTCGGACTTTGGTGTGCCCGGATCGAGATGTTCGCGCCCCATGAAGGGTCTTCGCTTGTCGAATTTCAACCAAGAACACGATGGACAAGTGCGACAGAGTCGTTACGCCACTCGGTTGGATTCGCTCAGATTCGCGGCATTCGCGTCCCAAGCACTCTGGACTCTTCCGGTGCCGTAGGCTCACGGCTGGTCACCTTCCTCTCCCGAAATTCCACGAAGAACCCAGCCTTGCCACCCCGCGCGGAAAGGCCAGCCTCGAGACGGTCAGCCGCGAGCTGCCAGGAATCGGCAAACCGAAGTGAGAAGGCTGGCGAAGGCGTTGTGCGATACCAGCTCCGTTGATCGATTCCTGATCACTCGACTTTGCCCTTCGATCATCCAGCCAGAGCGAGATGTGGCATTGCGCGGCGGAGCCGCGTCAGCGCGCGATCGCGAATCTGTCGAACGCGCTCGCGCGTGATGCCAAGACGCGAGCCGATCTCCTCCAGCGTCATCGGCTCTTCGGCATTCAGACCGAAGTACATGCGCACGATCTGCGAATCACGAGCTCTGAGCGTCGCGAGCGCGTCGGCCACTGCCGTAGCGCGCGACTGCTCTGTCGTGTCTTCGTCCGGCGACGGATTGGCGTCATCGGCGAGATAGTCGAGGAGTGTATGCTCATCGCCCGTCAGAGGCGCATCGAGTGATAGCTGGCATCGTGCAATCGATAGCGTGCTCGCGACTTCCGACTCACTGATCTCCAGTTCCTCGGCGATCTCGTCCTGCCTCGGCTCGCGGCCCAGCTTCTGAACGAGCGTGCTCGCGTGCCTGCCGATGCGGTGGACGGCGGCGCGGCGGCGTGTCGGCACCCGAATGAGACGCGACTGGGCGTCGAGCCCCTGGAGAATTGCCCTCCGGATCCACCAGACGGCGTACGAGATGAACCTGATCCCTTTCGTCTCGTCGAACCTTCGCGCGGCGCGAATGAGTCCGAGGTTTCCCTCGTCGATGAGGTCGAGCAGGGAAATCCCGTGACGCTGATACTGCTTGGCGATGGAGACGACGAAACGCAGGTTGGCGCAGACGAGCGCATTGACCGCTTCCGGATCGCCCGCTCGAATGCGCTGTCCAAGCTCGGTTTCCTCTTCGCGTGTCAGAACACGGTAACGGCCGATGTCGTCCAGATACTCCGTGAGAGAATCGCGAATGGCTGCCGGGCGGCGACGAGAGAGAGATCTCATGAGAGCCTCGAGATTTGAACGCGAGGAAGTTCGCCATTCCAGACGAGCGGCGCCGTCGGGTGAGAACCGGGATCCGAGTCGGAGAAGTGCTGAACCGGTGAAGGAGAAGACACCCGACGTTGTCCTCCATTTCCCGACAACGGCGAGGAGAATCGGCGACGGCGCGGGCCACGACCACGCTGCACGATTCAGCCTGGGGAGGTCGCATGGTCAAAGTCGAAGAAGGCCGGCGCGTGACCGGTCGCGTGTTTGCCATTGCGCTGCTGCTGGCGGGCGCGCTGTCGCCCCTCCAGGCCCAGGGGAGTGGGCATGGCTTCGCGACCGCGATCGATACGCTCGTGCGGGAGATGCCCAACGAGGAAATGGCGTTGCGGCGGCTTTACACCCTCGCCGCGCAGCGGCCGCTTTGGCTTTCCCACGGCGGGCCTACCCCTCAGACGCTTGCCGCCATCACCTTCATCGACAGCGCGGCGCGGCGGGGCCTCCGTCCGGAGGCCTACGGAATCGACACGCTGCACTCCCTGTTCGCGGCGTCGGCGGAGCCGGACTCGGCAGACGGCTTCGATTCGCTGCGCCTGGCGGCGATCGACGTCGCGCTCTCGCGCTCGCTCCTGCAGCTGCTCGCCGATCTCGGACACGGCCAGGTCGACCCCGCCAGCGTCGGACTCGAGCTGCCCAGCCGCCCCGAGCGCGATCTCGCTTCGATTGTGCTCGCGGCGAGTCAGTCGGACGACGTGGCGCGCGTCCTGGAGACCGTCGAGCCCCCATACGCGGGATATGCCGCGCTGCTGCGACTGCTGGCGCGATATCGTGCGCTGGCGGCGGACACGACGCTGACGTTGTCACGCGACGAACCGACGGTCCGCCCGAATGATCTGTACGCGGACGCTCCACGTCTGCGGAAGCTGCTCGCGGCTCTCGGCGACCTGTCGCCCCACGCGGCGTATACCGAGCCGAATCGTTATGCGGGCGCGCTCGTGCTCGCGGTGATGCATTTTCAGCGCCGACACGGGCTCACCTCCGACGGAACGATCGGCCCATCGACGTGGGCGGCGCTCCGCGTACCGCTCGCCACACGCGTGCGTCAGATCGAGCTCGCGCTCGAGCGATGGCGCTGGCTGCCCCCGCGGGCGCCGGCACGCTACGTTGTCGTCAACATTCCCGCCTTTCGCCTCTACGCGTTCGAGAACGACTCGGCCGCGGCGCAGCCGGTGCTGTCGATGAATGTCGTCGTCGGTGAAGCGGGGCGACAACATGACACGCCGGTCTTCGTCAGCGAAATGCGCGAGGTGGTCTTTCGACCCTATTGGGATGTGCCACCGCGCATCGCGCGAACCGAGCTCGTGCCCGCGATCAAGCGGGGCGAGTTGGACATGGAGAGCGAGGGGTACGAGATCGTCAGCGCGGGGGATCGTCCTCGCGTCTACCGGGTCACGCGCGCGAATCTGGATCGCGTGGCCGCGGGTACGCTGCACATCAGACAGCGGCCGGGGCAAGGGAATGCTTTAGGGCTTGTGAAATTCGTATTTCCCAACGAGCACGATGTGTATCTCCACGGGACTCCGGCCGTGAAGCTGTTCTCCTTCGCGCGCCGCGACTTCAGCCACGGGTGCATCCGCGCGGAGCAGCCGGCGGCGCTGGCCGGCTTCGTTCTCACCGATGACAGCACCTGGAACCGCGCGGCGATCGAGGCGGCGATGCACGGGCGGGAAACGCTGCATGTGCCGCTCGCGCAGCCGGTGACGGTGTTCATCCTGTACATGACGACCGTCGTCGCGCCCGATGGCACGCCGTACTTCTATCCGGACCTGTATGGCGAGGACGCCAAAGTCGAGCGCGTCCTCGGACAGTTACCTAACGAGCGATAGGGTCCAACGGAGAGACGCTCCATGTATCGAACCGTCATCGTCCCATTGGACGGCTCACCCTTTGCCGCCCAGGCCGTCGCGACCGCGGCGGAGATCGCACAGCGCTCGGGCGCCGTGCTCGTTTTGACCCGCGTCCATGAGGCGTACCGCTACGAAGAGACGGAGTATTCCATCTCGGAGGATCTCTCGCGGCGCGATCAGGAGCAGTATCTCGCCGATGTCATGGAGTACGTGCAGGCGAGGTACCGACTGCAGGCAGAGCGGCGGCTGCTCACGGGAGCGATCGTGCCGGCGCTCTGTACCTTCGCTCAGGAGCTCGACGATCCACTGATCGTCATTTCGACGCACGGCCGCACCGGCTTCAGTCGCTTCTGGTTAGGCAGTGTTGCCGACGCCGTCGCCCGGCACGCCGCCACTCCCGTGCTCATGTTGCGACATCATGGCACGGAGAACAGCCTGGCGCCGCCCCATGCCTTTCGAGGCATCGTGGTGCCGCTCGATGGCTCGGATCTCTCCGAGACGGCGCTTCCGCACGCCGTCGCACTCGCGGCGGCGTTCAGGTCGCGTCTCGTGCTCGTGCACGTGGTCGGGCCGACACCAGTGCCGGTATCGGCGCATACCACGCCGTTCGCGACCTCGGGCGAGTTCACCCCGGACTCGCTGAGCACGCGCATGGAGGCCGCTCAACGTTACGTGAGTAACATTGCGGCGCGGGTGAGTGCGAGGAACGCCGGGGTCGAGGCGACAGCGAGCGTTCGCGTATCGGATTCGCCGGCGCCCGCGGTACTCGAGACGGCGGAATGGGAGTCGGCCGACACGATCGCGCTCGCGACGCATGGCCGCGGGGCATCTCGACTGATCGCGCCCAGCGTCGCTGACAAGATACTGCGCGCTGGTCCCGAGGCCGTGCTCATCGTCCGAGCGCCGGATGCGCCGTAGATCGAGCCGGACGCGGCGTCTCGCGTGCGGAAACCCCTGATAGCCCAAAGCACCGTTGCGAGAGAGAGTGCCAGGCATGCAACGAGAAGAGCGGAGGCAACGATGAACGCACAGCGAAGACGACATTTCACGCGTCGACTCAACGAAGAGCGCGCGCGACTCGCGAGCACGTTGCGTACGCTGGAAAGCGAAGTGGCGGTCGATGTCATCGAAGCAGCGCCCGAACGGGATGCCTCCGGCGCCGCCCTCTCGGATGCGGAGGCCGCGGAGGCAGCGGCGTCTGTCGAGCTGGAGCAGCTTCGAGCGGTCGACGCCGCGATCGTCCGGCTGCGCAGCGCTCCTGAACAGTTCGGCCGATGTGTGGTCTGTGGCAAGGAGATTGGGGCGCGACGTCTCGAGCTCGTGCCGTGGGCCCAGCATTGCATCGCGCACGCGGCCGCACCGCGCCACGACGCCGCGTCGTTAGGTCGCGAGGGTCCGCCTATCCTCGAGTAGCGCGCCGCCGGCGTCGATCAGAAGGGATCGGGCTCGGCATCGTGAATGTCGGGCCCGTTCTCTTTCTCGCGAGGTGACGAGAGCGCCGCGGCCAGCAACCCCACCCCCAACGCGATCCATGCGCCCAGCACGAACAGAGTCAGCAAGTCCACAGGACGCTGCAAACCGGCGACGGTGACGAGCGCGGCGAGCAGGGGAGGCAGCAACATGGCGCTGGCGATCACGGCATGCGTGGCCATGTGCCAGTTCCACCGCGCCGGCGCGAAGATACATGACGCCCAGCGCAGGAAGAGACCGATGGCCGCCGCGGGCGCGGTGAATATCACGAGGTCGAACACACCGAGGCCCGAAGGCACGAGAGCGATAAGCCACATCGCCGCCGAGGCCACGAACACGAGCCACCACCCGCGAGAGATCCTCAGCTGCTGGAGCGACCTGGGCATAGTCCGCATGATGAGAGTGCGCTCAAACCGGAAAGCGCGACGGTCCGAAATCGCGCCCCCTGTCGAACACGTACGTCTTCGTCGTGAGCCTGTGCTCGGCGATGGCGCGTACCAGGTCGAGCGTGCTCACGATTCCGACCAGCTTTTCGTCTTGAATGACGAGGACGCGATGAATCGAACGTCCGCGCATCAGCTCTGCCGCCGCGCCCACACTATGGTTCGGTGAGAGCGCGATCGCGTCGCGTGTCATCACTTCTTCGACGGTGTGCGCATCGAGCTCTCCCAGGTTCGCCGATCCGCCAAACCGATCGACCACATCCGTCCCGTCTCCCGAGAACAGGTCGGTGTAGTACGATCCGGGTGGCAAGTCCGTGCGCTCGGACTCTTCGTCACGGGGCTCATCGGTCCAGGGGCGGCGTTCCGGCATCGAGGCGGCGAATTCCAAGATATCACTGGCCGACACGACCCCTACGACCTGGTGGCCGCTCACGACGGGTGCGCCACTGATGTGCTTCTCGGTCAGGAGCTCGACGGCCTCGCGAAGTGTGGTCTCCGGCGTCACCGTGACGACTTCGGGCGTCATGATATCCGAAAGCTTGAGCATTGCGCACCTCCATCCCGTCGGGGGTTGTCCGTGCTTCTTCGACTCAGGCTCAGACTGCCCTCGGATCGTTCGCTACGCAGTCCGAGTTTGTCAGGCGCGATGTAGGTGTTTCGCTGCCCCACCCGGACTACGGCATCGTCGTACCTAACGATTTGCGGCCAAACGCCCGATACAGCGGGCAGTAACCGAGCAGGCCAGTGATGAGAGGAACGAGTCCCACATAGCCCCACGCAGTCCGCGGTCCTTCGAAAGCGAGCAGGAGCAGGCCGATGCCAAGCAGTATGCGCACGAGGCGATCGGTGCTACCGACGTTCTTGTTCATACCTCCTCCCGACGAAATCGGCGCGTCCCGCGGTGTGTGATGTGTACGCCCGCTGGACGCGCGCGTTGTACCCAACGACTATCAACCCGTGATCTCGATCGACCGGCCGATGCTCTTCGCCTCCTCCGTCTTCGGGAGGTGCACCGTGAGCACACCATCATGGAACTCGGCCTTGATCCGCTTGCCATCCACCGCGCCGGGGAACGTGAATGATCGCGCGAACGCCCCATAGCTGCGTTCGTATACGTGATACTGCTTCTTGTCGTCCTTCTCGCGTTTCTCCTCGCGCTTCTCGCCCTGAATGGTGAGCATGCCCTCGTCGAAGGTGACCCGGACATCCTCTTTCTTCACCCCTGCCAGCTCGGCCTTGATGGTCAGCTCATCCTTGCCCTCGCTGATCTCGATCGCCGGGGACCATCCGAGCGGCATCGAGAAGGCGGCTGGGGCGAACGTGTTGCCGAACATTCGCTGAAACTGGTCGCGTAGGTCGGCGACGTCGTCGGCGAGCGTTCCGCCAAATGGAGGATACGTGATGAGTTTCCGCGGGACGAGTCTGCGCTCCAGCTGATTGCGTTGCATAAGCCCTCCGGTGTGGAGATCCTGATCTGTCGCCTGCAGGCGTCCCCAAGATGCGGCGCGCCGCGAGAGCGTCAGTCGGGAAACCGCCGACCGTGACGTAGCACTTTCTGCTTCACGCTGCCGGTCGCGGGCGCCGGAGCGATGGCAAGCGCCGGGCGGGGATGGCGCGGCGTCGAGGATCCGTCGAGAAGACTCGCCGAACAGCGATCGCCCGTTCGCGATCCTGCTCGTTAGGCATCGTTTGACGATGAGAGGCCGGTGGGACACAGCCCGAATGCACGTCGCATGACCTCACTTCGGCCGAGCAGCTCTCCGCCAATGAGGGTGCCGAGGAATGACGCCACCGCCAGGACGATGAGCTTGACCGCCACTCCGGCACGCCAGCCGACGACCACAAAGGCGATGGCGACGATCACGGGTTGATGTACGAGATACCACGCATAGCCGGCAGATCGACCGTACGCGACCAGCGGCGTCTCACGGACGAGCCACCGCCTGCCAGCAGCGAGGACCGATGCCATCGATGCCCACGCGCCGACGGCATAGAGCGTCCAGAAGGCGAGGTACCCGGGGTGGTAGGGCTCCGGCAGATGCGCGGGAACGATACCCCGCCAGGTCCCGATTACAAGAAGACTCGTCGTCAGGATCGCGGTTGCCAGCGCGCCACGCCAGTGCTTGTCGATCGCGGCGCCTAACGTGGGCTCGCCGGCGAGAGCGAATCCATAAACGTACGCGACGAAGAGCACTGCGTGATTCGACCAGTCGCTCGTGAGCATGTGGCGCTCGCGGAACACCCACCAGAGGAGATGCCGCTCCAGAACGAGAGGAAGAGCCAGCCACAAGAGTCCGGCAGGCCCGCTGCACCGTCGAGCGAGCCACCGCAGCTGGCCTCTACCACGATCGCTCTGCCAGTATCGGAACAGCGGGAGCGCGATCAGCGAGTAGCCGAATAGGTGCGCGAGAAACCAGAGGTGATGCCAGGAAAGGTTCCCGCGTGGATAGATCCCATCGAAGAAGTGAGGATAGAACGCCCAGAGCGAGCCGGTGAATTGACCGTGTAGACGCCGCTCGAGATAGACTTGCGGTGGCACGAGGAGTAGCGTGCCCGCGATCAGTGGGACGAGGAGCCGCAGCACTCGCTCGCGCAGATACCGCGCGTTGCCGCGACCGAGCAACGAATACCAGGCGCTCACCCCGGCAAGCAGCATGAAGAGTGGCATGATCCACGGTGCCATCAACACGATCACTTCACCGACATAACGACTGCGCTCGCTGTTTTGGATGTGCCACTCGTCGAACGGATCGAAGACGGAGCACACATGGATCACGAATACGCCGATCAGAGCCACCACGCGGAGCCAGTCGACGTAGACGAGTCGCGGCGCTGGCGGGCGCGGTGGTCGTCCCTGCAACACGGGCCGTCGCCGAGCGTCGGGCGTTAGGCCAACAGTCGCGCCATCAACGGGCGCTTCACCAGCTCCACGCATCCCAGATACACCGCGGTCACGAGAAGAACGAAGCCCAGAAACACCGTCGGCGGCGAGACGAACCCGAGCAGTGCGCCGAGCGGCGTGAACGGCAGCGCAACACCTAACGCCAAGGCACCGCTCACCGTCCACACCAGGGCGCGACTCGGACGACTGCGGAACGTCGAGCGCGGGCTTCGGATCACGAACAAGACGAGCGTCTGCGTGACCAGCGACTCGATGAACCAGCCGGTGTGAAAGGCCGCCTCGGTCGCGCGAAAGACCAGAAGCAGCGCGCCGAAGGTGATGAAATCGAAGACGGAGCTGATCGGCCCGACGGTAAGCATGAAACGACGGAGCGCACGAATGTTCCAGCGCTGCGGCCGACGCGTGTACGCCTCGTCGACGCGGTCCGTCGGAATCGCGACCTGGGCAAGATCGTAGAGGAAATTGTTGAGCAGGATCTGCGTCGGCAGCATCGGAAGAAACGGCAGCACGAGCGACGCGACCGCCATGCTGAACATGTTGCCGAAGTTCGAGCTCGTGCCCATCAGGAGATACTTCATCACGTTCCCGAACGCCTTGCGCCCCTCGAGAATGCCCGTGCGCAGGACGTCGAGACCGCGCTCGAGGAGAATGATGTCGGCGGTGTCCTTCGCCACGTCGACGGCACTGGAGACGGAAATGCCGACGTCCGCGGTGTGCAATGACGGCGCGTCGTTGATACCGTCGCCCAGATAGCCCACGACGTGTCGCCGGTTCTTGAGTGCCAGTATGATCCGATTCTTCTGCTGCGGCGACACCCGCGCGAACACGCTCACCTGCTCGGCGACATGGGCGAGCGCGGAATCACCCATGCGATCGATCTCGTCCCCCGTGACGACGCGCGCCGCATCGATCCCGGTCCGCTCGCAGACGTGCCGCGCGACGGCCGCCTCGTCGCCACTGAGAATCTTCACGTTCACACCGAGCTCACCGAGCGAGGCGACCGTCGCCGCCGCGTCCGGAAGGGGAGGGTCGCTGAAGGCGAGCAAACCGGTGAAGATGAGATCATGCTCATCGCCCTTCCCGTATGCCGCCTGCGCGCTCACCGGCTTCCACGCGACGCCGAGAACGCGCAGGCCGCGCGTGCCGAGCGCGTGGACCCGTTCGCGCAGCACGTCGCGCCTGGCGTCATCGAGCGGGTGGGTCTCGGCGCCAGCCGCGTAGCGATTGCAACAGGCGGCGAC
>DATBHD010000167.1:0-10677 GCA_036557635.1 Gemmatimonadaceae bacterium
GGCGACATGCTCGAGTCGCTGCAGCTCGTGGACGAGTACGCCGGAAAGAACATCGAGCCGGGCTATCGCAGCCTGGCCTGGCGATTAACCTTCCGCCATCCAGAGCGCACAATCACCGCGAAGGAGATCGAGGGCCGTCGCACGAACGTGCTGCGCCACTTGGAGAAGACGCTCAATGTCCGAGCACGCACGACCTGACATCGAAGCGTTCCGCGAGCTGGAGGGTCTCGTCCGAAGCATGGGTGAGCAACTCGCCGCGTATCGCCAGCGCGCCCTCGCGGCCGAGGAAAGGCTACGACAGATCGACAGCACGGGAGAGGATCCCGAACCGCCACTCGTGCGGGAGCGCCTGCGCGCGCTGGAGCAAGAGAACGCTTCGCTGCGCGGTCGCCTCGATGCGGCGACGAAGCGAACTCGGTCGGTGCTCGAGCGCGTTCACTTCCTGCGACAGCAGTCGCAGGCGGAGGACCGATGAGCACCAAACGGAACGCGGTGCGGGTCACGATCCTGAACGAGGAGTACAACATTCGGAGCGACACGTCGGTCGAACACACGCAGGCGGTGGCGCAGTACGTCGATCGCGCGATCCGTCAGGTCTTGAGCTCGGGGACGGTTGTCGAAACCAACAAGGCCGCGATCCTCGCGGCGCTCCAGATTGCAGGCGAGTTATTCGAGGCGCGCGACAACGCCGAGGAACTTTCTCGGTCCATTCGTTCATTGAGCGAAGAGACGCGCGAGCTGCTCGCGTAAGCCGCCTTGCCTTTTGCTTCTGCTCGTCGTACCTTCTCGCTGTAGCAAACCCGCCGTAGGTCCAAGCGCTCTTTATAGTTAGCTCAACCCAGCTCGTGCCCTTCGCCGGCACGATATCGGTCGAGCGCTCGAGATGCGCCCTGCGACGGTTACTCCTACTCCGCGGCCCACTCGCGGTGGAGCATAGATCCATATGAGCGAAATTCTCGTTGCCGCGCTTGGCGCACTGATAATCGCCTCGGCGGCTTTCTTCTTTTTTATTGGACGACGCATTGGAATCGCGGCCGAGGTGAGGCGACTCGCCTTGACCAAGTCGACCGCCGAGGAGACATCGAAGCGGATCGTCTCCGATGCCGAGCGCGAGGCGGAGAATCTGCGCAAGAGCGCGATCGTCGCTGGTAAGGAAGAGCTCATCAAGCTCCGGGAGAAATTCGAGTCTGAAGTTCGCGGACGTCGCGAAGAGGTCGAGCGCGAAGAGCGGCGCATCACCGAACGTGAAACCGTGCTCGATCGAAAATCCGACGTGCTCGAGCAGCGTGACCGCGATCTCGGCCGGAGGGCAAGCGAATTCGGCCGGCGTGAGAAGACCGTCGTGCAGCGCGAGGAGGAATTGACTGGACTGATTTCCGAAGAGCGCCGGCGGCTCGAGCAGATGGCGGGCATGTCCGCTCAGGACGCCAAGGCGGAGCTGATTCGCCGCATGGAAGAGGAAGCGCAGGCTGACGCCGCCAATCGCATGCGAGAGATTCGCGAGACGGCCCGGCGAAACGCCGAGCGCGAAGCAAAGAAGATCGTCGCCCTGGCCATTCAGCGCATCGCGGCCGAGCACACCGCGGAAAGCACCGTGTCGGCGGTCGCGCTGCCGAATGACGAGATGAAGGGGCGCATCATCGGCCGCGAGGGGCGCAACATTCGCGCGTTCGAGCTCGCGACGGGCGTGGACGTGATCATCGACGATACGCCGGACACCGTCGTCGTTTCGTGCTTCGATCCGATCCGTCGCGAGATCGCTCGGCTCGCTCTCGAGAAGCTCGTGTCGGACGGCCGCATTCACCCGGGGCGCATCGAAGAGGTCGTCAACAAGTCGCGCAAAGAAGTCGACGCGCAGATTCTGGAAATCGGCGAGCAGGCCGCGTACGAGACGGGCATCCACGGCCTGCATCCCGAGCTGATCAAGCTCGTGGGACGCATGCATTGGCGCACCAGCTATGGCCAGAACATTCTCCAACACTCGAAGGAAGTGGCCTGGCTCGCGGGGATTATGGCGGGAGAGCTGGGACTCGACGTCAATCTCGCGAAGCGTGGCGCGCTGCTGCACGACGTCGGCAAAGTCCTCACGCACGAGCACGAGGGGACGCACGTGCAGCTGGGTGTCGAAGTCGCGACGAAGTACGGAGAGAATCCGCTCGTCGTCAATTGCATCGCGGCGCACCACGATGATGTTCCACACGAGACCGAGGTCTCCGTCCTGGTGCAGGCAGCCGACGCCATTTCGGGATCCCGGCCCGGAGCGCGGCGCGAAGCGTTCGAAACGTACGTCAAGAGACTCGAAGGTCTGGAGAGAATAGCGTCGAGCTACAAGGGCGTCGACAAGGTGTACGCGATTCAGGCGGGGCGCGAAGTGCGGGTCATCGTTATGCCTGACGACGTCGACGACGTTCGCATGACGACGATGTCGGAGGAGATCGCGCGCCGCATCGAGACGGAGCTGCAGTATCCGGGTCAGATCAAGGTCGTGCTCATTCGTGAGACGAGGGCAGTCGACTTTGCGCGCTGATGTCGCACCGGGCACACACTCGCCGGTTCGCGGCAACATCATCGACGGCGCGGCACTCGCCGAGCGCGTGCAGAGGGAGGTGCGCGCCGACGTGGAGAAGCTTTCGGCGCGCGGGGTCACGCCAGGACTGAGCGTCATTCTCGTCGGCGATGATCCGGCGAGCGCGGTCTATGTGCGGAGCAAGGAGGCTACGTCCCGCGAGCTCGGCATGGCCGGTGAGACGATCCGCCTTCCATCCGACACCAGCCAGGGCGAGCTGCTCGAGCATGTCGAGGAGCTGAACGAGAACGAGGCCGTGCATGGCATCCTCGTGCAGATGCCGCTCCCGAAGCAGATCGACGCCGACCTCGTGCTAAGACGCATCCGTCCGGAGAAGGACGTCGACGGCTTTCATCCGGTGAATGTTGGAAAGTTGCTCATCGGCGAGACAGATGGGTTCGTGCCCTGCACGCCGGCGGGAATACAGTACATGCTCGAGGCGTGCGACGTGAGCACGCGCGGTGCGGAGTGCGTCATCGTCGGACGCAGCAACATCGTCGGAAAGCCCATGGCGGCGCTCATGATGCAGCAGGGTCCCTTCGCGGACGCGACGGTCACCGTCTGTCACAGCCGAACGCGCGAGCTCGCGTCGCACACGCGCCGCGCCGACATTCTCATCGTCGCCGCGGGGCGACCGCTCATGATCACCGCCGACATGGTGAAGCGCGGCGCGGTCGTGATCGACGTCGGCATGAATCGCATTCCGGACGCGACGAAGAAGAGTAAAACCCGGCTCGTGGGCGACGTCGACTTCGAGGCCGTGCGAGAAATCGCATCGCTCATCACGCCCGTGCCGGGGGGCGTCGGCAAGATGACCATCGCCATGCTGATGCGAAACACGGTTCGCGCGGCGGCCCGCGCCACGCGTTGAGCACTCGTGAAAAAGCGACGCGAGACGCGCGCCACGGCGCGGGATCGTAGGAGGGACGACCTCGATCTCTTCGGGCCGCCGCCGAGCGCCGAGGTCCGCGCGGACGCGCCATCGCACGCATCGCGCGCGAGCGATCCACGGTTGGCCGAATCGTCGTCGGTCTACGACGATCTGGGTACGTCGTTCCCGGGAGCGTCGCCGGCGTCCGCGGTGAGCGTCGGCACGGTGACGCAGACGGCACGCGACATTCTCGAAGGCGCGTTCATGCCGCTCTGGGTGCGCGGCGAGGTCATCGACTTCAAGGCACATCGCAACGGTCATTGGTACTTCTGCCTCAGGGAAGCGAGCGCGCAACTGCGCTGCGTCGTATGGTCGCGAGACCGCCGTTCGATTCCCGCGGCGCCGGAAGACGGCATGCTCGTGACCGTGTTCGGCCAACTCACCGTGTACGCCGCACGCGGCGACATGCAGTTCGCCGTGCGGCGCATCGAAGCGGAGGGGGATGGGCTCTGGCGACGTGCCCTCGAGCGAACGCGCGCGCGGCTCGAGGCCGACGGGCTGCTCGCGCCGGAACGGAAGCGTCCACTACCGCGCTATCCACGCGTCGTCGCCATCGTCACGAGCCCCGATGGCGCGGCGCTGCACGACGTCGCCGCCGTCGTTAGGCGACGGGCCCCCTACGTGCGGCTCGTCCTCGTACCGGCGTCCGTGCAGGGGGACTCCGCCGCCGGGGAGCTCTGCTACGCCATCGACCAGATAAGCCGCTGGAAGGGCGCGGACACGGTGATCATCGGACGAGGCGGCGGAGCGCGCGAAGATTTGCGTGCCTTCAACGACGAGCGCCTCGCACGCGCCATCGCCCGCTGTCCCGCGCCGACGATCTCCGCGGTCGGTCACGAAATCGACGTCACCATCTGCGACCTCGTCGCCGATCACCGCGCGCCGACGCCATCTGCCGCCGCGGAGGCGGCCGTGCGCTCGACCGAAGAGCTGCTCGGCGAATTGCAGTCGCGCGGGCGACATCTGCTGTCGACGATCGCCGCGCGCATCGACGAAGAGAGCGTCGGGCTGCATCGCCTCGCCGGCGGCCTAACGACCGCGAGTCACGCCGCGATCGACAGACGCGGCAGTCTCATCTCCGCCGCCGCCGGTCGCTTGCACGCGCTGAGTCCGCTCGCGACTCTCTCGCGAGGTTATGCGATCGCGCAATCGAACGACGGCCGAACGCTCGCGTCGATCGATGACTTCGCCCCCGGCGGCGAATTCGATTTGCGCGTGAAAGACGGAACGGTTCGCTCGACCGCCAACGCCGTGACGCCGCTCGACGAAGAGCAGAGTCCTCCCTACGGTCGGGATGACGACCCGAGCCCCTAACACCTAGCCCCTCGTTTCATGCCGAAAGCTGCTGCTACAGTGCCATTCGAGTCTCGCCTCGACCGCCTCGAGGCGATCGTGCACGAGCTCGAGGGCGACCAGCTGGAGCTGGCGCGCGCTCTCGAGCTCTTCGAGGAAGGGGTCGAGTGTTTGCGCGCGGCGTCGAAGGAGTTGGCCGACGCACGATCGCGCGTTCAGCGCCTCGTCGAGCGAGAGGACGGTAGCTTCACGCTGACGGAGCTCCGTGGCTGATCGCGCGGTCGCCGGCGCGTACGACGCGAGCGTCGTCGCCGAGGTCGACGCGCACCGGCGCCGCATCGACGAATCGCTCGATGCGGTCTGTCAGCATGAGTTGACTTCGCTCGCCGAGCGCGCGCCACGTGTCGCCGACGCAATTCGCTACTCGCTCGTGGGCGGAGGAAAGCGATTTCGCGGAATTCTGTTTCTCGCCGCGTATCGCGCCGCCGGAGGCGACGGCGACGCGACGTTGCTCGCGGCCGCGATCGAGATCGTACATGCGTACTCGCTCGTCCATGACGATCTACCGTGCATGGACGACGACGACGTGCGTCGCGGCCGTCCGACGGTGCACCGGCGATTCGACACGCGCACCGCGACCGTCGCCGGACTCACGATGGTGCCGCTCGCGGCGCGCACGGCGGCGCGAGCGGCGAGGTCACTGCGCGGCGCCGACCCGCAACGCATCGTGAAAGAGCTCATGAGCGCGGCCGGCGCGGGCGGAATGATCGGCGGTCAAGTACTCGACCTCGAGGGAGAGGGGAAACCGCTTTCACTTGGTGACCTCGAACAAATCCATCGCGCCAAAACCGGCGCTCTCGTGTCAGCTGCTGCTTTGATTGGAGGACTCGCGGCAGGCGCGACCGAATCAGTGGTCCAGGCGCTCGCGCGCTATGGGGCCGCTCTGGGTCTGGCATTTCAGATCGCGGACGATGTCCTGGATGTCACCGGAAGCACCGAGGTGCTCGGGAAGACGGCCGGCCGCGACGCGGAGTTGCGCAAAAGCACGTACCCCACGCTGCTCGGAGTCGCCGGCGCAACGAGCCGCGCGGAAGCACTGGTCGACGATGGCTGCGCGGCACTGGCGGACGCCGGACTGCTGACGCCAATTCTCGAGAGCATCGCACGATTCGTCGTGAGGCGGACCTCGTAGTAGTTGATAGTTCGGTCGATATGTCTTCGCCGAAGTAACGGCCTGATGAGCAGATCGCTAGCTTACCGGATGTCAGTTTCAATAGCCGTATGTCGATCATAGAACGAATCCATTCTCCAGCCGACGTTCGATCCCTCACGCGCGACGAGCTCAAAACGCTCGCCGACGAGATTCGGGCTCGACTCATCGACGTCTGCTCGCGCACCGGGGGCCACATCGGCGCGGGGCTGGGCGTCGTCGAGCTCACTGTCGCGCTCCATGCCGCCTTCGAGACACCGCGCGATCAACTCGTGTGGGACGTCGGGCATCAAGGGTATCCGCACAAGCTGCTCACGGGCCGGAACGAGCGGCTCGAGACACTCCGCCAGGAGAATGGGCTCTCCGGTTTCCTGAAGCGCAGCGAGAGCGAGTACGATGTGTTCGGCGCGGGGCACGCGGCGACCTCGATTTCCGCCGCGCTGGGTATCGCGGCGGGACGCGACCTGCGCAATGAGGACTACAAAGTCGTCGCCGTCGTCGGCGACGGCGCCTTGACCTGCGGCCTCGCGTACGAAGGCCTCAACAACGCAGGCCACTCGGATCGCGACGTCATCGTCGTCCTGAACGACAACGAGATGTCGATCGCGCCTAACGTGGGTGCGATCTCCAAGTACCTCACCTCTGTCCAGCGGAATTCGCTGTACAACCGCGTGCGCTCCGCCATCGGCGATCTGGCCGACAACAAAGGCCCTGGCGGTCTCTTCTCGTCTATGGGCCTCGGCACGTGGGTGCGCCGCTGGGAAGAGAGTCTCAAGGCGCTACTCACGCCGGGCGTGCTCTTCGAGGAGCTCGGCTTCCGCTACTTCGGACCGATCGACGGGCACGACATCGACGCGATGATCGAGACATTCACCGCGGTGCGCGACCTGGGTGGCCCGCGGCTGGTGCACGTGCGGACGCAAAAAGGGAAAGGCTTTCCCGCCGGCGAGAGTCTCGAGAAGTGGCACGCGCTGCCGCCCGATCACGATCCGTCGACGGGCAAGCTCCGCAACGGCTCGTCCGCGACGACGTATCAGAAGGTGTTCGGCAAGGGACTCGTCGAGCTCGGAAACGAGAACGACCGCATCGTCGCGATCACCGCGGCGATGCCGAGTGGAACGAGTACCGATCAGTTCGCGAAGGCACACCCGAATCGGTTTTTTGATGTGGGCATCGCCGAAGCGCACGCCGTGACGTTCGCGGCCGGACTGGCCACGCGGGGCATCCGTCCCGTAGTCGCGATCTACTCGACGTTCCTGCAGCGCGCGTACGACAGCATCATCCACGACGTCGCGATCCAGTCGCTGCCGGTGGTGTTCTGCATGGACCGCGCGGGGCTCGTCGGCGAGGATGGCGAGACGCACATGGGGCTCTACGACATTGCCTATCTGCTCGCCGTGCCTAACGTCACGGTGACGGCGCCGAAGGACGGCCGCGAGATGCTCGGGCTCCTCCGAACGGCGATCGGGCACGAGCGGGGCCCGTTCTCGGTTCGTTATCCGCGCGACGCGGCTCCCGATACCGTACCCGCCATCTCCGAGATCGAGGCCGTTCCCTACGGAACCTGGGAGGTGCTGCGGCACGGATCCGAGGTCGCGATCCTCGCGACGGGTACGATGGTCCGGCCGGCGCTCGCCGCGGCCGACGTCCTTGCCTCGGAAGGCTTGCGCATCACGGTCGTGAACTGTCGCTTCCTCAAGCCGTACGATGAGGTCACTCTCGCCGCGGTTCTCGCGGACCACGCGCGCGTGCTGGTCGTGGAGGAAGGGACGGTGGTCAACGGCTTCGGTGCATACATGTCGGCAGTGATCGCGCGACAGGATCCGTCGGTGCGTGTGACCGTGCACGGCGTGCCCGATCGCATCATCCCGGCGGCGTCGCGTGCCCGCCAGCTTGCGCTCACCGGGCTCGATGCGACCGGCATCGCGGCACGTGTTCGTGCGTTGCACGAGCAAGAGAGCGAGGCGGTCGCCGGGTGATCCGCGTCGGCGTCGTCGGACACCGGGGCTACGCGGGACTACCGGACGTTCTTCAGACGCTGGAAGAACTCTCGCCGGGGCTCGGGCTCGATCTTCACTTCGAGCCCGAGATCCACGAGGCGGCGGGCTACGGTAGTCCACTGGCCGATCCATCACAGCTCGATGTCCTGCTCACGTTAGGCGGCGACGGCACGCTGCTCCGCGGCGCACGGCTCCTCGATCCACATCAGGTGCCGATCCTTGGCGTCAACCTCGGACGGCTTGGTTTCCTCACCTGCTGTCCGGCGGACCAGCTGGCCTCGGGGCTGATGCGCTTCGCGCGCAAGGACTATCTGGTGGAGTCGCGAATGGCGATTCGCGCCCGCGTGCTCGATGCCTTTGGTCGCGAGCGACACACCTGGGTCGCGCTGAACGACGTCGTGCTGCACAAGGGCGGCTTCGCCCGCGTCGTCGAGATGCGGGTTTGCGCCGACGGCGAGACGATGGCGACGTATGGCGCCGACGGCGTCGTCATCTCGACGCCTACCGGCTCCACGGCCTACAGCCTTTCGGCCGGCGGACCGGTGCTCTATCCGACGCTCGAGGCGCTCGTCGTCACACCGGTTTCGGCGCACGCCCTCGCGATCCGGCCGCTGATTCTTCCCCCCGGCACCGAGGTGACAGTGCAAGCAGAAGGTTTCCCCGAGGAATTATTGGTCACGATCGACGGGCAAGTGGGCTCCACGTTTGCCAGCGGTGAAACGCTCAGCGTTCGGCGCAATGAAGGAGGAGTGCTGATCGTTCGCTTCCCCGGTATCAGCTTCTTCAAGACGCTCCGCCAGAAGCTCGGCTGGGGTGGCCTTAAGGAACGCGACGAGAATTTCGGGGCCTGACAGCCAATCGAGACACGGGGCGAAACATGCTGAGCGAGCTCCGAATAAAAAACTTTGCAATCATCGAATCGCTTTCGCTGCCGCTGGAGCGAGGATTCAACGTCCTCTCCGGCGAAACGGGCGCGGGCAAGTCGATCATCGTCGGCGCTCTCGGACTTCTGCTTGGCGAGCGCGCGAGCGCCGACCTCATTCGCACCGGCTCCGACCGCGCGACGGTCGAAGGGGTGTTCGACATCGCCGATCGAAAGGAGATCGCGTCGCTGCTCGACGAACGCGGCATCGATGCCGACGAGCCTCTTGTCGTCCTCAAACGGGAAATTGTCGCCACCGGCCGCACGCGCGCGTGGGTGAATGGTTGCGCGGTGAGCGCTGCCGTCCTCGCCGAAATCGGGCGTCATCTCGTGAACTTGCACGGGCAGCACGAAGCCCAGACGCTGCTCGACGCGGAGTCCCAGCGACACATTCTCGATGTCTTCGCCGGCGCGACTGCCGTCGTCGCGGAAACGCACGCGGCGTACGAGGATCTCGCCGGCGTGCGGCGCGAGATCGCCGATCTGCATCGTCGTAAGGCAGACGCCGAGCGTCGCGCGGATTACCTCCGCCACGTCTCCAAGGAGATCGACGACGCGAAGCTCGTCGAGGGCGAGGATACGCGCCTCGAGGATGAAGCGCGCCGTCTGGAGAACGCGGAGGAGCTGCGTTCCCTGGCGTCAGTGATCGCGTCGTCCATCGACGGGGAAGACGAGGCTGTCCTCACCATCCTCGGCGGCGTCGAGCGACAGCTGTCCGCGATCCAGCGGATCGATCCGACCCTCGCGCGGCTCCAGGAGCTCTACGACGCGGCGTACTACAATCTCGAGGCGCTCGCGCGCGAGCTCGAGGAGTACGAATCGTCGATCGATCTCGATCCTTCGCGGTTGGACGAAGTCCGCGCGCGGCGCGATCTGCTCTTTCGCCTAACGAAGAAGTATGGCGCCACGCTCGCCGAGGTGATCGAGACGGGGCGTCGCACGCGCGCGGAGCTCGATCTCGTCGACTCGGCCGGTCTCGACCTTCGCCAGCTCGAGACGCGCGAGCGGGAAGCGAAGGTGTGGTTGGACGAGCGCGCGGCGGCACTCACCGAGCTGCGGCGAACCGCGTCGAAGCGGCTCGCGAAAAGCGTCGACGAGGTATTTCCCGATCTCGGCATGCCCGACGGGCACCTCAGCGTTGTGCTGAGGCAGAACGCTGAAATTGGCCCATATGGAGCCGAGGACATCGAGTTCCGCGTCTCGTTGAACGTCGGCCACGAGGAGCGCCCGCTGTCACGCGTCGCCTCCGGTGGCGAGCTGTCGCGGGTGATGCTCGCGCTCAAGACCATTCTCGCGCGGCTCGATCACGTCCCGACGCTGGTCTTCGACGAGGTCGACGCCGGCATTGGTGGCCGCGTTGGACTCATGGTGGGGGAGACGCTGCGCCGCGTCGCGGAGCATCATCAGGTGTTCGCGATCACTCATCTTCCGCAGATCGCCGCCCGGGCGCACCATCATATTCTCGTCGCCAAGGGTGCGCGCGGGGGCGTGACGACTGCCGACGTCAGCGTCCTCACCGGCCCCGCGCGCGTGTCCGAGGTCGCGCGCATGCTCGGCGGCGATCCGGAGAGCCAGGTGAGCCGGGCACACGCGCAAGAGCTGCTCGAGAGCGCGGCCCCACGGGAGCTGGCGGCGGTGGGCGCCGCGAATGGCGCCTCCTCGACTCAGCGGCCGCCGCGGCGCAAACGATAGTAAATGCGAAACTCGATCTGATCGCGGCGGTACTTCGGCATCAAGCTCCCCGACGCCGCGATC
>DATBHD010000168.1:0-13671 GCA_036557635.1 Gemmatimonadaceae bacterium
CTCTATTTCTATCCGAAGGACGACACACCTGGCTGAACCCTCGAGGCGAGCGAATTTCGCGACGCCTTCCCTCGGTTCGAGGGACTACATGCGACCGTCATCGGTGTCAGTCCCGACACCGTGAAATCACATCAGAAGTTCAAGAAGAAGCACGACATTCCCTTCATCCTGCTCGCCGATACCGACCACGCGATCGCCGAGGCGTACGGCGCGTGGGGTGAAAAGACGATGTTCGGGCGGAAATACATGGGTGTGCTGAGAAGCACGTTCGTGATCGACAGGGACGGTCGCATTGCTATGATTTTTCGTGGCGTGAAGCCCGAAGGGCACGCTGAAGAGGTCGCGCGGGCACTGGCACAAACGACGCAATCGGCGCGTTAGGAACAGGACCCAGGTGCCGCGGGCTTGTGCGGCGCATTCACCGCGGCAATGATCGACCCGATGACCAAGCGCCCGCCAGTCTCGTCTCGAGCGCGCTACCGCGATTTCGTCGAGGACTACAAGCAGAAACGCCTCGACGACAAGACGGAAGCTGACACCAGGCCCATATCGTCCGCGACCGATGCCGCCGCGGGGGACGGCGCCTCCGCCGCCAAGCGCGGCAAGCGGCGCAAATACGCGCGCGATTATCTGCGCTGGCTGAAGCCGCACCGCTACGAAGTCGGGCTGCTGTTCTTCCTCGCGCTGCTCACCGGCGGCCTGGAGATGGTGGACCCGCTCTTCATGCGCTTCATCATCGACCACGTGCTGCTCAACAAGGCGCTCGATGCCGCCGCCCGGCTGTCTCGCCTGCAGCTCGCCGGCGGGACCTTCCTCGTCGTCATCCTCGTCTCGAACCTGTTCGGCGCGCTCAAGGACTATCGTCAGCGTTTACTCAACGTCGACGTCATGCTCTCCCTCCGCCGATCGTTGTTCGATCGGCTGCTGCACCTGCCGCTGCCGAAGCTGTGGGACATGAAGACTGGCGGCATTCTCTCGCGCCTCACCGGTGACATCGACACCACCACCGGCCTGCTTCAGCTGGCGATCGTCTCGCCCGCCGTGTCGCTCATCCGCCTGATCCTCGCCGTCGGTGTGCTCGTGACGCTCAACTGGCGGCTCGCGCTCACCGCGCTCGCGATCATTCCCGGCGTCGTGCTGATGAGCCTTACGTTCTCGCGGCGCGTCCGCCCCATCTATCGCTCGCTCCGAAAGGACGCCGAGACGATCGATGGGCGAGTCGGCGAGACCTTCTCGGGGATCCGCGTCGTTAGGGCATTTCGCGCCGAGACGCGCGAGTTGTTGGACTATCTGCGCGGCCGCCACACCGTATTGCGAAAAGAATTGTTTGCGCACCGCCGCGAGCTAGTTCTGTGGACGTCGTGGTCACTGCTCCTCAGCGGCGTGAACGTCATAATTGTCTGGTATGGTGGTTACCTGAACATCAGAGGCCGGGCGTCGATCGGCGACATCATGGCGTTCCAGTGGTACACGTTTTTGATCCTCAATCCCGTCTGGTCGATCGTGAACTCCTTCTCCGAGCTGCAGCGATCGCTCGCGGCGATGGAGCGCGTGTTCGAGCTCCTCGCGGCGGACGCCGACAAGCCCGACCGCCTGGACGCCGGCGATGCGCCGCGGGTCGTACGCGAGATTCGTTTCGAGAATGTTGAATTCGAGTATGTCGAAGGTCGCCCCGTGGTTCGCGACTTCAGTGTCGCCGTTCCCGCGGGGTCGGTCGTCGCGCTCGTTGGGCGGAGCGGGGCGGGGAAGACGACCGTCACCGATCTCGTCGCGCGCTTCCACGATCCGAGCCGCGGCCGCATCGTGCTGAACGGAACCGACATTCGCGACTTTCGACTCCGCACCTATCGCGATCTCCTCGCGATCGTGCAACAGGATGTCTTTCTCTTCGACGGGTCGGTTCGCGACAACATCGCCTACGCGCGCCACAACGCGACCGACGCCGACGTCGAGGATGCGGCGCGCCGCGCGAATGCGCACGAGTTCATCATCAAGCTCCCCGACCAGTACGACACCTTCATCGGCGAGCGCGGGGTGAAGCTCTCCGGCGGCCAGCAGCAGCGTCTCGCGATCGCGCGTGCGATCCTGGCGCAGCCGCAGATTTTGATCTTGGATGAAGCCACAAGCAATCTCGACACCGAGAGCGAGCAGCTCATCCAGGCGTCGATGGCGACGCTACTCGCGGGGCGGACGACTTTCGTAATTGCTCATCGTCTCTCCACGATCCGCCGCGCGGATCTCATCCTCGTCATGGAGGACGGCCGCGTCATCGAGCGCGGAACGCACCAGCAGCTCATGGACGAGCGCGGTGGCTACTACAGCATGGTGTTGCGACAGATGGAGTCGGCGACGCATCAGGGAGAGGAAGTCCTCCGCTGATTTGGGTCGGTGAGCTCGATGCGGGCACGGCTTCTGCCGAATCGTCATCTGCTTGCCGCCGCCACTTGTCTCTCGCCGCGATCAGCCCATGCCTACTTCCCATATCGACGATCTCTACGCGCTCATCGACGGCATCGAGGTCGCGATGCTCACCACGCGCCGCCAGGATGGGCAGCTCGTCTCGCGCGCCATGCAGACTCAGCGTCGCACGGCCGGCGCCGACCTCTGGTTCGTCACCAACGCGGAATCCGTGAAGTTCGAGGAGCTCGCTTTCGACCCGCACGTCAATGTCTCGTACTATCGCGATCGCACGCGCGAGTGGGTATCGGTCAGCGGGCGTGCCATCCTCTCGCGGGACCGCGATCTGATTCGCGGACTGTACAAGACTGAATGGGCGACGTGGTTCCAGCCCGACGGCAAGCCGAACAGCCGGTACGATGGCAGCGCCGACGACCCGCGCATCGCCCTCATCCTCGTCGAGGCGCAGGCGGCGTCGTACTTCAAGCGCGACCGGTCTCTGCCCCTCGTGCTGTTCGACCTCGCGCGGGCTATGATTGGTGGTCAGCAGCCCGTCGTCGGCGATCAGCGTGACGTGAGCGCAGAGGAGCTGCGGTCGGCGGCGAGGCGACATCAGTCGGAGAACGAGCTGAGGCCCTGAAATCCCGCACGACGACACGGAAGTCGTAAGCTGGTACGAGGCGCGCGCCGCTGACTTCGGCGCTCTGGCCGCGCGCATGTCCCGAAAGGCCGACGCTCTTGCCGGCGCGCGACTCGCCCTGTTCCTCGTGTCGGTGTCGACCGCCGCCTGGGCAGTCTCGACTACGCGGCACGGCGCGCTCGCGGTCGTGATACTCGCTCTGGGCGTCGCGTTTTTTCTCATGCTCGTCGTCTACCATGCTCGCGTCCGTGACGCCGTCATGCACGCGCGTGCCGCGCAGGAGTTGAACGTGCGCGGGTCGGCGCGGGTGCGGCGCGCCTGGTCGGCCCTTCCGAATCCGGGTGAGTCGGTGCCCGCCGAACATTCCTATGCTGGCGATCTCGACGTCGCCGGCACGTCCGCGTCGTTGTTTCGACTGCTCGACGTGGTGAGCGCCGCGACCGGTCGCCCCGCGCTGCTTCGCTGGCTGCTCTCGGACAGTGCGACCACCGGAGAGCTGCGCGATCGTCAGGCAGCGGTGGCGGAGCTGAGCTCGTCGACCGCGTTTCGGGAGGATCTCGCGCGCGTCGCCGGACAAGCGCCGGATGTCGCGCCAGAACGATTCGAGCACTTCCTGTCGTGGGCGGAGAACGCCGACGATGCGTGGGCCGCTCACTCGCCGGGCATGGTGTGGGCAGGGCGCATCATACCCCTCGTCACACTCGCGACAACCGTGCTGGCGTTCTTTCGCTGGCTCCCGTGGAGCGCGCCAGCTCTCTCGATCGTCGCCGGCCTGCTACTCCTGGCGCGCCTTCGCGGAGCGGTGTCCGGCAGCCTAACGAGCGCCCTCACTCACGCTACCGGGCTGCGGGTACAACGACGAATGCTCGAGCAGGTCGCGGCGGCGTCGTTCACGGCGCCGCTGCTGCGCGCACGGCGCGACAGCGCTGCCGCCGGCATCGAGGGACTGCGCGCCCTCGAGCGTCTCCTCGCCCTCGTCGAGGGGCGCGGATCGCTGATTCACGCCATCGTCAATACGCTCGCGCTCTGGGACGTCCACGCGGTGACGCGCCTCGATCGCTGGCGCCGGCGCTACGGCCGCCGGCTTCGGGACTGCCTCGCCGCGTTAGGCGACGTCGAGGCCCTCGCCGCGCTCGGGATGCTCGCGCACGACAACCCGGCGTGGCGCTTTCCCGAGCTCGACGAGCACGCCGACCGCCTAACGGCTGTCGCGCTCGGGCATCCATTGCTTCCGGCCGCGACGCGCGTCGCGAACGACGTCACCGTCGGGCCGCCGGGGACGCTCCTCCTCGTCACCGGCTCCAACATGTCGGGGAAGAGTACGCTGCTGCGGGCGATCGGCTTGAACGTCGTCCTCGCGCAGGCGGGCGCGCCGGTGTGCGCCGAGCGCCTGACGATGCCCCTCGTCGAGGTGCGGACGAGCATTCGGCTCGCCGATTCCCTCGAGCGCGGCGTATCGCTCTTCATGGCGGAGCTCGAGCGGCTCAAGGAAATCGTCGACGCGGCGCGCGAGACCGCGCGGCCGCGGCCACTGCTCTATCTGCTCGACGAGATTCTCCACGGCACGAACACCGCCGAGCGGCTCATCGCCGCGCGCGCGGTGCTCGGCCATCTCGTGCGAGCGGGCGCGATCGGCGCGGTGACGACGCACGACCTCACCCTCGCCGCCGACGGCGCCCTCGCTGCCGCGAGCCAACCGGTGCACTTCACCGAGCAGGTGACGACCGGGAATGGGGATGTCGCGTCGGCGATGACCTTCGACTATCGCCTCCGCCCAGGTCTCGCGACCTCCACCAACGCACTGAAGTTGCTCGCCCTCGTCGGTCTCGCGGAGGCCCCTCGCCATAACAAGGCATGAGGTCCGGTAAAGCGCGCTCACCTGCCAAATCGAGGAACGGGTCGCACGGGCAATGGTGGATGTGAAAGGTCTCGGCCATCGAACATCGCCGTTGCGAGGCCGATCCCCACCGCCGGGGTGACTAACTCCGTGACGGTGAACCCGCGAGCGTGGTTAAGACTTCTAAATGCAGTCGCCGATTCCCTTGCATCACGTCAATCTACCAACGGAAGGGGCTCCAGCACTGTAGACCAGTTTGAATTCAGTATCCTCCGGCGACATGCACCGGCTTCACACTTTCGCAACGCGCTCGCGACCAACGCGAGCGCTCTCTTTACTCGCGTTGGCCGCATCCCTTGTCGCATGCAACACCGGGACCGCGGGGCCTGACGTACCTCAGGGCATCTCCGTCGTCAGCGGCGACAATCAATTCGCGACGATCGGCACCGCGACGGCAAATCCTCTCGTAGCACTCGTCGTCGACCCCGGCGGCGCGCCCTTCGGCGGCGCGGTGGTGAAGTGGACCGTGACCGGCGGTGGCGGAACGGTCGGTGACTCGACATCGACCTCCGACGCGAACGGGTATGCGTCCATGACCTACACAGCTGGCACGAACCCGGGCGTCGCCACCGTCGTCGCCACCGTTGCCGATCTGTGGACGACGACCTTCACGATCTACATCGAGGCGCCGTCGAATTCCGTGGCGAATGGCCAATGAAGGGCGCTTACGCAACTCGTCTGGCGCTCTTCACGCTGAGCATCGGCGCGATTGCCGCGTGCGGAGACAACAAGCTCGGTCCAACGGTGCCTGCATCGGTGTCGCGTGTTTCCGGCGATAGCCAGACGGTTCTCGTCGGCGACCGAAGCTCCGCGCCGCTCGTCGCCGAGATCAAGAATTCCGACGGCTCGCCGCTGCCGAACATTCCGGTTCGTTGGTCGGTCGTCTCGGGGGGCGGGTCGCTCGCGACGCTGCTCGATACTACCGACGTGAACGGCCAGGTTCGGATGACCTACCTCTCTCCGGCGATAGCCGGCGAGGCGAAGATCAGCGCCGAGGCGTCCAGTCGCTCGACGACATTTCTCGTCACACTCTCCCCCGACACGGTTGGGGCGATATTCGCATTGGAGGGTGACGGCGCCGCCGCGCTCGTGGGCTATCAGCTCACCCTCATCGCGAAGGCAACCGACCGCTTCGGCAACGCCATGAAGGGCATCGACGTCACCTGGGCGGCGAGCAGCGGCAGCCTCCAGGTTGCCACCGGAACCACCGACTCGACGGGCAGGGCGAGCAACGTCATCACGGTCGGTCCCGATACGGGGAAGGTCGCGATCACGGCCACATCGCGCTTCAACGCGATCACCTTCACCGTGAGCGCGCTCCACACGAACTGAGGGCGCAGGAGCCAACGCCGCGCATCAGTCCTCGTCGTGCAGGCCCGACTTGATACGCGTGAGGGCCTGTCTCGCGTGACCGGCGGCGGCGCTCTTCGGGTAGCGATCGATGAGGCGCCGCAGCTCGACGACCGCGCGACCCGGATTGCCTAACGGTCCGACGAGCAGATCGACGAGCTGATAGGTCGCGTATACGTCGCGTCCCGGAGGGACCGCTGGAGTACGCTGCACCTCTCGCAGCAGCTCGGCTGCGCGAGCCGCGCCATCTTTTCGCTGCCGGTACAGCTCCGCCGCCTTGATTCGGGGCTCGACCGCATGCCGCGACGCGGCGATGATCGTCTCGAAGGAGTCCAATGCCTCGTCGACCCTTCCCTGCATGACAAGGGACTCCTGATAGGAGTACTGCTCCTCGTATGGCGTGCTCGAACCGCTGATTGTCATCGCCGTCCATCCGTCGCCCGCGAGACGTCCGAGCAAAAGGCTGGCACCCGAGGTCGCGAGGGCGGCGGCGAGGGCGATGACTACGAGCCAGAATGAGAGACTGCCCGTCGCGAGCGCGAGAACGCCGAACGTAAGGCCGAATACCATCGCACCATACCCGAGCCCTCGGATACGGTCCGCTGCGGCGGGACCATGTCGGTCGAATAGCGTTCGTTGGTACTTTGTCATGCTCCGCGCACGACGTGATTGGTCAGCCAGGCGTCACAGCCCCGACTAGAAAGCGGCCTGTCAGTCCGGCATATTTGTCTGTCAATATCTTCCGGACCGGGAGTCGCAAGCATGGCCGACACGGCAACGCTCGGTGCGCTCAAGCGCACCCCTTTCTACGACATACACCGCGCGCTCGGCGCGAAGATCGTCCCCTTCGCGGGCTACGAGATGCCGGTGCAGTATCCCGGCGGCATCACCGCCGAGCACAAGGCGGTGCGAGAGCGGTGCGGCCTCTTCGACGTCTCGCACATGGGGGAGTTCATCGTCACTGGTTCTCAGGCGATCGACTTCGTGAGCTACGTGACGACGAACGATGTCGGCAAGCTGGCGGTGGGTCAGGTGCACTACTCGACGATCCTCAACGACCGCGGGACGATCGAAGACGACTGCCTCGTGTATCGTTTCGCCGACCACTTGATGATGGTCGTGAACGCGTCGAACATCGAGAAAGACTTCGCGCACATCTCCCGACATCTGAGCCGGTTCGACGCCCAGCTCGAGAATCGCAGCGACGAGATCGCGCTGCTGGCGCTGCAGGGTCCGCAGGCGGCCGAGATTCTTCGCAATCTCACGCGCACGGACTTGACGAAGATCGGCTACTACCACTTCGCCGAGGGCGAGGTCGCCGGCAACCCGACGATCATCTCGCGCACCGGCTACACCGGTGAGGACGGCTTCGAGCTGTATTTCGATAATCGTTATGCAGTCGCGATCTGGGAGGCTCTTCTCGGCACGGGACGCGTGACGCCGGCGGGGCTCGGCGCCCGCGACACGTTGCGCCTCGAGATGGGGATGGCCCTCTACGGCAACGACATCGACGACACGACGACGCCGCTCGAGGCGAACCTCGCCTGGCTCGTCAAGCTCGGCAAGGGCGACTTCGTCGGGCGCGATGCACTCGTCAGGCAGAAGGAGAACGGCATCCCGCGCAAGCTCGCCGGCTTCGTGCCTGACGACAAGCGGAGCATCGCGCGCCACGGATACGCTGTCGTACAAGCGGGCGTGTCGAGCGGCGAGGTCCGCAGCGGCACGATGAGTCCTACGTTAGGCATCCCGATCGGAACCTGTTACCTGCCGGCAGCTGTTGCGAAGGAGGGCACGGCCCTCGAGATCGACATCCGCGGCAAACGGGTTCCGGCCACTGTCGTGAAGATGCCGTTCTACAAGGACGCGAGCCATCTGTGAGCACGACCGTGATCCCTCGCTTCGCTCGCAATGACAACAAATGCGGGTAGCCGTGCTCACGATCTCGGACGCCGGCGCTCGCGGCGAGCGCGCCGACACGTCGGGTGACGCGATCGTCGCCTGGGCCGAGAGCAGGGGGCACGAGCTCGCCGCCCGCGATCTCGTCGCCGACGACGGCGTATCGATCGTCAGGACCCTCACGACGTGGTCGGACGGCGGCGCGATCGATCTGGTGCTCACGACCGGAGGCACCGGTCTGAGTCCGCGCGACGTCACCCCCGAGGCGACGCGGGCGGTGATCGATCGCGAAGCACCCGGCATCGCCGAACGCCTCCGCCTCACGTGCCTAACGACGTTCCCCCGTGCCGCGCTCTCGCGCGGCATCAGCGGCACGCGCGGCCGGACGCTGATCGTGAATCTCCCCGGGTCGCCGAACGCGGTGCGCGACTCGCTCGCCGCGCTCGATCCGATTGTCGATCACGCCATTGGGATCCTCCGCGGAGACGTCACCGATCACGCCGCGCGCCCCGCGCGCCCGGCACCACGCGGATGAAGGTTCTTCTCACACTCCAGGACGTCGAGCCAGCCGTTCGGCTCAACGCGCTTCTCGAGGGCGAGGGGATCGATACGGCCGTCGTCTCGCCCCTCGACGACATGCGCGCCACGATCCGCCGGGAAAAACCGGACATCATCGTTTTCAGCGGTGATCTGGCCGATCCCGCGTCGGTCGCCCTAGTCAAGGAGCAGCTCTGGGACGGCGCCGCGTCGGTCGGGCTGAGCGATCTCGCCGACGTCGAACATCTCGAGCGGCTGCGCGACGCCGGCTACGTCGAGCTCTACGCGAAGCCGGTGAGCTACCCCGACGTGCTCGCGAGCCTCAAGCGCATCCTCGAGCGGCGGCGGCTCCAGCGCCTAACGGGGCTCATCGGCGAGAGTGACGCGGTGCGCGAAGTGATGGTGCAGGTCGAGCAGATGGCGCCGGTGACCGCGACGGTGCTCGTCGAGGGGGAGAGCGGCACCGGCAAGGAGCTCGTCGCCCGCGCGCTGCATCTCCTCGGCGCTCGTAAGGCACGCCCGTTCATTGCCGTGAACGTCGGCGCGCTTCCCGAGACGCTGCTCGAGAGTGAGCTGTTCGGGCACGAAAAAGGTGCCTTCACCGGCGCCGCCGAGCGGCGCCTCGGTCGCTTCGAGCTGGCCGATCGCGGCACGATCTTCCTCGACGAGATCGGCGAGATCCCGATCGGTACACAGGTCAAGCTGTTACGCGTGCTCGAGGAGCGCGAGTTCATGCGCGTCGGCGGAACGTCGCCGATTCGCGTCGACGTCCGCGTCATCGCCGCCACCAATCGTCCGCTCCGCGACCAGGTGGAGCAGGGGAGCTTCCGCAGCGATCTCTTTTATCGGCTGAACGTCTTACGCATTCACCTCCCTCCACTCCGCGATCGACGCGAAGATATCCCGATCCTCGTACGACACTTCATTAAGGATTACTCAAAACAGCACGATCGCCCCTTCCATGGGATCGGCGCCGAAGCGATGCAGATCCTGGTCGAGTATCCCTGGCCCGGCAACGTCCGCGAGCTGCGCAACCTCATCGAGAGCATGGTCGTGCTCTCGCCAGGTCATGAGATCCATCCCGAAGATCTCCCGAGGCAGATCCGCGAGGGAGGCTCCCGCTATTTGCCGGTGCGGGTCGCGCCGATACTCAGGGAAGAGGAAAACGCCAGCGGTGCGGGCCGAGAACTGGAGTTCATCGTGCGGAGTCTCATCGAGCTAAAACTGCAGGTCGAGGAGCTGCGTCGGCGATTTGACGACGAGCGTGTCGATGGTGCCGACGGCGCGAGCGCGCGCCGTCGCGACGGTTGGATCGGCGACGTGCAGCCGGGTTCCCTCGGCGTGCGAGAGAGCAGTGCGCTGACGGGCATTCGCGCGCCGGCGATCGAGCCACGCGATCAAGCGCCGCCACCGAATGTCGTGACCATTTTGCCCGGCACAAAGATGTCCGACATCGAGCGTGCCGTGATCGAGGCAGCTCTCAAAGAGACAAAAGGAAATCGCCGGCGCGCCGCGGAAATGCTCGGCATCGGCGAACGCACTCTTTATAGAAAGATCAAGGAATACCGCGTTCCCGAGCAGGAATACTCGATTGGCTGAGTAGGAAGAAGGTCGCGATACGGTAACTAGGGAGCCACGCACGCTTGCCTAATACATCCGTTATCCGCATATTGGCGCGCCTACCCCAAGCCGACTGGTCGACGCCGACCGCGTACGGTGTCCCAGCAGCATTCATTGCATACAAAGTTACGCGCCACCACGCCATCGGTGGAGCTTGGCCGTGTCTAACCGAGTCGCATCCCCCGTGTCGCTACCCGATTCGTCGTTCATCGCCGGCAGTGTCCTTCCCATTCAACGGGCGGAAGAGTTGCTGGCGACCCTGCCGGGAGTCATCTCGGCGCGCATCGTCGCGAGCGGCACCGGCGCGGTTGAGGAGATACACATCCTGACCACGGATGAGGTGTCGCCGAAGCAGACGGTGCGGAATGTTGAGAGCGCGCTGATCGCGCATCTCGGGATGCGCGTGAGTCACAAGAAGATCAGCGTTGCGACGTCGAGCGAAGGTCGCGCGATACCCACCATGCCGGCTGCGCCGAAGGCGGACGCGCCGGCGCCGCCGCGGACGGACAAACCGGAGCCCGCGAAGCCGATGGCCCCGCCGATGATCTCGAATCTTTCGCCGTCGCCGCATGCCTCGGCTGTGCCGCCGGCGCCGGTGACGTCACCGAGCCGTTCGACGCCGCCGCAATCGATGCCTCACGTGACTCCAGCCTCCGGGCAGAATGCCCTAGCGGGGGAGTCGTCGGCGAGCGCACGGCGCCGGCTGTATTTCGAAGATATCGAGGTGCGCCGCTCTCGCACGAAAGGAGTGGCGTGCCGGGTGACGCTGCGGAAGGGCGAAGCGGCGTTCATCGGGGAGGCGGAGGGGCTGGAGAACGAGCGTTTGCGAATCGAGCTCGCGGCGCGCGCGACGCTGTCGGCGATCGCGCAGGCGGAGGGGGACGCGCGGGTTCTGGGGCTGGAGGGGTGCAAGTCGGTGGAGGCGTTCGACCGGCAGTTCGTATTCGTGGGACTGACGACGCGGACGGGGCGAGATGCCGCGTTGCTGACGGGGAGCGCGGAGGTGAAGGAGAGTCAGGAAACGGCGAGTGTTCTGGCGGTTCTGGATGCGACGAATCGGTGGATCGATTATTCGAAGTGAAGGAAGTAGTCGGTGTCGCGTGTCTTGACGCGCGGCGCGCTCGTCTGCAAGGTGAGGGCGCTCACAGCGCCAGATGAGAGAAGGTGTAGGTTTGCGCGACACGGCTGAGTTTGGATGGACAGTCGTGGACAAATGGACGGATCGACGGCGATCCAAGAGAGAGGCAGTTCCTACCCTACGCGCCTCGCGGCGTACCCCACGCAGTCGCAGTTGCCGCGGTGTGGATCGACCAGCAGGACCGCAGCACCCGACCTTTCGATGTGCGTGATTAGCGACTTCTCACCAGAGACGACGCGAGATTAGCCACCTCTAAACACACAAAAACAGACCCCCTCCCTCGCAGAGCGAAGACGAGCGGAGGTCTAATCAACTCACGGTAGTCGAGCGGAGCCAACCTTGTAGCATCGGTGAAAGCCGATGACTTTCCAGAAAGGGGGGTGACGCGATATGAGTTGGCTCGCCGAGATTCTGTGCAGTTTCTCAGGTTGGCTTACGATAAGCTAAGGGCGAGCGGCGGGGGTCAGACTTCATCTATGAATCGCAAGCTGATTCTCTACAGAACTGCGACGATTTGCTTTGCGGTATTCACCGCGACGGCATTGTACGTCCGAGCCGAGCATGTTTCTCGGGCGGATCTCTCTGCCATCGTGTTGCTTTCTGTTCTCGCAGTAATCGCAGAGCTGTTGGCATTCGCAATGCCGAATTCAGCGCGCGGCTCCATAGCATTTATTCCCTATTTGGCTGCAGCACTCGTCGTTCCGACGTGGGCAACAGTTGCCGGTGTCGCAGTTGTCAAGGCAGTCGTCGAAACCGTCCGACGAAGCAAGCCGGTGGTTGCGCTGATGAACATTGCCTTGCACGGGTTCACAGTTTGTTGCGCCATTTGGGTCTATCTAGCCCTCGGCGGCACTAGCCTTTTGGCGCCCGAATCGAGTTCGCTACTTAGTGCAACCCGATCGTCTGGTGTCGCCGCTCTGTTCGCGGTCGCGATTTCGTTCTTCTTGAACACGAGCGCAGTTTGTATCTACTTAGCCTTGAACGCACAGCAACGGATCGCGCATTTGTGGCGACAGAACGTTCGCCCCACCATCGCGATGGATCTGCTGGCGGGACCCATTGTCTTCATTTTTGCGTGGCTCTATGCGGCGCACGGCGCAATCGCTGCTGCTGCGTTGTGGGTACCGCTGCTCGGGATTCGTGAGGTCCAGCGCGTCAACCTCGAACTGCACCGCACAAATGAGGAATTGCTGCAGCTAATGATCAAGTCGATCGAGGCGCGGGATCTGTACACGTCCGGTCATTCACGGCGCGTGCAGAAATATTCTACCTTGATCGCACGTGGCTTGGGCCTCGCGGAGCGCGAAGTCGAATTGATTGGAAAGGCTGCGCTCCTGCACGACCTGGGCAAGATCTACGAGAAGTACGCGCCGATTCTGCGAAAGGCGGACAAGCTGACGGCCGACGAGTGGTCAACGATGCAAGAGCATCCCATTGACGGTGCGAATCTCGTCGCGACGATGAGCGGCCTCAAGGAGATTATTCCTGCTATTCGGCATCATCATGAGAACTGGGACGGCAGTGGTTACCCTGATGGTATTTCAGGAAACCGCATTCCGCTCGCTGCTCGGATCATTTCATTTGCAGACACAATCGACGCAATGACAAGCGAGCGGCCGTATCGCCGGCCGCTGACCGAAGCGCAAGTTCGTTCAGAAATCATGCGCTGTCGCGGGCGGCAGTTCGATCCGACCATCGCGGACCGTATCATTGCCAGCCCAATCTGGCAAAGCTTGTTCCAGCCAGCGAAACGAACTGCCTCACCGGCTCCTGCGTTGTCGCTCCTCGTCTCAAGCCGAGGAGTCCGCGAGAGCGCATAACGCTCGTAAGGGAGATCTGCGTCCTGGTGACGCGAGCTGGTAGTTCTCCAGTTCGGCCGACACAAATAGGGTTGCGGCTTTGCAATTCCATGCCTCGCCGCAATTGCCTCGATACCCGACCACTTCATCGAACGCTGCCTAACGGTTCGTTGCTGCCTACGCGTTGGCGGCGCCCGCAACTGTTGCCAGCCCTCTTTCCAGCAGTCCAGTCGTCATAATGATGTCGCCCGCGAGCCGCTGAAGCTCAGTCCGAACTGGAAAGGCATCTCTTCTGTACTTAGTCAGGTAGGACGTCAACAAATTGGCACCCTCGTCGCGAAGTCCGGAATGAATCAAAGCCTTCACAAGCGCGATTGTTACCTCATCAAGACAGCCG
>DATBHD010000169.1:0-4591 GCA_036557635.1 Gemmatimonadaceae bacterium
GGGGCATTCCTCGACATGGTCGCGTCGATTTATCCGGGATATCACGTCGGCGGTTTCGGGAGCGTGATCATCGGCACGCTGTACGCGATCGTCGACGGCGGCGTGGGCGGCCTGGTGCTCGCCTGGCTGTACAACACGTTCGCCGCATCCGTGCGCCCGCAGGCCTGATTCGCGCCGCGGGCGCCCGGCGCCGTTAGGCACCTCCCGCGGGCACGCGGAACTCGGCCGTGTCCCAGTCACGCCACCCAGCGGTGTGGAGAAGGTGGCGGAACCCGGGGTGCTGGCGAAACACGGCGAACATCGGGAAGGTCCGCAGCATCATCATCGACGGATCGTGTTCCTCCACCGCGCGCTCGAGGAACGCCATGCCTTCGTCGAGGCTGCCTAACGCCGCGTGCGCGAGCCCCAGCACGCTCGCCTGCACGTAGCCGGTGGTGGCGCGGGCCGTCAGCGTCGCGAGCAGCGTCTCAGCCCGGCGGCGCTGGCCAGCAAGAGCGCAGGCGATCACGAGACTGGTCAGCGCCCACGGGTGACGGTTGGAGAGGCTCGCCTCGGCGACCGCCGCGGCAAGCGCCTCCGCGCCCATTCCCTTCTGCACGTAGGCCGCACTCAACCAGTGATAGGCGAGAAAGGACGGCGCCTCGATGTCGATGGCCGCGTGAAGCGCGTCGATCGCCTCGTCGTATCGCTCCGCGGCGAGCAGCTGCTGGCCGTACATCACGCGCGAAAGCCCCGTCGCTCCCGCGCTCGTCGCTGCGCGATACGCGACCGCGCGCTCCGCGTCGACCGGCCCGTCGTGGCAGAGTCGCACGAACGCGAGCCGCGCCTGCGCGACGATGCACCCCGCGTCCAGCTCGAGCGCTCGCTCCAGCTCCGCCGTGCCCGCGTCGAAGTCGCGCCCGACCCACAGGAGGCACGTCCCCAACGCAAGGTGAGATTCGGCGATCTCCGGAGCCAGGCGCATCGCGTGGCGCGCCGCGGCGTCCGCCAGCTCGGCCGCGCGCCGCGCCGGTAGGAAGCCGTAGAAAGCGAGCTGCGTGTACGACTCGGCGAGAGCGGCGTGCGCGCGAGCGTGTTGCGGGTCGATCGCGATCGCCTGACGAAACTCCTGGAGTCCTTGGCCGAGGCCGGCACCTTGCGGCGTCCACTGCCGCATGCCCAGCTCGTACAGTGCGTCCGCTCGCTCGCGGGGGCTCGGCGCGGGGGGGAGCCGCGCGTCGTTGCGCAGTGCGCGCTCCACGCCGTCGGCGATTGCGCGCGCGATCTCCTCCTGCAGCGCCAACACGTTATCCAACGCCCGATCGTAGCGCTCGGTCCAGAGAAGACCGCCATCGCCGGCGCGGAGGAGCCGCGCGGTGACGCGGACGTCGTCGCCGGCGCGGCGAACGCTGGCTTCCAGCACCGCGGCCACGTTAGGCACCTGGTGTCCGAGCCCGTCGGGGAGACGACCGAAAACCCGCAAGTCGTGCATCCGTCCGAGAGCCGACATCGTTTCCTCGGCGAGACCGTCGCACAGGTAGCCGACGTCGGCGCCAGACGAGATGCCGGTGAACGGCATGAGTACGACGGAGAGCGGCGACGGTGCAACGCGGACCGGAGCCGCGGCGGGTGGGCCGGCATGGTCGCGCGGTGCTCGCTCCGGCAGCGATGGACTCGCGGCTAACAATGGCGGTGGCGCCGGCACCGATGCCACGTGCCCTTCGCGAATCTGCTGCGCGAGCGTCACGACTCGATCGTCGGGAGGGACATCGAGCTCCTGCGCAACGAGGCGCTCATAGATCCGTGCGTGCTGCAACGCGCCGGAGCGATCGCCCGCGGCGAGCAAGGCGTGCATCAGGTCGACGGCGTAGCGCGCGTTGAGCGGTTCCACGGCGGCGAGTCGGCGGCTCCATCGCACGGCCGACTCGGCATCGCCCTTGTCGAGAGCAGCGCGCGCTAGCCGGCCGAGCGCCGTCGCCGCCAGTTGTTCGAGGGCGCGTCGCTCCTCCTCCATCCACGATTCGAACTCGGGCACGGAGGGCAGGCGGAAGCCGTCCAGGAATGGCCCGTCGTAGAGCGAGATGGCTGACGCGACGTCATTCCGGCGAAACAGCTCCTCGAACTCCACGACATCACAGCGGACCTCGTCCGAGTCGAGGCGCAGTTCGCGCGTCCCGAGAAACAGGTCCCCCGCGTTGGCGTCGCGGCGCAGCGCATAAAGGGCCTGTTTGAGGGCGCTCTTCCCCTGCTCGTCGTCGGCGTCGGGCCAGAGCACTGCCTGGAGCCGATCGCGACTGATGCCTCGGCTGCCGGCGCGGGCGATCATGGCGAGCAGCGCCATCCGGCGCGGCTGCGCCGCCGCGCCCACGACTCGATCGTCGCCCCGGTGCACCGAGAGGCCGCCGAGCGCCTTTATCCGCAGCACGGGACGTCGGGCAGCACGTAAGCGAGCTCCCTGTTGACGAGCTCCTTGGTGGCGCGTCGCTCGGCGACGCGCGCCGAACGATGCGATGATCAAAGCCATAATAGGGCGCCGCATCGCGCTCGGGAAGTAAGTGGGCCGTTAGGCGATGAGACGATCCCCGGAGCGGCCGTGGCGCCGTACCGGGGATCGGAGATCGGGAGTCTGTAGTACGAGGTCGCACTCGAATCGTGATCGCCACGAACGCGTGCGCTATCAGAATGAAAGACCGGCGGCGAACGCCCAGCGGCTGCGGTTCGGCATGCCATACTCACCGATGATGCGCGAAGAGGTAACGACGACGTCTTTCAGTCGAAGCGAAACGCCGGTGGTGTAGTACGCGTCCCAGCCGTCGCGCACCGAGTCGCGCACGTCATTGACCGAAGTGCGCCAGTCGTAGCGCGCGACGGTGCCCATGGCGAAGGGCGAGATGGTGGCACTACGCACGTGGAGGTCGTAGCTCGCGCCGGCATTGGCGGGGATCGTCACGCGCAACCGGCCGGTGTGCGCGATGTCATCGCCCCACGCCATCATGCCAAGCCCGGTAGAAGCAGCAACGGACAGTCCGCGAACTGCGGAGACGTCGTGTGAGACGCCGACGGTAGTCGCGACGTCGAGGATGCCGGCCTTCACATCGTCGAACGCACGCGCGCTGCCGCGGAGCATCATGGTCAAACGCGTCGAGTCGCCGGTGCTGCCGAAGCGGTGACCGTAGAGCAGACCGTACATGCTGGTGGTCTCCTCATTGCCGCTTCGAGTGAGCTCGGACGAGTAGAAGCTGAGGTTGTTCGAGCCGATGAACGGTGCGCCGAGTGCCGCTTGCGCGGAGAGGGTGGACGCGTCAAGCATCGTGGCGGCGACGACCGCGAGGGAGGCGAGCACGAGGGAACGCCCGTGCGCAACGATGGCCGCGGTGTGTGCGTGTATGCGTGGCATAGCTTGGGTCCTCAGTAGGATGTCAGTGCTGGTGGACGTGGCATCGTCCGTTGCCGGGGCCGGCTGCCCTCGACGTAGGAGCCCTACGGGGGGGCAGTCACCCAGCGGTCACCTGGCGGTCACCGTGGCGACCCGAGAGCTGGCACTCGAGCACTGGTATCGTTACAACTTTCTCACGCAGCGGCCCGAGCCGAACGGGCACGTCTTCGCGATTCGTGCCCCGACTGACCTCACAGGTCAACTGACCTGACAGCGCAACTGAACACTCGAACATGGAGGCCTCGATCCAATGACGCTAACGCACGCCGACATGCGTCCACGATCCTCGACGGAGCCCGTGATCGAATGGCTTCTCGACTCCGATCCGTCGATCCGATGGCAGGTCATGCGCGACCTCACCGAGGCGCCATCGAGCGTCGTCGCGGCCGAGCGGGCGCGCGTCGCGTCCGAGGGATGGGGCCCGCGGCTGCTCGATCTACAGCGTCCCGACGGCCGGTGGGGCGACGGCATCGACACGCCCTTCTGGTGGACGAACATGTACACGCTGCTCTGGCTGCGCGACCTCGGGCTCGACCCCAGGAGTGAACGCACGCGCAGCGCGATCGATCGCGTTCGCGACAGCGTGACCTGGGGACCGGAGTTCGGAGACTCGCCATTCTTCGAGGGGGAGGTCGAGCCCTGCATCAACGGCCGCGTCGTCGCGTTAGGCGCGTACTTCGGCGAGCGCAGTGATCGGCTCGTCGAGCGATTGCTAAACGAGCAGCTCGCCGACGGCGGCTGGAACTGCGAGGCGGAGCGGGGATCGGTGCGCTCGTCGTTCCACACGACGATCTGCGTGCTCGAAGGGCTGCTCGCGTTCGAGCAGGCGTTCGGCGCCGCGCCCGAGGTGACGGACGCGCGGGCCCGCGCGCACGAGTATCTCCTCGAGCGTCGTCTGCTACGAAGCTTGTCCACCGGCGAGATCATCGACTCGACGTGGACGCAGTTCGCCTTTCCGCCGCTCTGGCACTACGACGTGCTGCGCGCGCTCGACTATCTGCGCGCGGCGGGCGTAGCGCCGGATGCGCGCGTCGACGAGGCGGTCGCGATCGTGCGCGAGCGCCGCCAGAGCGACGGCCGCTGGCTGCTCGACGTGCGGCACAAGGACACCCTCTACGAGGAGCTGGCCGGCCCGGTCGGAGCGGCGAATCGTTGGATCACGCTTCGCGCGCTCCG
>DATBHD010000170.1:0-27944 GCA_036557635.1 Gemmatimonadaceae bacterium
TGCTGCGCACCGCGAACGGCATCCCCGTCCCGGGCATCGCCTCGCAGGACGCCAGTGGCGTCTACGAGGTTCTTCATGGACGCATCGTATTGCAAAGCGACATGAGCTTTGTGGACAGTCTCTCGGATCGCTTCACACCGACCGGTGGAGCGGCGCAGCCGCGAATCGACGTCCGGCTCGGGACGTACGTCCAAACCGGCAACAACATCACGCTGAGCTTTCAAACCTCAAGTGGTCTCCAGACCTACTCGCTGACGTGGATCGACCCGATCACCCTGGCGTACTCGGAGCCGGAGCTCTCGTTGATCTACTCGAAGTAGCCGCCAAACGACTAACGACAACGGGATGACGTGACGCACGGCTCGCGCGGGCGGTCTGAGTTGAGGTCCAGCTCCATCATCACTCTGATCCTTACCCGGACGAGCCGTGCACACAATTTGGTTGGATCTGATGCATCCCGGCGTGCCCGTGATCGAGAAGGTGATTCGCACCATCGTCGTCTACGTCTTCCTTCTCCTCGGATTGCGGCTCGCGGGTAAACGAGAGCTCACCCAGCTCAATCCGTTCGATCTCGTAGTTCTGCTGCTGCTGTCGAACACCGTTCAGAATGCCATCATCGGCGAGGACAATTCGCTGGCGGGCGGCATTCTCGGCGCCGCGGTGCTGTTGGTGCTGAACGGTGTGCTCGTGCGCGTGCTCTTTCGCTGGGGGAAGCTCGACGCAATCGAGGGAAGACCGGATCTACTGATCCGCAACGGGCACATCGTCCGTAAACACCTCGACCGGGAAATGATCACGCTCGCCGAGCTCGAGTCGGCCGCACGACGCCAGGGACTGGAGTCACTCGCGCACGTGAAGCACTGTCGTCTCGAGACGGGGGGCGCGCTGACGTTCATTGCGAAGCACCCGACGGACGACGAGCAGCGCCACCACGACCTGATCATGCACCTCGAGCGAATCGAGGGTGTTCAGCGTTCGCTCAAGGAGCAGGTGGACGCGCTCGGCCGGAAGATGGAAGGGAGCGCGAACCGCAGTTGATCGCCGCCGCGCGCGGCGTCGAGCTGACCAACCAGGGCCGCGCGCACTCGCCTGACGGCGAGATCACCCAACGCCGGCGACCACGGCGGCACGCCCAGCACGCTGCTCGCCCACCCTGGGCGCCCGTCGAGGATGAACCAGCGCGCGCGCATGCGGACGAGCCCGAGGGCTCGGGCATCGAGTGCCATGTCGAGGAGCGACTGCCGAGCGCGCAGCTCGGGTCCGAGCGCGCCGAGGTCGGCGCAAACGGTGGGACCCTTGCTCGTTAGGCGCAGGGGATCGTCGTCGAAGAGCGACGGGATGAGCGTGATCCGGCGGCGCGGCAGCTGGACCGAGAGGATGTGACGAACGAGCAGGTATGGATCCACGGTGCGTGCGTCGGCCCACTGCGCGAGGAATCCGTCTCGGACCGACTCGGGGAGGTAGGTCATCTCCTGGACGGCATCGACGAGCGGGCGCGCGCCACCGAGGATCATCGCCGCCGGCGATACTGTCGTGTAGCCCGTGAGCGCCGCGTCCTGAACGGCGGAGAGGTACCCATCCGATCGGCCTTCGCGCGCGAGCGAGACCGCGACCAGCCAATCGACGCTCCGCGCGAACACTTCCGCGGGACGCTCCTCGGTTGGCGGGGCGCCGCGCCGAGCAACGCGCGCCGCCGCCAAATCGCGCATCGACGCCGCGAGGGGACCGCGCTGTTCGCGCACGGCGCGGTCGGTGCTGTAGCCACTCCCCGCGTAGAGGCTCCGGGCCGCTTGCCAGTCGAGGTCGTGCGCCAGCTCGTGCGCGAGCGTTCCCGATGACGAGAAGATCGACATGCGGATCGTCCGCGTCGCCGGATCGTGCAGCGCGAGAATCGTGTCCGGCAATCCGCCGGCGGCGACGGCGATGCGAAGACCCGCTACCGACAAGCCGCTGAGTACACGCTGCAAGTCGCGGAGGCTCGTCCCGATCATGCGCAGGTAGTATGGCTGCCAATCGCGACGCACGTCCCGATCGAAGCTGACGCCGGCGAGACCGAACTCGGCGCGGAGGTCGGCGACGCTGGGCGCTGGCGACCCGGAGAACCAGGGAAGCTCCTGGGCCATCGCGCGAAGCGACGTCGCGGCACCGAGCACCGCGAGAGCGCCGGCGGCGCGGGCCGTATCTCCGCTCGCGAGGAGCATGTCATAGCTGCCGGCGAGCGTTTCCGCGTTCACGGAGCTCGAAACGAACTGGGTGCGTGCGCTCTCGATCGCGGGTGGCAATTCGACGCCGAGCAACTGGGTGCGATGCGTGCGAACGGTGACGGCCACGGGCGATTCGGGCGGCTGGGTCGCTCCGGTGACCACGAGCCGCCAGGACGCGGCCGCTCCGAGCAATGGCGCGCTGGCCTCGGATGGCAACGCCTCGGCGGAGCGCGTCGAATGGTCGAGGGCGCGGATGGAGTCGAGCAGTCGCGGAACGGCGGCGAGTGCGTCCGATTGCAGCTGATCGTCGAGCGGTTCGGCGGAGGGGTGCTCGACAACGAGCGAGCGCGCACGCCGGCGCCTAACGAGCTCGGCAAGCGGATCGAGATGTTGAAGGTCGGCGGCGCGCAGCAGGTCGCGCAAATCGGCCTGGGCAAGCGCGCGATCGCGAACGAGCGCGGCGATCTGAGCGGCGACGACGTCGCTCTGGTCAGACACCGTCTGCTCGCCGGCGGCGAGGGAATACGCCAATCGAACGGTCAGCTCGCCGGCACGGGGATCGCCCGCGGATTCGATCGCGCGCTGAATGAGCGCCACGTGCGAGGCACCCAACGCGTGCTCGTCGAATCCGTCGGCGACCACGGGATCGATGACATATGCATCGCCTCGACGGAGCCTGGCGAGAATCGCCCACGCGACGCGAGCGCGCGTGGAGTCGTCGAGACGCGGGTCGGCCAGCGCGAAATCGGCGAGGCGGAAGGGGCTCCCGAGACCCAGCCGCAACCGCTCCAGGTAGCCGAGAGCGATCGCGGTGGCCGGGGTGATCCGCGCCGGATTGGAAGCGGGACGCTCGAGCACGACGAGCGAGTCGTAGTACGCCACGGCCTGACGCATGTGGGCCGCGGCGTCGCCGCTCATCTCGGGTCGCGCGCGCAGCCAGCCCGCCGTCGCGACGACGGCGAGCAGGCTCGCTGTCAACAGCAGCGAGAATCGCCGATGATTGCCGAGAAGGGCCATCATTTGGGTCAGTACCCGTGTCTCACGAGAGGGTTGCCGCTCGAGTTTCCCTCACGGCGCGCATGCGTCTATCATCCGATCACGCCATGATGCAAATGCTCTCTTCCTTCGTCGTCCGCCTCGGGCTCGTCGCCCTCGGTGTCTTCGGAACCTCGCTCCGCGCGCAAGCGCAGTCGGAGTCGCCCGAGCGTGCCGTCGCCGATGACATGAACATCTCGGTGATGCCGCGGCGGCCGGACCTGGGCTCGCTCGTGCTCCTTTCCTTTAGACGCTCGAACGCCTCCAGCGATTCCATCGCGTCGGTAACGGGGTGGATGGCGGGGGAGCCCCTGCACTTTCGCATGGATAGCACGGGCACCGAGCGTGCCTTGGGCGCGGTTCCGCTCGAAGCGTCGGATAGTGTCGTCGCGCGTGTCATCCTTCACCTGACATCGGGGGCCGCGGACACGCTGCGCGGGGTTGTCGCCGTTCCGCATCATGTCACGGCGACCGCGGCACGGTCGGCGCGGGCGCGACGACTCCGCGTGTCGAAGGTCTACACGGCGCGGCCGGATTCGCTGACGGAGGCGCGCGTCGCGCGGGAGAATGCGGAAGCGCGAGCCGTGGGCCGCCATGCGCATTTGACGCCGGCGCTGTGGAGCGAGCCGTTCATTCGGCCGCGGTCGTCGCGCATAACGAGTCCCTTCGGCTCGGGACGGTTGTTCAACGGCCGTTTGTCGAGCAGCCACGGCGGCGTGGATTTCGAGGGGCATCCGGGAGATCCCGTACGCGCGGCGAATCGTGGGGTCGTCGCGCTCGTCGGCAGCTTTTTCCTCGCGGGCAACGTCGTGTACGTGGATCACGGCGGCGGCGTGGTGACGGGATACTTTCACCTGACGCAGGCAACGGTCGCGGTGGGCGACACGGTCGAGCGAGGACAGCAGATCGGGATCGTCGGCGCGACGGGGCGGGTGACGGGCCCGCATCTGCATTGGAGCGCACGCTACGGCGAGCACACGGTGGATCCGATGGGATTGATCGAGCTGAGCCGTGTGCTGGTGGCGCCACCGCGCCAGGCAAAGTGAGCGTGGGTCAATCAGCACGACGTCTGACGTAGGCGCGCCCACACGCTCGCGGGACGTGAGAGAGGCCTAACGAGCGACGCCGACGACGCTCATTTGCGTCTTGAAGCTCGCGGTCATGTCTCGAGCGCGCGTCGTAATACTGACGACGTGTCCAGCCAGGGGGCCCACTGGTCCCGGCGAGCCCTTACTCAGGCGAACGGCTGAACCCCGCGATTGAGCGTTTCGTCACATGCGATGACACATCGACGGCGCCTCGTCTGGTATCATTGGGCATTGCGTCCCGTTTGACGCGTGGCGAGGCCGGTTGACACCTGCTGGTACGATAGGTTCTTTTAGCCTGCACAACCTGCACAAGGTGTAAAGGCATTCGCGCGGCATCACCGCTCGTGAAGTTGAGCCGCATCGCGATTCGCGGTTGTTGCCTTACGAGTTCCCTACCACCCGCCGCGGTCGTTCTCCATTCCGCAATGGGGCGACGGGAGTACGTCGCGGCAAGTCCTTCTCGAGAGAGGTATTGGCACGCTATGATGAGTCACCTCAGAGGTGTCCTTGCTGGCAGCTTGGCGCTACTCGCGCTGACGCCTGCGGCAGGCAGGGCGCAGCAAGGGACAACGATTTCGGGCCGCGTCACGACAGAGGCCGACGTCCCGCTGCAAGGGGCGAGTGTGAGCATCCCATCACTCAGCGTGGGGTCCTACACGAACTCCGATGGCCGGTACACGTTCATCCTGTCGGCGGCGAGAGCTGGACAGACCGTCACTGTCACCGCACGCCGCATTGGTTACCAACCGCAGTCGGTTCAGCTGACGCTCGCGGCAGGAGCCAACTCCCAGGATTTCAAGCTCGTCGCCTCGGCGACGCAGTTGACCGGCATTGTCGTGACCGCGCTCGGCATCGAGAAGGAGAAGAAGGCGCTCGGTGTGTCACAGCAGACCATCGACTCGACGGCGCTGACGCAGAACGTGCGCACGACGAACCTCGTCGCATCGCTCTCCGGCAAGATCGCCGGCATCAACGTCACGAGCGCGTCGACCGAAGGCGGTTCGTCGCGCATCGTCATCCGTGGCGCCACGTCGATTGGTGGCAACAACCAGCCGCTTTTCGTCGTTGACGGCGTCCCGATCGACAACTCGAACTTCGCCAACGGGACGGAGCAGCGAGGGTACGGCGGTTTCGACATGGGCAACACAGCCCAGGATCTGAATCCGGACGACATCGCGACGATTTCAGTTCTCAAGGGGCCTAACGCGGCTGCGCTCTACGGCGCGCGAGCGGCGAATGGGGCCATCGTCATCACGACGAAGAGCGGCCGGGGGTCGAGCGGCTTTAGCGTTGCGGCGAGCACGAACATGACGTTCGACAGCCCGCTGAAGCTTCCGCAATATCAGAACACGTGGGGCCAGGGCTTCCAGGGCGACATTTGCGATACCTGGAACAAGGGGCAGAGCCACTTCGAGAAGGGCGCGGTACCGGCCAGTTTCGACTACGCGACCTGCGGGTTCTCGTACGTCGATGGCAATTACACCGGTGTGAACGATGGCGTCGACGAGAGCTGGGGACCGAAGCTCGACGGTACGCCGCGGTCGCAGTTCAGCTATACGACGCCGATGGGCTCCGAGGTCCGCCCTTGGGTCGCGCACCCGAACAACGTCTCGAGCTTCTTCCAGAACGGGAAGACGATCACGACGAACGCTTCGGCGCAGGGCTCGAACGACCGTGCGAACTTCCGCCTCTCTCTCACGCGTCAGGACGTCGACGGCATGGTGCCGAACAACGTGCTTGCGCGCACGACGGCGGCGCTCAGCGCCGGCGCGCGCATCACGGAGAAGTTCAGCGCCGACGGCAACATTCAGTATATCCAGAACCAGGGTAACAACCGCCCTGGCACGGGCTACGACGAGTCCAACCCGATGATGGACTTCGTCTGGTTCGGCCGTCAGGTCGACATGGCCGCGCTCAGACACGACTACATCGATCCAAACGGCGACCAGATCAGCTGGAACTACAGCTATCACAATAGCCCGTGGTGGACGCAGAACATGAACCACAACCGTGACCAGCGCGACCGCATCATGGGCGTCGCTTCGGCCACGTATCGGTTCACGCCGTGGCTGCGCGCGACCGGCCGCACCGGAACGGACTTCTACCGGAATTTCAATACTTATCAATTCGCCGCCGGCTGGATCGGGGGTGGCTTCGACGGCGACTACTCGAAGGGCGGCTTCCAGGAAGCGACGCGCTTCTCGCAGGAGACGAACTCCGACATCCTGATCACCGCGAATCGCAATCTGTTCAGCGACCTCGGGCTCACGGTGAACTTCGGTGGCAACCGACGCGTCAACAACTATCGGATGAACGCGTTCGGAACCGACCAGCTCGTCATCCCCGGTGTTTATAACATCGGTAACTCGGCAAAGCAGGTCGCGCCGACCGAGACGCAGACGCAGAAGCAGATCAACTCCCTCTACGGCCAGGCGGAGTTCGCGTATCACGATTACGCGTTCGTTAACGTCACCGGCCGCAACGACTGGAGCTCGACGCTGCCGAAGGGCGCGAACTCGTACTTCTATCCCTCGGTGTCGGGCAGCTACGTCTTCACGCAAGCCTTGCCCGTGCTGAGCCTCGGCGGCCGCTTGAACTACGGCAAGCTCCGCGGCGGCTGGTCTCGCGTCGGCAACGACGCGGATCCGTACCAGCTCGCGGTCACGTACGCCGCCCAGACCCAGTTCGGAAGCATCTCGCGCTTCACGACGCCGGATGCGCTCCTGAACCCGATCCTCAAGCCGGAGAATACCAATGCGTGGGAGGTCGGCACTGAGATGCAGTGGTTCGACAATCGGGTCGGACTCGACTTCACGTATTACACGAAGCAGACCTCGAACCAGATCCTGAGCGCCGAGGTCTCGAAGGCGTCGGGCTACAACAGTGCGCTCGTCAACGCCGGTACCATCTCGAACCGCGGTACCGAGGCCCAGCTCACCTTCTCTCCGATTCGCTCCGATCGAGTGGGCGGCCTCGGCTGGGACGTAACGGTGAACTACGGCCGCAACAAGAGCCGTGTCGACGCGCTGTACGGGGATCTTCAGACCGTTGCGCTCGGACCGACGCACTGGGGGCTCTCCGTCGAAGCGCGCAAGGGGTATGCGTACGGCGCGATGTTCGGCGTCGGCTACCAGCGCGATCCGGCGACGGGTGAACTGCTTCTGAGCGGCGGCTTGCCGCAGGCGGAAGCATCGAGCAAAAAGCGCGTCCTCGGCACGTACACACCGGATTGGACGGGCGGCATCGACAACACGTTCCACTATCGCGGTGTCGATTTCGGCTTCCTGATCGACACGCGCGTCGGTGGCAACATCTACAGCACCGGCAACATGTGGGGCTCCTACGCCGGCGTGCTGAAGAACACCGAGTTCCGGCCCGATACTGGTCTGCTCATCAAGGGCATCGACAAGGCGACGGGTCAGGAGAACACGGTCCATGTGCGGGCCGAGGAGTACTACCACTCGCTCTATCCGATCCAGGAAGCGTGGATCTACAAGGCGAACTTCGTGAAGCTCCGTGAGGCGCGCGTCGCGTTCCAGGTACCGGAGCGGCTGCTGCAACGCACGAGAATCCAGAATGCGCGCATTTCGATCATCGGTCGCAACCTCGCATTGTGGGGCACGAACGTCCCGAACATCGATCCTGAGACAGCATTCAGCTCGACCAACTTGCAGGGCATCGAAATGGGACAGATGCCAACCGCACGTAGCATCGGCTTCCAATTCAGCGTCACGCCCTAACGAGCATACACGAGGACGATACCAAGATGATTTGGCAAAGAACATCCATCGCGTTGTGCGGCCTCTCGCTCGCCTTGGGCGCGAGCGCGTGCGATAACAACAAGCTCACGGCCGTCAACAAGAACCCGAATGCGCCCGAGCAGGTCTCGGCGACCCTGCTCTTTCCAACGGCAGCTGTCTCGTCGATTCGGCGCATTCGCAGCGATCTCGAAATCACTCCCAGTGCTTTCGTTCACTGGCCGCAATACGCTGCCGAGTATCAGTACCCGGAAATCAGCTACTATCAGTTCCGACCGACGACGGCGGACGGGTGGTTCAACGCGTACTACACGGGTCCGTTGCAGGACTTGCAGCAGGCCCTGCGTCAAACCGTTGCCGCCAATCACCCGAACGAGACGGGACCGATCCTGGTCCTGCGGGCGTTCAATTACTCTACGCTCACTGGGTTCTGGGGCGACATTCCATTCAGTCAAGCGGGTCAGGGCGACAAGGGGATCATCGCGCCGGTGTACGACAAGCAGCAAGTGATCTATGACTCGCTGCTCAAGAATCTCGGTGACGCCGATGCGATGATGGGGCCGAGCGCGGGGTTGACATTCGGTACGCAGGATCCGGTGTTCGGCGGGGACATGGTCAAATGGAAGAAGTTCGCGAACTCGCTCCGTGCGCGACTCGGTATGAACCTGTCGAATGTCGACCCCAACCGCGCCAAGAGTGAAGTCACGGCGGCGATCGCCGCCGGCGGCTTCGAAGACAACTCGGACAACGCGCAGATCACTTGGCCGGGCGACGGGACAAACAACAATCCGTGGTGGGATACGGAAAAGGACGGCCAAGGCACACGCGATGACACGCGCATGAGCAGCACGTTCATCGACACGCTCAAGAGCCTCAGCGATCCGCGACTGGCGGTCTTCGCGCGGCCCGTTCAGGATCCGACGTGCCTCGCGGCCGGTGCAGCCATTCCACTTTGCTCGCCGGTTGCCGCGGGAGGATATCGGGGCCAGCCTAACGGTCTCGAGGCCGGCGACGCCGGCAACTGGGGCCCGAAGGCATCGCGCATTGGCCTCCAGGTCATAGCGGCTGATCAGCCGTCGTACTTCATGACCTACGCCGAGTTCTCGTTCATCAAGGCGGAGGCGGCGGAGCGCGGCTGGATCTCCGGCAGCGCGGCGCAGTTCTACAATGACGGTATCACCGCCTCAATGGAACAGTGGGGAGTGAGTGCCGCCAATATCGCGGCCTACTTGGCGCAGCCGCGCATCGTCTACACGCCGGGAGCGGGTGGTCTAGCGCAGATCGGCGTCCAGAAATGGATCGCCCTCTTCACGCAGGGCTTCGAGTCGTGGAGCGAGTGGCGCCGCACAGGGTATCCGAATCTGACGCCGGTACCTAACGCGCGAACTTCAGATAAGCAGATTCCGCGACGGATCATCTATCCGCAAACGGAGCAGTCGTTCAACAACGCGAACCTCCAGGCGGCCATCGCGGCGCAGGGCGGCAGCGACGCATTGAACAAGCACCTCTGGATCGATCCGTAAACTGGGTCGAGCAGCCACTAACAAAGAGGCAGGAGGGATATCCCTCCTGCCTCTTTTGCCGTCGCCAGATGTCGTCGGCGGTCAGCGCTCGGGCGGCTCGATCACCGTCAACACCTGAATCGCGCCGTGTGTGTGCCCGGCACCCCAACGGAAGGTGGCTTCCGCGGCGTCGAAATAGCGAACACCGATCACGCCAGCGACCGGAAGAGTTCGCAACTGACTAATGGTGCCGAGCCTGGCATTATCAAGGTAAATAACGAGTTGTGGCTCGCCCGTAACCGTCACCTGCCTGCCGCTGCCGAGGTCTATGCTCTGCGGCCCCTCCGAGAACGAATCGGTGCCGCGTACGTTGAGCCACGTCCGGCGCAGACTGTTGACGAGATCGTAGACGTTCGTGTTCACGCCCGAGTGGTCGATCTCCTCGGTCGTGATCGGTCGGCGGACTGCAGATTGAGGCGGCGCGGCTTCCGCGATCCGTGACGGCAGTTGGGCGGTACAAGAGTGAGACCGAAAGAGCATGTTCGCGAGCGCCACGCCAACGAGTGCACCTCCGACCGTGGCGTTGTTCCTGGTTCGATTGGCCGCAGGTCCTCGCGAAGCGTCGTTCCAGTCACTCATCTTGATCTTCGCGGCAACGAAACCCAGCCATGCGCCCAAGGTGCCACCGACCGCCGTGCGTACGAGGGTGTTGTGCGACCCACACGACTCCCTTGCATGATCCGCCGGCGGCTGAGCTGCGACCTGTGCGGCAAGGCAATTCGGCAACGTCACCGATAGGAGCAGAACTCGAGCAGCGATTCGCATGCAGTGCCTCATGGTTATGAGAACGAGCTGGCACCTCAATCTGACAATAGGAAGTCTCGTGAGGCAATGAGCGTTCCCCGGATCATCCCGACGGCGCCTGTCCCCGCGCCAGCCATTCGCCACCGTCGACGACAAAAATCGATCCGGTGATCCAGTCGCCGGCGGGTGACGCCAGAAACGCGATCGCGTTGGCGATGTCGTTAGGTGTGCCCCAGCGGCGCAGGGGAATCGACTTCTTCGCATAATCTTCCAGCGCGCGCTCGACGGCGAACACGTCGGGCACGTTGCCCTCCGAGCTCGGCGGTGTGAACGCCTTGCGTACGCCTTCCGTCGGAATCGGTCCCGGAGCGACAGCGTTCACCCGAATGCCATAGCGTGCCCACTCGAGCGCGAGCGTCCGCGTCAGCGCGTCGATCCCGGCCTTGGCCGCGGTCGCGTGCGCCATGAGCGGCCAGCCGCGGTAGTGCAGCGTCATCGAGATGCTCACGATGCGCCCACCGCCCTGCTCTTTCATCACCGGAAAAACCGCCTGAGAGCAGAAGAAGGTGCCGTTGAGATCGATCTCGACGACGGCCTTCCACGCGTTAGCCGTGAGTGTCGCCGATGGCGCGTAGAAGTTGCCCGCGGCGTTGTTCACGAGCAGATCGATGCGGCCCGTCTTTCCCTTCACCTCTTCGACCATCGCCTTGACGCGATCGGCATCGCGGACGTCGACCGTCGCCGTGCTCACGCGCGCGCCATTCTTCTCCAGCGAGGCGGCCGCGGCGTCGAGGTGTTCCTGTTTGCGGCTCGCGATCACGACGTGCGCGCCGAGGGCGCCGAGGAGCTCGGCGATGCCGAAGCCAATTCCGGTCGCGCCGCCGGTGATGAGCGCGACCTGCCCGGCAAAGAGTTCCGGCCGAAAGACAGAGTTGTCCATGAGGGCCGGAAACTAGAGGGGCTAGGGGCCAGGGGACTAGGGCCAGGGAACTGCGATTGAGCCTAGCCCCGAGGCCCCAGCTCTAGTCCCCAGCCCCCGAGCGCCTGCACTTACTGCCCCAGGCAGGCCACGCCAGTCGCGTCGGACACCGCATTCGCGGGATCGTTCGCGTTTCGTGTGGGCTGCTGCGTCGGCAGCGGTATGCTCGAGTCGGTCTGTCGTTCGCTCGCGTCATAGAACAATCGAGCGGGGATCTTCTTCCCTGCGACTACGGGGACGAGGTTCGGCGAACAGGTGCGCTTGTAGTCATTCCACGCCTCGAGGCTCTGGAAATCGGAGACGTACTTCTCGGTGAGAATCTCGGCCAACAGCGCCTGGCTGGCGACCGCCTCCGGGGGCAGACCAGCCAGCTCGCGTTCGGCATTCAGCTTCGTGAGCGCCGTGCCTTGATCACCAGTGCGATCGGCGGCCTCCGACCAGATGAGTAAATTCTCATTAGCGGTGACGAGGGGCTGCGTGAAGTCGGGCGCCAGCCTCAGCTCGGAGATGTCGGAGTCGTCTGCGTTGAAGTAGCTCGTGAGCCGCGGATCGTGTCTCGACTCGAGCAGTGAGACGAAGCTCGTGTTCGGCGTGAGATAGCCCGACCGGTTCACAATGTCGAACTGATACCAGAAGTTCTGCTCGTTGGAGTTGCCGGAGAAGACGGCGACGAAGTTGTCGCTGGTGTCGGTGATTCCGAGCGGCGCCTCGGCGAGCGCTTGCGCGTAGGCTCCGGGCCGCACTTCGGCGGTGTGAAGGTAGAAGCGCGCCTCGAGCGTGTGAGCGAGCTTGATCCACTTGGCCGCCTTTCCTCCGTAGGAGAGATCGGCGCGTCCTGGCCCGAAATTCGACGGGCCCGCGGCAGAGAGATTCACCAGGGCACGCCCGAGCACGGCCTGGACAGTGTCATAGACATTGAGCTGCGGGTCGAGCGGTGGATTCGGCGTGCCTTTGAGCGCCTGCGAGTACACGAGGTCGCCGAACAGGTCCGCGCCGGTGCCCATCAGGAGCGCCTCCTGGACCTGGGCGATTCCAAGAAAGAGCGAGTCGCCGGCGGCCGCGGACTGCGCTTCCAGTTTTCTCAGGTCGACGAGGCCGCCGCCGCCATACAGCGATGCGTGGAAGCCGTTCGTCGTCTGCTCGCTGACACCGTAGTTGTAGATGTTCACGTATTGGAAATTCGTTCCCGTGAACTGTTGAACCCACATCGACGTGATACGGGTCGGATCACTCTCCAGCTCTGCCCAGATGTTGCTCTGAATGCCGATGAAGAGCTGAGTGCTCGTCGCCTGCGTCGGTCGATTGGGATCGGTGCTCAGCTCTCCACCACTGAGAAAGTCTCCACAGGCCGCGGCGCCGGCGAGCAGCAAGAGTGCCGCCGCCCGGCGGGCCTGCACGTTGATGATCTTCATATTTATGAGTCCTCTCGCGTCAGCGGTTGAGCGTCATTGAAACAACGAACGACCGCGTCAGCGGATTATTGAAGTAGTCGATACCCTGCGTCAGGAACTCGGCGCCGCCGAGGCTCGACTCGGGATCGAGACCCTTGTAGTTGCTCCACGTCTTGAGGTTGCGGCCGGCGACGCGAATGACCGCGCTACTCACACCGAGCTTGCCGACGATCGTCGGCTGATCGAGCCGATAGCTGAGCGCCAACTCGCGCCACTTCACGAAGCCAGCGTTCTCGACGAACTGCGCCTGCGCGTCACTCGCCGAACCACCCTCGGTCGTGAACCACTGCTCCCACTGCGCTTCGCTGCTGAAGGCCGGACGTCCCGCGCCGGGCCCAGCGACGTCCGGGTAGACGCTCGTCTCCCAATTCTGGCCGAAGGTGCCGATCTGCGAGCGAATGTCCGTGTCTTTGTGCGTGCCGAACCGGTAGAGCGCCGAGCGTGTGCCGTCCCACATCTGGCCGCCGTGCCGGATGTCGAGAAGGGTAGAGACTTCCCAGTGACCAAGGCGATACGACGAGTTGATGGAACCCGTCCACTTGGGATTCGGATCGGCGATGACTGTTTCGTCGGGATCGACCACGGGAAGCCCGCGGCCGTTCACGTTGTTCAGGAAGAGCGATCCCTTCTTCGCGTTGGCGCCGCATAGGGCGTCGATGCTCTGCAAGTTGCCGCTGCCGTCGATGTCGATCTGCTCGCCGTAGCCGCAGCGCGCGAAGTCGAGACCGCGAATGACGCCAGGGGCGTAGCCGACGGTCGACGACCCGATCGATCCGGTGAACCCTTCATTGTCATAGGGAATGAATTCCACGCCCTGCGCGAGGGAGACAACTCGTCCCTGATTTCGCGCCCACTGCAAGCCAATCGACCACTCGCTCGCCCTGTTGCTGATCGGCCGCATGTTGAACGCGAGCTCGACACCCTTGTTCGAGACGGTGGCGGCGTTCGCGAGCTGCGACGCCGCGCCGGTCTGGGATGCGTTGACCGGAATGGAGAGAATGACGTCGGTCGAGCGACGATTGTAGTATGTGAAACTCAGGTCCGACCGCTGATCGAAGAAGCTCAGATCGGTGCCGACCTCGGCCTCGCGATCGCGCTCCGGCCGGAGATCGTTGTTGCCGAGCGCGCCGCCAGTCACGAGCCCCCCCTGCCCGCTCTGTTTGACGCCAATGGCGTCACCGAATCCGCTGCCGAAGAGCGCCGTCGACGACAATGCGGTGATCGTCGCGTACACCGGCGGTTCGGCGCCGGTCTCGCCGTACGCCGCGCGCAGCTTTCCAGAGCTGAGCACACCAGACTCCGACGCGTTCCCGAGGAATCGTGTGAAGAGCCAGGAGAGGTCCACCTTGGGATAGAGCGCGGTGCGCTTCGACGCGCCGAAGGTCGAGAAGCCGTCGTCGCGAAGGCCGGCGGTGAGGAAGAGTTGATCGTAGAAGCCGAGCTCCCCCTGCGCGAAGTACGCTTCGATGTGACGCAATGAGCGCAACTCAGTGGGCGTATAGCTCACCGTGTTCTGAAGCACGAAAGGCGTCGGTGCGATCAGTTGATCGCCGAACACCGAGACCGAGCGAAAGCGGCGCGAATTCAGGTTCTGACCGAGCGTGAGCTTCGCGTCGATGTTCGTTCCGAAATCATGTGTGAGCGACGCCGTCAGATTGTGATCGATCTGGAGATTGTTGAGGTTGAGACGTGTGAGGTCGCCGTTCGGCTCCCCCGACGAGGTGAGCGGCAGCGCCTCGAGGCGCGAATCGTCGTAGTAGTCAGCGCCGAGAGTGTAGTGAAAGCTCAACCAATCCGTGGCGACGTAGTCCGCGCTCACATTCCCGATGAAGCGGCCCAGCTCACTCCTGTTGCCATTGTTCGCTAGCACGAAGAATGGGTTGTCATAGCCTCGCCCCGAGCGGATGCTCGACGGCGTTGGATCGGGAAAGCGATACGAGCGCTGGAGGCCGGAGACGGGATCGAGGAACGGGAGGTTGTTGAAGTCGGGCGGTGTGCGGAGCGCGCCGAGTAGCAAGCCGTCGGTGTTCGATCCCTTCTGCACGTAGTCGCCGCGCGTGTCATAGAAAGAGAAATTCCCGCCTAACGTGAGCGCCTCCAGCAGTTGATGCGTCGCCTTGAGACGGAACGTCGTGCGATCGTAGCGGTTGTTGCCGCCCTTCATGACGCCCTGCTGACCGGTCTCTCCACCCGACAGATAGAACGTCGTACGCGTGTTGCCGCCGGAGATGCTCAGGTTGTTGTCGGCGGTGAGTCCGGTCTGGAAGATCTCGCTCGCGTGATTGAAGACCGGCGTGCTGCCGGCGAGGAAGGGACCGAAAGACCCGGCTGCTCCGGCGCAATTCGGCGTCGCGCACCGGCCGGAGAGGCTGTCGCTGCCCTGCCCCCAATCGGTCTGAAGCGGCATGGTGCGATCGATCTTGTCGAACGTTTCGGTCGTGGAATAGGTGTAGCGCGTGGGTCCGCTTTGACCGCGCTTCGTGGTGATGAGGATGACGCCATTCGCCGCGCGCGCGCCGTAGATCGCCGATGCCGCGGCGCCTTTCAGAATCTGAATGTCGGCGATGTCGTTCGGGTTGATGTCGGCGGCGCGATTCTGCGTCACCGTGCTCCCGTCGCCACCGCTCGTCGAGATCGTGCTGTTGTCGATCGGTTGATTGTCGATCACGAACAATGGTTGGTTCGTTCCCGTGACCGACGTCGCGCCGCGGATCACGACATACGCCGACGAGCCGGGATCGCCCGCTTGGGTGCGCACGCGAACATTCGGCGCCGTTCCCGCGAGTGCGGTGACGACGTTTTGCGGTGATGCCGCCCGGAGAATGAGTGAACTGTCAACGGTGTTGATGACATTGCCGAGGCGCTCGCGCGTCTGTGACGTCCCCGCGCCAGTGACGACGACCTCACCGAGTTGGAGGGCGCTTTCTGTGAGTGTGAAGTTCTGGGTGACCGTGCCGGCGGTGAGCGTGATTTGCACCGTCATCGGCGTGTAGCCGACCCGTCGGGCGATAGCGGAGACGGTCTGCCCGGCACCGCGCGCCGCCGGTACGGTGAAGGTGTAACGTCCCTGGTCCTGCGTGCGCGCGCCGACACTCAGCGCGGGGATGGAGACGGTTGCGTCAGCGAGGCCGACGCCCGCATCCGAAGTGACGCGGCCAGTGACTGTGGTGACTTGCGCCGCCAGCGCGCATGGGAGGGTCGCCGCGCCGAGGACGAGCGCGAGCGTAGGTGTGCGAGGGAGTAGCATGCGTAGGCCTCCGCCTGTGATTCGGCGGTGCTACTCCCCTCCCCCCGAGCCCGCCCAGTCGTGTTTCACGAATTCGCAAGTATGCCCACGAAGCGGCTCTTGCGATGATGTGAACAGTCAAACTCCGGCGTCCCGCAATTCGTCACCGGTGCAAGCAGGTCGCCGTCGAGGACGACCGCGTCAGCTCCCTGGTGCGAGCGGGCTCGACGGCGGACCAGCCGCGCCCGGCTTCAGCGAGTCACTCGTTAGGCAGCGGAGCTCGCTGGTGTCCGAGACGATCGCGTCGGCATCGGCGGCGACGAGGTCGAAGGGCAACCCGAGCTGGCTCACCGGCATGAAGGAGCGCCGATGATGCGGCGTCACTCCGTGCGCGCTGATGCCGGCGAAGTGCGCCGCCGTCGAATAGCCGACATTGCGCTCCCAGCGATACACGGGATAGCGCACGGCGAGCGCGTGCATGACTCGGTCGCGCGTCACCTTCGCGATGATCGACGCGCACGCAATGCTATAACAGCACGCGTCGCCATCGATGACCGCGGTGTGCGGCGTGCCGAGGGAGCGAATGGCGCGTCCGTCGACAATGACGTGATCGGGACGCAGAGTGAGCCGCCCGAGCGCGCGACGCATCGCCAGGACCGCCGCGTGAAAGATGTTGAGTCGATCGATCTCGCGCACCGACGCCGCGCCGACGCCGATCGCGAGCGCGCGCGCGCGGATCTTCATCGCCAGCTCGGCGCGCGCGTCGGCGGTGAGGACCTTCGAATCGTCGACGCCGCGGATGACGCGCTCCTGCGGCGGCATGATCACGGCGCACGCGACAACGGGGCCCGCGAGCGGACCCCGTCCCACTTCATCGATGCCGGCAATCAGCGGCCCAACCGTCTGACGCAAATCGCGCTCGATCGTGCTCCACCGATCGCGACGTGCCGAGGGCGCGAGTGTCCGATTGTGCGCGTCCGACTCATCGGCGCGCGACACTGTCTTGGCTCCGCTACTCCGTGGTCGGCGTGCCCGTCTCGGGCACCGAGACGCGCACCTTCTTCTCCTTGATGCGCGTCGCCTTCCCGGTGAGATGGCGGAGATAGTAGAGCTTTGCGCGACGGACGCGTCCGCGGCGAACGACCTGAATTTCGGCGAGCATCGGGCTGTGCACCGGGAAAATGCGCTCGACGCCGACGCCGTTCGAGATCTTCCGCACCGTGAAGCTCTCGCTCACTCCGCTCCCGCGGCGCGCGATGCAGACGCCCTCGAAGGCCTGAATGCGCTCCTTCTCTCCTTCTTTCACGCGAACGCTGACGCGCAGCGTATCGCCGGCGCGAAAGGGAGGAATGTCGCGGAGCCACTCTTTCTGGGTTTCGATGAAAGCATGCATATGACGCTCGGGGCAAAGGCCCGGACAAAGCTGTTTTGGTGAGACCGGGTAAGCTAACGGCGCGAATTGGCGAACGCTAGAGCGGGTAACAGCTTGCGAGACTAATCGCCCTGCTTGGGCACGGCGCCGTGTCGGCTCGACTGTGCGCGACGCTGCGTGGACAGACGCGTCGCTTCCTCTTCGCGCCACGTGGCGATGCGCTGATGATCACCCGACAACAGCACGTCCGGGACCGAATAGCCGCGGTACACCGGCGGACGCGTGTAACTCGGCGCGCTGAGCTCGCGATCGAAGAAGGAATCGCCGTACGCGCTCTCGTGATCGGACATCGCGCCCTCGAGGAGGCGCACGGTCGCGTCGACGATCGCGAGCGCCGCAGGCTCGCCACCGCTCAGCACGAAGTCGCCGAGCGAAATTTCTTCGGTCGCCAAATGATCGGCCACCCGCTGATCGACATCCTTGTAGTGGCCGCACAGGAGCGTGAGCTCCGTTCCCGCCGCATAGCGGATCGCGTCTGCCTGCTCGAAGCGCCGGCCGCGCGGAGACAGCAGCACGATTGGCGGTCGGGCGCCGAGCGCGTCGACCGCTTCGAAAAAGGGATCGGGCTTCATGACCATCCCCGGGCCGCCGCCGTACGCGTAGTCGTCGACGGTGCGATGCCGGTCGTGCGTGTAGTCGCGCAGATCGGCGACCTCGTAAGTGACGCTCCCCGCCGCCGCCGCGCGCGCCGGAATCGAGAGCGCGAGCGGCGCGGCGAAGAACTCGGGGAAGATCGTGACGATTCGGATGATTAGCATGAACTAATCAATGAGCCCTTCCGGAATCGACACCGTCAGCGCTTTCGCGTTACGATCGACCGAGAGAACCGACTGTTCGTACAGGAGCAGCACCGTGTCACTCCGTCCGGTGCGCCGGACATCGATGGCGAGCCCCTGCGGCAGCTCGTAGACGTCGGCGACTTCACCGAGCGGCTCCCCGGACTCGAGCCGCACATGCATGCCGAGCAGCTCGTGCACGTAGATCTCGCCCGCGTCCAGCGCCACGACCTCGGCGCGGGGCACGAGAAAGTAGCGATCGCGCCACTGCTCGGCCGTCGTGCGATCGCCGATCTCGCGGAAGGCGACGATCAATCCTCCCTTGAATCGAGAGGCACGCTCGACGCGGAGCTCCTTGTTTCCCGCGACGAGATCGCCGCGCGCCGTGCCGGCCAACACTCGCCGACCCGGCGCGAAGATGACATCCGGCGTGTCGGTGAGCGGCTCGACAACCAGCTCACCGCGAATTCCGTGTGCCTTGCGTACCCGACCGACGATGATGAACTCCTCGCCGCGCTCGGGTCGGGCGGGCGCGCTCATCGGCCTACGCGATGCTCGTCAGGCAGCGCCGCCCTCTTCCGTCTCGCTTAGCGGCACGGCGCGCGCTTTGAGCGTTCGCCCGATGCGCTGCTCGTGACGCGTCTTGAGAATGCCGGCGCGGCGCAGCAGCGACCGCACCGTATCCGACGGCAGCGCGCCGTTGTCGAGCCAGTAGTTCACGCGCTCGGTTTGAAGATTGAGCGCGTTCTCACTTTGTCGGGGAGCATACTGTCCAACGATCTCGATGAAACGGCCGTCGCGCGGGCTGCGCGAATCGGCGACGACGATGCGGTACATCGGGGCCTTCTTGCGGCCTGTGCGGCGAAGACGAATGCGGACTGCCATGGTGCTCTTGCTCCTCGATCGAATGTTGAACTACACCGGGCTCATCGCGTGCTGGGCAATTCCCAACCGCACCCGGATTACCGCATGCCGAACATGTTCGGCCTGAACTTACCGCCGCCGCCCGCAGCGGCGGCTTTCTTCATCATCTTTTGCATCTCACGGAACTGCTCGAGCAGCCGATTGACCTCGCTCACCGGCCGACCCGAGCCACGCGCAACGCGTGCACGACGTGAACCATTCATCACAGCTGGATTCCTGCGCTCGGCCGGCGTCATCGACAGCACGATCGCTTCCACGTGCTTCATGCGCTTGGGATCGGCGGCCTTGACCTGCTTGAGCACCTTCGTATTTACGCCGGGTAGCATCTTGAGCAAGCCCTCGAGCGGCCCGAGCTTCTCGATCTGGCGCATCGCGGTGAGGAAGTCATTCAAGTCCATGCCCTCCTTCTTCACCTTTTTCTCCAGGCGCCGAGCTTCGTCGGCATCGAACGCCTCCTGCGCCTTCTCGACCAGGCTGACGACGTCACCCTGCTGCAGAATGCGCCCCGCCATGCGCTCGGGATGGAATTCCTCGAGCGCGTCGGGTTTCTCGCCGACACCGACGTACTTGATCGGCTTCTTCGTGACGCCATAGATCGACAGCGCCGCGCCACCGCGCGCGTCACCATCCATCTTCGTGAGGATGACCCCGGTCACGTGCAAGCGCTGATCGAATCCCTGCGCGATGCGCACCGCGTCCTGACCGGTCATGCCGTCGGCTACGAAGAGGATTTCGTCGGGGTGGATCGCGTGCTTGAGATGATCGAGCTCGGTCATCATCTCGTCGTCGATCTGCAAGCGGCCCGCGGTGTCGACGATGACGACGCGATCTCGCGCGCGCTTCGCGGCATCGATGCCGGCCTTGGCAATTCGCACCACGTCGGTCGTGGCGCGATCCGCGTAGACAGGCACATCCAGCTGGGCGCCGAGCGTTTCCAGCTGATCGATAGCGGCGGGACGATACACGTCGGCGGCCACGAGGCGTGTGGCCTTTCCTTCCGCCTTGAGCTTGCGCGCGAGCTTGGCGGCCGTGGTCGTCTTTCCGGATCCCTGCAGTCCGACCATCATAACGACGGTCGGCGGAACGGTGCTGAGCTTGAGCGGCTCGCGGCGTTCGCCGAGCATCGTCGTGAGCTCGTCGTACACGATCTTGACGAGCTGCTGCGCGGGCGAGACAGTGCGCAGCTGCGCAACGCCAACGGCTCTCTTCTCGACCCGCTCCAGGAATTCGCGGGTGAGTTGAAAGTTGACATCGGCTTCGAGAAGGACGCGCCGTACTTCGCGAAGTCCCTCTTTGATGTCGGATTCGTTGAGGACGCCGCGGCCGCGCAGTCGCGCGAAGGTGGCTTCCAGTTTCTCACTGAGCTCGTCAAACATAGCCCAGAAACGTAAGTGAGAGCACAGGTTAGGACAAGCAAACCATAGAGCGTGGAGCGTAGCGCGTGGCGCGCGGCCTCCTTGTGCTCCGCGCTCCGCGCGCAACGGCCCGCGCGCGACCCGCCCGCGTTCGCTTGACCGGAAGCGTTCTCGCGCGTCCTACCGAAAGCAGCGTATGCGCGACGCGCTGCACATGGAGCTAACCGACCGTTTCAGCGGCCAGCCGCCCCACGTTACCTTCCTCCCCATGGCCAAAGTCCAGCGTAAGGAAGAGATCCTGAAGTCCGAACTGCCGCCCGCGCTGCCGTTGATGGCGCTTCGCTCCACCATCGTGTATCCGCTGGGAACAATCGCGGTGCAGATGGGGGCACCCGAGAATCTCGCGCTGTTGCGCGCGCACGAAGAGCCGGGGTTGATCGTCGCACTCGTCGTCGCGAGCGGCGATCACGACGAGCCGATCGACGCGCAGAAATTCATCGGACGCATCGGTGTGGCGGCGCGCGTACATGAACGCATCAATCTGCCCGGCGACACGGTGCAGATCACGCTGCAGGGCTTGCGCCGCATCTCCGTCGAAGAGATCGCGCGAACGGAGCCGTATCCCGTCGCGTCGGTGCGGCCGGCGAAGGAGACTCCCGCCGATGCGACCGAGGTCGATGATCTCGTCGCGCGCATCGTCACGTCGGCCGAAACCCTCGCCGAGCTGGTGGATCGCATTCCAGACGAAGTGCCGGCGATTCTCAAAATGAATGTCAGCGATCCGGGACGGTTCGCGGATCTCGCGGCGACGAATATGAACTTTCGCATCGCCGATAAAGATGAAGTGCTGCAACGCCTCGACGTCGGACAACGCCTGCGATTCATATTGTCGCGCCTCGAGCGTGAAGTGGCGCGGGCGCGCGTCATGGAGGACGTGAAGCGGCAGACCGAGATCAAGATCGAGCAGCATCAGCGCGAGTTCTATCTACGGCAGCAGCTTCGCGCGATTCAGTCGGAGCTCGGCGAGACGGATCCGGGCGAGAAGGAAGCGATCGAGATCCTGAAGAAGATCGACGAGGCGGGACTCCCCGAGAAAGTTGGACAGGAAGCGCGTCGCGAGACCGAGCGGATGCGCATGCTGTCGCCCGCCTCGAGCGAGTATCAGGTCGTGCGCACCTATCTCGATTGGGTGCTGGCGCTGCCCTGGAACAAGAAATCCGGCGACACGGAAATCGACCTGAAGAAGGTTCAGGAAGCGCTCGACGCGGGCCACTACGGGCTGGATGAAGCGAAGGAGCGCATCATCGAATACCTCGCCGTGCGCAAGCTGCGCGGCGGCGACCCACACGGTCCGATTCTGTGCTTCGTCGGACCGCCGGGCACGGGCAAAACGTCGTTAGGCGCGGCGATCGGCAAGGCGATTGGGCGCGAGTTCTATCGTATCTCCGTCGGCGGCGTGCGCGACGAGGCCGAAGTGCGCGGCCACCGGCGTACGTATGTCGGGGCGATGCCCGGACTCATCCTGCAGTCGCTGCGACGCGTCCAGACGCGGGACCCGATCCTGATGATCGACGAGATCGACAAGATGTCCGGTGGTGGGCCGAGTGGTGACCCGACGGCGGCGATGCTCGAGGTCCTGGACCCTTCGCAGAACAGCGGCTTCGTCGATCACTACCTCAATCTGCCCTTCGACCTGTCGTCGGTGTTGTTCATTTGCACCGCGAACAACCTGTTCGACATCCCCGCGCCGCTTCGTGATCGACTCGAGATCATCAAGATCGCCGGCTATACCGTCGAGGAAAAAGTCGAGATCGCGTGGCGTTATATGCTTCCTCGCTTGCTCGAGGAGCACGGCATCACGGACAAGGACATTCAGTTCACCGACGAGTCCCTTTCGTTCATCTCGAATCGCTACTCGAGGGAAGCCGGCCTCAGAAATTTCGAGCGCAATCTCGCCGCGATCATGAGAAAGCGCGCGCGCCGGAAGGCGGAGGGTGAAGAGGGCGCGTGGGTCATCGACCTCGAGAAAGTCGAAGAGATACTTGGCATCCCTCGTTATGCAGTCGAGGAGGCGGAGAAGGTGCCCGAGGTCGGCGTCGCGACCGGACTCGCCTGGACGGCGACCGGCGGCGATCTCATGATCATCGAAGCGCTCAAGATGCCGGGAACTGGGCGCCTGACTGTCACGGGACAGCTGGGCGAAGTGATGCGCGAGAGCGTGGACGCCGCGTACTCGTACGTGCGGTCGCGCGCCGGCCAGCTCGCGATCCCCGACTCCGACTTCCGGGAGTACGACCTGCACATCCACCTGCCCGCCGGCGCCATTCCGAAGGACGGGCCGAGCGCGGGCATCACGCTCACGCTCACCATCGCGAGCACGCTGAGCAATCGTCCGGTGCGACGTGATGTCGCGATGACGGGTGAGGTGACGCTCCGCGGGAAAGTGCTCGAGATCGGCGGCGTGAAGGAGAAGGTGCTCGCCGCCTATCGAGCGGGCCTCCGCGAAGTAATCATGCCCAAGTCGAACGAGAAGGACCTGCGGGACGTGCCCGCCGAGGTGAAGCAGAACATGGCGTTCACCTTCGTCGAGCGGATGGACGAGGTGCTCCATCTCGCGCTCCTTCCGGCGCCGCTGGGCGTCGCCGATGTCACGGAGCCGGAGCCCTCACCGGGCATCGCCGGTTCCACGACGCGCGTCGATCGCGAGGATTCAGTGGCGGCGCAAGGCGCCTAGCTGTCATCGCGAGGAGCGAGCGAGGGATGACCGTTACGGCATCAGCTTCGAAATCAGATAGATCGCCATCCCCGCCAGTCCGCCAACGAGCGTGCCGTTGATGCGGATGAACTGCAGATCGCGGCCGATCGCGAGCTCGACGCGGTGCGATGTGACGTCGGGATCCCACGACGCAACGGTGTGCGAGATGAGGTCCGCGACCTCGCTCTGATATCGATCGACGAGAAACATCGCGACATCGACGACGAACTCGTCGACCTTTGCGAGAAGCTCGGGATCCTTCAGCGCTGCTTCGCCAAACGAGTTGATTGCCCGCTCGATCGTCCCTGGCGCGACCTCGTCAGGCGCCTCCGCGTAGCGAACGAGCGCCGTCTTGGCCCGACCCCACAGCCCGGACGAGAATCGCCGCGCCGCATCGCTCAGCAGCAGCTCTTCCTTGATCGCCTCGATCCGGGCGGCGACGGCGGGCGAATTGTTCAGCTTCTCGATGAAATTGTCGATCGCAATGTCGAAGCGCTCCCGGAGCGGGTGCGTCGCATCGTCCCGCACTTCAATCAACGTTCGCTCGATCGCCGATACGATCTTGCGATAGATCTTGTCGTCGATCGCGCTCGGTACCCACCACGGTGTCTCCTCTTCGACGCGGAGCCGGATGAGCGCGCGGCTGTCCTCGACGGCATTCGCGGCAAGGCGAATTGCCTCGTTGAGCAATTCCTGATGTCGGTTGTCGGCGGTGATCACCGACAGGAGCCGGCTGAGCAGCGGCGCGGCCTTCATCGCGCGAATGCGTTCGGCGACGCCTCGATCGATGAACGCCTCGACATCTTCATCCCGCACGAGCTCCGCCGCCGAGGCGAGTGAGGACGCGGCGTGACGAGCGATCTGACGCACGTTGTCCGGGCTCGCGAGCCACTGGGCGAGACGCGGCGCGATGTCGATGCTGCGCAGTCGGTTCGCGATGACTTCGCGCGTGAGAAAATTCTTCTGGACGAAAGCGCCGAGGGTGCGCCCAACGCGATCCTTGCGCGCCGGTACGATCGCCGTGTGCGGGATCGGAATGCCCATCGGATGCCGGAAGAGCGCCGTCACCGCGAACCAATCGGCGAGGCCACCGACCATCGACGCTTCGGCCGTTGCGCGGATAATCCCGATCCAGGGATATCGAGATTCCACCAGCCGCGTGACGAAGAAAATGACGGTCGCGACGACGAGCAGCGCCGTCGCTCGCCGCTTCATCCGGTCGAGCGCTGCCTGACGAGTCGCTTCGTCCTGCACCAGTTGCATGGTCTCGGGCGCTCAGCCGCCGAGGGTCACACGCGAGAAATCGAGCAGCTGCGGCGAAACGCCAGCGGGCACGTCGACCATGAGGACCACGTTCTTCCCGTCGATCTCTCGCGGCGTCACGACGACGGTGCGACCGTGCCCCGAGTACGTCCGCACCCCGCGGGCGCCGATGGTCGGCGCGGCGCCGCGATACCGTTTCTGGATAGCCTGTCCAAGCGCGTCGACGAACTCCGCGGCGTCGATGGCGCTGTCCCAGGCGGTCACCCAGGCAATTCCATTTCCCGCCGAGGTACTTACGACGACATAGCGATCACCGCCCCAGCCGATCGCTGCTCGTGAGGCGGCCTCCTGATCCTGCAGGTGCTCGTAGAGAAAGAGCCGCGTGTCGAACTCACCGAGCGTGTTCTCGTAAATCGCGCCGGGGACTTTGGGCAACGTGACGCGCAAGGGCGCGTCGCGCGGCGTTCCAAAGTATGCGCGATCGTGCATCACCTGCTCCGTCGACTGCGGCATGTCGTCGAAGGGCAACTTCCCAGGCTCGCGCTCTTTGAACCGCGCGACGAAGTCGAAGCCATTGATGTACGGGAAGAGCAATTCCTCCTGGATAACCATCGGTGCCGCATTGAGGACGGGCGAGCTCTGGGATTCGCGAATGAGATCGCGTATCCGGTCCCGGCCACCGGGAAACCGCGCGGCAATGTTCCCTCTGCCGCCGCCGGCCGCCTCCACTTGCTCGTAGACCGCCTCGCCTTCGACGATCGCTTGCGCGGCAGCCTCGCGGTCAGCGTCGCCCAGTTGATGCTGCAGGGAATCGAGGTTGAAGTACTGGTCCTGCAGCGCGTGCACGAGCTCGTGCATGATCGTCAAGCCGATGACATCGTCGGGGGCGCCGTTCATGACGTACAGCACCTTCGTCTTCGGATCGTAGTAGCCGAGGATCTGTTCGGTGAGCACGTCGAGAAACAGCTTGCGGACGCTCATCGTGTCCGGAATGAGGCCGAGCACCTTGTACGTCGCCTCCTTTCCCGCGAGATCGCGCCGCGCCGCGGTGTCCTCGAGTTGCGCGGCCACGAAGGCGCGGACCTGAGCGCGCGTCCGAACTTCGAGTTTCGGTGGATGCTTGAAGGGCACACCGACCGCCTTCTCGATCTCCGGTACGTCGGCGGCAACGCGATCGGCGTACGGACCCTGTTGTCCGCCGCGGAAGTCGGGACGGCACGCGGCAACGAGCAACGCCGCGGCGAAACAACTTACTCTGCCCACGCCACGCTTTTTCCAGACATGAGACCGACGACGCGCGCGATGTCGTGTCCACGCACGACGATACCCTGCTCCATGAGCAGCCGATTGAGCTCGGCTTCGATCTCGGAGAGCGAAGTCGCCGAGGGCGCTGCCGGAGGCGGAGTCGGTGGTGCCGGCGCCGGCTCCGCGCTCGCCGTCGCGTTAGGCGCGGCACGCTTGGGCGGCGGTCCCATGAACAGCGCTTCGAGCTCGGCGCCGAAGCGCTCGAGCGCGCCGAAACCGTCGTCCCCCTCGCGTTCCGCCGGACGCTCCGCGCCGTCCTGGTCATCGTGCTCCACCGCGTCACGCCTAACGTTGCGGCGATCGGCGGGCGTGTCCTTCCGCGCCGATTCGCGGCGCAGCAGCGACGCCCGACGTCGCATCAATTCCTCGGCACGCGGCGAATACGTGGCGACGGCCTGCATGTGCGCGCACGCCTCGTCGAGCGCGTCGATTGCCTTGTCGGGACGCATCCGATCGCTCACGTACGTGTCGGTGAGCGAGATGGACGACCGCAGCGCTTCCTCGGAGATGAGCACATTGTGATGTCGCTCCAGTCGCTCGCGCCGCGCTTGCAGGATCTCGAGCGCTTCCTCTGCGCCGAGCTCGCGGACGACCACCTTCTGGAAGCGGCGCTCGAGCGCCGGATCACCGAGTATCCATCTCTCGTACTCCTCGTTCGTCGTCGCGCCGATGACGCGGAAGTCGCCGCGCACGAGCGCGGGCTTCAGCATGTTGGCCGCGTCCATCGCCGCCCCGAGCGCGGTGCCCTGGCCGATGAGATTGTGCAGCTCGTCGATGAAGAGGATCACGTTCCGCGCCGCGGTCGTCTCCTCCACGAGGGCGCTGATGCGCTGCTCGTACTGGCCGCGGTATGTGGTTCCGGCGAGCAACCCGACGTGGTCGAGAGAGAGAAGTCGAACGTTGCGCAGGACGAGCGGCACTCGCCCCTCGGCGATGCGCTGCGCGAGACCTTCGGCGATCGCCGTCTTGCCGACGCCCGCGGGTCCAACGAGCGTCGGGTTGTTCTTGCCGTGTCGAAGCAGGATGTCGATGACGCGATCGACTTCGGCGTCCCGACAGCGCACCGGCTCGAGGCGCGCCGCGCGCGCGTCGGCGGTCAGATCACGGGTGAAGCGCTTGAGTGCGTCACCTTCGGGCGCCAGGAAATCACCGATCACTACGAGAGGGATTAGGGGACCAGGGGCTAGGGGGCTAGGGGCAACTGCGGGTCAGAAGGTTCTAGCGCGCGCCGATCTTACGCCCTAGCCCTATCCCCTAAGCTCTAGCCCTAGCTTCTCAAGAGCCACCCGAGCCATGTCTCTCCCCAAAGCAACGTCAGCACAGCGGCAGGCGCAAGGAAGACGCCGAATGGAACGAGCGGCGCCGTAAATGGCGCGCCGCCCAGCGCGAGCTCGGTTTGCTCACGTGTATGCGTACGGCGAAACCACGTAATCGGATACACGACCCCCAGAAAAGTGACGGCGCCCAGCGCCGACGCCACGAATACCGTCATGATCGCACGCTGCGGACCCAATGCGCCGCCGATGAACGCCATCAGCGTGACGTCTCCCAACCCCATCGCTTCCTTCTTGAGCGCGACTTCGCCCAGCCAGCCGACGATCGCGATCATGCCCGCACCGGCACACGCGCCAATGAGCGCCTCGTATGGCCCGGCGAAAATGGAGGACTGGTTCAGGAAGAACGCGATGATCGCGGTAAGCAGCGTCCAGCCCAAACCGAAGAGAGTGAAGCCGTCGGGAATCAGATACGTCTGCGCATCACTCATCGCGATGCCAAGGAGCACGGTACCGAACACCGCGACACGCACGGCGTTGAACGTTGGCCCAAACGCGAGGACCGCGCCCAGCCATGCGAGCGCCACGACCAGTTCGACGATGAGATACGACGGCGATATCGACTCGGTGCAGCAGCGACAGCGTCCGCGCAGAACCAGCCAGCTCACGATCGGCACGTTCTCGAACCACGCGAGCTGATGTCCGCACTTCGGACACCGCGAGCGCGGACGAATCACCGATTGCTCGCGCGGCCACCGCGCGATGCAAACGTTGAGGAAGGAGCCGATGCAAGCTCCGAACACGAACGCGAAG
>DATBHD010000171.1:0-4317 GCA_036557635.1 Gemmatimonadaceae bacterium
GAGCTGGAAGACATGCTTCGGCTTGGCCGAGCGCGCGAGCTTGGTGTCAGCAACTTCGTAAGAGTAGGCGCCGAGGCGCGATGGCTTCTCGACGCGCATCAGAAAGTCCGAGTAGCCGTACCAGGGGAGATTCTCGAGGGCTCCTTGATAGATCACGTCGACGCCGTCGCGCATCGCCTGACGCGTCGCCTCGGCTCTTGGTTCGAGCGAGCCGAGATCGGGGATTTCTCGTGTCGTTTTGCCCTGCGCGCGAAGAGTCTCGAGGTAGCGCTTCTCGTGCGCGATGCCTTTCGCCCTGAGAAGGTCTCGGTATTCGTCTTTCGGCTCCTCGGGCGCGGGCATCGCGCCGGCGCGGACTACGAGGTCGAGCGCGGTGGCGTGCTTGCAGCCGAAGAAGTTGACGAGGTCTTTTGCGGAATAGAGGACGCGGGGCGCGTCGGAGGGCATGCAGATCCTTGGAGGGACATCGGTCGAGGACACAAAGTGAATATGTGAGTGACCTCTGACAACCCTTCTATGCATCCCGGTGCGCATCGTTCCGCGCCGAGTTGCGAAGGGACTGCGTTTCCGGTCATTCTAACGTCGGCCGTTCCCCCCAACGCCACGGATCCCGGAGAGTCTCATGCGCCGCCTTTCGGTACTACTCGTTGTCACAATGATGCTGCCGTTGCAGACTGCTCGCAGCCAGCAGCAGCAGGGAGAGAAAACGCCACAGGTTTCTGCCGCGGTGAGGACCGAGGTCCTGGCCTTCGTTCGCGGCTATATCGACGCGGAGAATCGCGCAGACGCCACCTCGCTTTCAGATGCGATGAGTCGTCGCACAGATGTCACGTCCGTCAACACGGGGACCATTACGCGCGGGTGGGAAGCCATTCGCGCCTCGACGGATCAGATCACCGGGAAGCAGGGGATTTTCCGTGAGGATGTCGGCACGATGGACGTCGTGTCCCTTGGCACCGGCTACGTCCTAATCGTCGCACCGATGACGATCACCCTGAATGCCCAACAAGGTCAAAGGCAGTTTCCCGGGGCGATGACGTTGGTGCTAGAGAAATCTCAAGATGGTTGGAAGATTCTGAACGAGCATTACAGCCTGAAGGCACCGTAGAGGGCTGGACATTCGCGGACGGAAGCGGGCGGTGGTCCGCGTCGCAGCCGCCGCGGCTCTATGGCGAGGGCGTAACGGGCCCGTAATCGGCGAATCACGCAGCGTCGCGGAGGCGAGTTGTGACAGTTCAGTCATTCTGAGACGCTAAACTCACTATAACGGGTGTTAAAGCAGAGACTGTGACTGTAGTGTCACCCCCCTTGTCCGGATACCGCAGTTGGACGCGCGGGCCGCCGCGGCTGGTATCGCTGACGATGAGTCAGCGTTGACTCTCGTCAAAGCTCGTCCGGGGCGGAGGGCTGGACGACCAGCTCGAATGCGCTTCCATCTCGCAGCCGCACGGCACTGAAATGCCGGACGTCACGTGTCGCGATGCGCCGCAGGCCGAGGTCTTCCGCCAGCACCACGATCGATGCATCCACGAGACCGAGCCCAAGATCTGAAAATTGCGCGTCGACGTCCATCGCGCGTGAGAGCTGATCGGCGGTCGGCGCGGCATAGGTGAAGGCACCGGATGTGAGATCGGCGATGAGTGCCCGCATCGCTTTACGCTCGCTTCGAAGAAAATAGTCCACCTCGGCGAGCACCAATCCGGGGATGTATCGTGCTCGCGCGGCATCGATCGCCGCGCGGAAGCGTCGGTGATCGGGCGCGCCCCGGACGAGATAATCCAGGATGGCGCCAGTATCGCAGATCAGCGCTGGCGTCTTACCGCCGACGGTTGTGGGCGCCAAAGAGCTCGCCCTCGTCGCCGCGCTGTGGGAGCCGTTTAATCACGCCGGCACTCCTCGGCTTTCGGTGACGCCGGTACTGCTCGAGCACGAGCGCGAGCTGTTGCCGAATGAATTCGGAGCGAGACACTCCCCGCTCCCGCGCCGCGCGCGTGAGTAGCCGGTCGTGCGCAGGGTCGAGCGCGATCGTGGTCGCCTTCTTCCGTGACAGTGCCATGGAAGTAACGTTACCGATACGCGGAGGTCGGCGCCATTCCATAGTGGAAGAGTCTATGGCCATCGCTCGGGTAACGCAGTATCAAACGATTGCGCTCCAGATCCCTGCAGCGCATCTCCAGAAAGTCCATGTTGAATTGTTCTGCTGATCGCGTTGCCTAGCCGGCCAAGATCGAAGCGAACGTGAGAGGTCTTTCGTTTAGCCATCGATTGCTCTTCGTCGCGTTGGCGCGCTCGACGCACCAAACTGGCGCGCGATAAGAGAGTGGCGTCGCCAGATCACGCGCGAGAGGGTCGCATGTCCTTTGGTCGGCGAGCGTGCAAGGCCTCGGCAAGGATAGTCTTCGTCACGGCACCGTCGACTCCAGCCCGGCACACGCCGAGACAGCGTGCTTTCTCTCGCCGACAGTGCGGGCTTGCTACAGGTTGAGAGGGCCGAAAATCAGGGCGTTCCCTTCCGCGTACAACGGGGTCGTCTTCGAGTGCAAAGTCGGCCGCGAGCTCGCCCTCGCCATTCCGGAGGAATGGTATCGCGCATGAGTCGGTCGGCCACCGCCGGTGACGAGCGCACTCTCGCCGCTCCTCGACGCGGCGTACGTCGAGGCGGCGCTCCGCCGCCACTTCGAGCCGCTGCTCGACGCCGCGCTGGACGACGTTCTCGCCGAGTGATCCAGCTCTCGACGGAATCGAAATGATGCCGCTACTCGATCGGGAGTCCCGCAGTATGCGGCGTGACTCGCCCCGTCTCTTGCCACTTTCGCCGAGTGCCGAGCATTGTATGGCAATGCCACTCACGCATCGATCCTATCCGAAGCGCTGGACCGCCTACGACGTCCGCGCGCTCATGGAAGCCTCGCCGACGCATTGGCCTCGCTACGAGGCGATCGATGGCGAATTGATCGTGACGCCGGCACCGCGGCTCGCGCACCAGGAGATGCTCGAGCAGCTGAGTGACGCACTCAAACCGTACGTCGCGCGATACGGACTCGGTCGCGTCCTCCGCAGTCCGGCCGATCTCGAGCTCGAGAAGGACTCGATCATCCAGCCCGACCTCTTCGTCGTGCCTGCCTCGCTCGCGCAGGCGCGCGAGTGGTCAGACGTCACAACGTTGCTCCTCGCGATCGAAGTGCTCTCGCCGAGCAGTCGGACGCGAGACCGAGTGATCAAGCGGCGCTTCCTGCAGCGTGTCGCCGTGCCGGAGTACTGGGTCGTCGACCTGTCTCGGCGACTCGTCGAGCGATGGCGGCCTGACGATCGCCACGCCGAAATGGTCGCCTCGTCGTTGGTGTGGCATCCACCCGGGCCTAACGAGCCACTGACGATCGACCTCGTGTCATTGTTCGCCGTCGTCTGCGGTTAGGGCACTTCCTGTACTTCTCGATATGTCGATCATTCGCCGATGATCGTGTCCATCGAGAGAGCACTCGTCCGCGGAGTCCTGGCCCTTGCCGGCGCGCTGGCGGTCAGCGTCCATTGCCCGTGGAGTGTCTCGCCGCCGGCGATCGTCCGCGCGCCGCCAAAGGCGTCGAACAGGTCCCCAGGGTCGTTCCCCGTAGTGTCCACCGCGACGGAACGATCGGCGCCGAGGTACCAGAAGGTTCTGCCCCCCTGCCAATCCGCGGTGCCGCGTCCTGTTGCCACCGCCGTGAGGCCAAAGGTGCAGCTGATCTCCGGTCCGCCGCCAGGCACGTCGCCGATCAGAGTGGTCTGCGGCGGGTCGATTCGGAGCGTGACCGCGAGCGAGCTCCCCGATGCGGTCGACTCGCGGCAGCCGCCGGCGGCAAGCACCAACGCGACGACAGCAAGCGAGCGGTGTTTAGGCATCTCTCACTCCACGTCTCGGCTACGGCGACGCCGGAGAATGTCCCCGGTCCCGACCGTTGCCGCAAGGCCCGCGTGCGGAGTCGCCGCGAGGTCCATATCCGCCTGCCCACCATGGTGATCGAACACCCTCCGATGCACATTTGCGACCGGCAGGAGCCCTGCTCGACACTGCCTAACGATGCGTTGCATCTACCGGCGCGTTAAGCAGCCAGCGGAGATCACATGATGCCGACGACTTCTCGATCTGCTCTACCAGCGTTTCTTGCAGCCGGGATTTCGCTACTGGTTACGGTAGCGACCGGCCTCGCCTGGCTTGGGAAACCGTTCCGACTCGTCCAGCTGGTCACGCTCATCGGGCTGGGCATGATCACTGGGGTTTCATGGATGCAGGCGGTCTTCCGTGCCCGGCAGAAGCGGCACGCGCTGAAGTAATTCTGT
>DATBHD010000172.1:0-5015 GCA_036557635.1 Gemmatimonadaceae bacterium
AGGAGGTCAGCAAGAACCGCCTCACGCTCAACTACGGGACCCTCTATCCCGCCCTCCTCAAGCTCGAGCAAGAGGGGTTCATCGCGGCGGAGTGGCGGCAATCCGAGAACAATCGCCGCGCCAAGTTCTACTCGCTCACCGCCGCCGGGCGGAAGCAGCTCGCGCGCGAAACCCGCGAATGGCAGCAGACGGCTGATCTGATCTCCGCCTTCTTCGCTCCCAGGAGGGAGGCACCATGAGCATTCTTGGATCACTCCGCGCCGCGCTCACTCGCTTGACTGGCACCGTCAGCCGGCGCGACGCCGACGACGACGATCTCCGCGAGGAGCTGCAGGCTCATCTCAACATGGCGACCGCCGAGCACATCCGGCGCGGCATGTCGCCCAACGATGCGCGGCGCCAGGCACTCCTCGACGCGGGCGGGCTCACCGTGGCCGCCGAGGCGGTCCACGACCAGCGCGGACTCCCCTGGCTCGAGAGTGTCGCCGCGGACATCAAGTACGCCTTCCGCGCGCTGCGCCACGCGCGCGCGTACACCGCGGTCGTCGTCGTCACGTTGGGATTGGGCATCGGCGCGAACACCGCGATCTTCAGCGTCCTTCGCGGCGTGTTGCTGAAACCCCTGCCGCATCGCGACGGCGATCGCCTCATGTATCTGCGGCAATCCAGCGACGGCCCGGGCGGCGAGAATATCTCCTTCTCCGTACCGGAAGTGACGGACATCAGGCACGGTGTGCCAGCGTTAGGCGACATCGCCGAATTCTCACCCTTCCCCTTCACTCTCGAACGATCAGACGGCGCGACGCGTCTCAGCGCCGGCCTCGTGACCGGCAACTTCTTCGACATCATGGGGCTCTCGCCCGTCCTCGGGCGTCTCACGCGTCCGTCGGACGACGGGCCGGGCGTCCCGCCGGTGATGGTGCTGACCCAGGAGTTCTGGACGTCGCGATATGGCGCCGACCCGAACATCGTCGGGAAGCAGGTAAAGCTCGACGGCAAATCGGTGACCGTCATCGGAGTCGTCCAGGCGGCGCCCTGGTTCCCGAACAAGGTTGACGCATTGCTCAACATGGTGATCAGCCCGCACCATCTGAGCGCGATGATGATCCAGGGGCGGACGCATCGCATGACCGAGATGATCGCGCGGCTCGCTCCCGGCGCGACGCTCCAGCAGACCCGCACCGAGCTCGCCTCGACGTACGCGCGCATGCAGAACGACCACAAGGACGCGTACGACCCCGGTTCGCACTACCGCGTCACCGTCATGCCGTTCAAGGACGCGTTAGGCGAGCGCGCGAGTCTCACCCTGTGGCTGTTGATGGCCGCGGCCGCGTTTGTCCTGATCATCTCGGCGGCGAACGTCGTGAACCTGACGTTGATGCGCGGCGTCCGGCGCGAGGCCGAGCTCGTCGTGCGCGCCGCGCTCGGCGCCGGCGTCGGGCGCCTCCGCCGCTTGCTGCTCGTCGAGAATCTGATGCTCACGCTCGTCGGCGCGGCGCTCGGCGTCCTCGTTGCGTTAGGCGGCGTGCGCCTGCTCATCTCGCTCGCCGCGCGCTACTCACCGCGCGCGAACGAGATCCGGCTCGACCTCGCGGTGTTCGGTTTCGCGTTCGGCCTGTCGATTCTCCTGGCGCTGTTGCTCTCCTACGCCGCGTTTGTCCCAAAGGAGGGGACGCTTGCGTCCATCGTCAACGCGGGTTTCCGCCGCATGGCCGGGAGCATCACGAGGCAGCGGGTGCAGCGGACTCTCGTCGTCGCGCAGATCGCGGTCTCGGTGATGCTGCTCTCGGGCGCCGGCTTGCTCACGCGCACGATAATGCAGCTCTCCGAGGTGAGCACCGGGCTCCAGACCGATCAGGTGCTCGCGATTCAGGTTCCTCTGCTCAAGTTCGGCGCGCCCGATGGCGCCACCGACAACGCATCGTTGTACAGGTATATCCTCGCGGCGGACATCGACAACAAGACGCGTTACGACCGGATGCGCCGCGAGATCATCGCGCTTCCCGGCGTGGTCGACGTCGGACTCGGCTCGACGACCCCGCTGCATGGCGCCGACGCCGTCCTCGAGGTCAAGGCCGAGGGCAAGGCGCTCGCCGTCGGCGAAGCGGTGCCACGCGCATCGATCCGCACCGCCGACCCGACGTATTTCCGCGCCGCCGGAATCCCACTCGTCGCCGGACGTGCGTTCGCCGCGACCGATGGGCCGACTGCAGCGCGCGTGGTGATCCTGAACCGCGCGCTCGCCGACAAGCTCTTCCCTAACGAGGATCCGGTCGGCAAGCGGATCGCGCTCACCGGCGAGCTGCTCAAGTTCACGCCGCTCAGTGGCGATTGGCGCACGGTTGTCGGCGTCGTCGGCAACACACAGGATGGAGGCCTCGACGCGCCGCCGACCCCGGCGATGTTCAGTCCATTCTCGCAAGAGTTGGCGTTCGGCGGCGCGATCGTGATGCGGACCGGCGCCGACGCCGGGCTCCTCGCCGCGTCGGCAACGAAAGTGGTGCGTAAGATCGCGCCCAACGCGGCGATCGAGCACGTGCTCACGGTGGCGCAGGTCAAGGACGAAACCCTGGCGCCACGACGGCTGAACGCGGCGCTCGTTTCGTCGTTAGGTATTCTCGCCGTGCTCATCGCGACGGTCGGGATCGCCGGCGTGCTCGCGTTCTCGGTGAGCGCGCGGACGCAGGAGATCGGCATCCGGATGAGCCTCGGCGCCGACCGAGCGCGAGTCGAGCGGATGATCCTCGGCGAAGGCGGGCTGCTGCTCGGGATCGGGCTGACGTTAGGCGTGATCGGGGCGTTCTTCGGCGCGAGCGTGATGCGCGGGCTGCTGTTCGGCATCGCGCCGCACGATCCGACGACATTCGTCGTCGTCGCCATCGGGATGGCCGCGATCGGCCTCGCCGCGTGCTGGATTCCGGCGCTGCGCGCGGCGCGGATCGATCCGGCGATCACGATGCGGTCGAGCTAGGAGGATGCCGTGCGACTCGACTTGGTTGTTCACATCTGCGCCGGCGCGGTTGGAATCCTCTCGGGGTATGTAGCGCTGTCGGTGGCGAAGGGCGCCGGGCTGCATCGGCGGAGCGGAATGGTCTTCGTCTACGCGATGACGACGATGGCGCTCATGGGGACGACGATCGCCTTCGCACGCGACGTTGCCCCCTGGGCGAATGGGCCGGTTGGCTTGCTCACGGCGTACCTGGTGATCACGGGCCTAACGACGGTCCGCCAAGCGCCCGCCGAGCGATCGCGCCGGCTCGACCTCGGACTGATGCTCTTCGTGGCTGCGGTGACGCTGACGCTGGCCACATTCGGCGTGCGTGTTCTCTTCAGTCCGACGGGCAAGCTGTATGGAATGCCCGCCCTTCCCTTCCTCATCTTCGCCGGGATCGGGCTGTTGGCGACGGCCGGCGATCTTCACCTCATCCGTGCGGGCGGCGTTCAGACCATTCGCGGCGCGCCCCGACTTGCCAGGCACCTGTGGCGCATGTGCACCGCGCTTCTCATCGCGGCGTTCTCGTTCTTCCTCGGCCAGGCGAAGGTCATTCCGAAGCCGATTCGGATTGTCCCCCTGCTGTTGATTCCACCACTGATCGTGCTCGGGGCGCTGTTGTATTGGCTCTGGCGGGTGCGGTTCAAGAGGAGTCTTCGCGGGGTCGTCGTGCACGTCGGGCATTCCCTTCTCATTGACCGCGAAAGCGTGAGCGCGGACTAGCACGGACGAACACGCCGATAAGCCGATCACAAGCTCGCCGCACGGCCCTTTTGTATTTGCTCATGGGCCTCCCCGGTCCACTGACGCTCAAGTACCTGCCGCGGGCCTTCGTCGTCTTCGGTGTCTTTCTCATCGTCGGCTGCTTCGCCTGGCGATGACGGATAATTTCGATTCGTGAAGCGATATTTTGGCGCTGCAGTCTCGAAGCGTTCGCGCGGACTTACACGGACCAGAGCGCACGGACAAACACTGAGACTGCAGGAAGGCAACAATGCTCCGAGAGGAGGGGCTCACCGGCACGATCATCCGCTGCTTTTACCGCGTCTACGATGAGATGGGATTCGGCTTTCTCGAGTCCGTTTATCGGCGGGCATTGGAGCGCGAGCTGCGAGAAGCTGGGCTCTATTTCGAGTCGGAGGCTCTGATCGATGTCTGGTATCGTGGTGACAAAGTCGGCCACTTTCGGGCGGACCTCGTCATCGATCGGAAGGTGATCGTCGAGATCAAGGCGTCAGCCGCCTTGGGCCCCGCGGACCGCAAGCAATTACTAAACTACCTCAGGGCAAGCTCCGTCGAGCTAGGAATGCTACTTCATTTTGGTCCGAAGGCCCGCTTCGAACGTTTGATCTTCACGAACGATCAGAAGAGGGGCCGAGTACACACCGTCGGTGTGCGGCCGTGAGTCGTCCGTGTGAGTCCGAGCGCACGCTTTTGCCATGGCGGAGTGGTGACTAGCCGCGGCACCCGCTCCGGCGCCGCCTAACGCGGCAGCGCGACGGTCCCGGTGAAGGGCCCGATCAGCTCGCGCCGCCACCATGCACCCGTCGCGCGCTTGGTCGAATCGTCGGTGAACCAATACTGCCATAGCATCGTTCTCACCAACGTCGGCGGGTTGCCGGCAAAGGGATCGGAGCGGAAGAGGCGCAGCACGCTCGGGCTTCCCTGCGTGAGCCGGAGCTGCGCGTTGACGACCCACGGCGACTGCTGCCACGGACCTAACGACGCGAACCAGAGATTCCAATCGAAGCGGGGCTGGTAGGGCGCGTAGATGCCCGGCCGCTCGCGCACGTCCTGCGGCTTGTAGCGGAACGGGTAGGCGATCCAGGTCGTGCCGTCGCGGCTCCCCTGAAACTCGATCTCGTAGCGCCCCTCGGTCATCACCGCGAACAGCCCGTAGGCATTGGCGATGCGAAAGGGGGCGAGGAGCTGCGCCGGCAGTCCGAGAATGGGCACGTTGGGAATGAACGACATGACGGTGACGTAGAGCGCCACGCCTAACGTCGCCGTCTCCACATGTCTC
>DATBHD010000173.1:0-5297 GCA_036557635.1 Gemmatimonadaceae bacterium
GCGTCTGGTGCGGCGACGTGAGGAGCACCAGACGACCGACCCGTTCGGCGATACGCTTTGCGACTTCGGCGACACTATCCGCGGGTGCCGTCCAGACGAGAAACACGGCATCGACGTCGGAAAGAGCTGCGTCGAACGATTCGGGAAGAGTCAGGTCTCCGTAGATCGGCTCAACATCGGCGGGCAGCCGTGCTTCGTTCGGGCGACGTGTCATGGCGCGCACGCGGGCGCCGGAAGCGACCAGCTGGCGAGTGAGCTCGCTGCCAATCGTGCCGGTCGCGCCAATGAGGAGCAGTCGCGCATTGCGGTTCATGCTCGATCTCCAGTGGTTGTTGCTGCGGCGCCGGTAGCCATCTCGTCGATCGCGTGTGACTCATCGGCGGTCACAAACCTGGTTCGTCAGAATCAGTTCCTTTGTTAACGCAAAAACGCAGCCGAACAAGTCGCGACAGGCTTCCAGGGCGCCGACAAGCCCGAAGAGGGTCCGTTGATTTCCGTCGTCTCGGGTGCGTGCGCGCGGCCCCGGCTGCTCGCGGGTCTCTGCCGGCGTGGTCGCCAGCCAGCCTGTTGATCGTTAGGCACTGATGACGTGAGCTGGCTGCCGTCAGGGAGACTCGTCACGCCCGCATCCTCAGTGCGACGCACGGACTTGACGCCATCGATCCGTAGCGCAACTTATTGACGTGCGCTCGGAGGCGCCGGCGGGTCCGCGCGAAGGACTGTGTCCACTCCCGAAGGATCATCACGGTGACTGCGTGTCATCTCCGTGCTGGCCAGCCTGCGGACCGCCGGCTATTGGCATGGAGGTTTCATGAACGCCCCGCAGTTACCCGAGCGCCCCGATCTGGAGCAGCTCAAACGGCAAGCGAAGGATCTGCTTCGTGATGCCAAAGCTCGAAACGCCGACGCGCTCGCGCGCGTCCGCAAACTCCCAGCCTACGCCCGCCAGAGCGACGATGTCATCGGCGAGTCGGTCGCGCTCCATGACGCGCAATCGGTCATTGCGCGGGAGCTGGGGTTCGCGTCGTGGAAGGCGATGCTCGAGCGAGTGGAGGAGCTGACACTCGAGTTCGGAGCCGCCGTCGATCAATTCATCACCGCTGCGACTGAAGTGCAGCCTGATCGCGCGCATCGGCTACTCCAGCTGCACCCGCGAATCGCCAGTGCGAGCTTCTACACCGCGCTCCTCCTCGGCGACGTTGACCGGGTGGAATCGCATCTGGCACAGCGACCGAGTCTTGCAACGGAGAGTGGCGGACCGCGCGAGTGGCCGGCGCTGCTCTATCTGTGTCACACCAATTTGCGGTTTGGCTCGCCGACGCGCGGCGACGGCATCGTTGCCTGCGCCCGGCTCTTGCTCGAGCGGGGCGCCGATCCCAACAGCCGCTTCCCGTGGCTGCACCACGGTGTGCGGCGTCCCGCGCTCTGGGGAGCCGTGCTAGTCGTCAGGCACCTCGCGCTTGCGGCTGTGCTCCTCGATGGCGGCGCCGACCCTAACGATGGCGTGACGTTCCCGCTGGCGGCGAGCGGCGGTGATGTCGCCGCGCTCGAGCTCTTGCACGCGCACGGAGCGGACGTGAACCAGCCGTGGGCGACCGACGGATCGGCGACGCTGTATGCGATCATGAACTGGGCCGACACGTCCGAAGGCGTGCGGTGGTTGCTGGAGCACGGCGCAAAGCCGGATCCGGTATTCGCGGCAAATGGCGAGACACCACTGCATGTCGCGGCGCGGCGTTGGAACGCGGCGATCGTGGAGGAACTAGTGAATCGCGGTGCCGACGCAACGCGTCGGCGAGCGGACCGGCGGACGCCGTACGCAGTGGCCGCCCTGAGCGGCAATGAGGAAGTCGTGGATTGGTTGTCGCGCCACGGCGCGTCGACCGAGCTGCCCGACGTCGATCGCTTCGTCGCTGCGTGCGGTCGAGGCGACCTCGCAACGGCCAGCGCCCTGGTCAGCGCGCGCCCGGACCTGCGGACCGAGATCGGGCCCGAACATTATTCGGCGTTCTTCCGCGCCGCGGAACGCGGCGACGCTCGCACGCTCGAGACGATGCTCGCGTGCGGTTTCGATCCCAATCATGGCGATGAGGAAATTGGAAAGACCGCGCTGCATGCGGCCAGCATGGAAGGCCGGCTGGAAGCGGTTCGAGTGCTGTTGGCGCACGGGGCATCGGTGGAGACGCGCGACCGCGAGTTCCACGCGCAGGCACTGGTCTGGGCGGCGGAAGGCATCTCATCGCACGGCGCAAACGACCGGGACTATCCCGCTGTCGGCCGGTTGCTGTTGGACGCGGGATCCCCGGTGGAATGGGAGGCGGGCGAGGAACCATCCGAATCGATCAGGGACGTGATCGACGAGTGGCGCCGTGCCGCGTCAGCGCGAGGGGCTAACGTTTAGGCCGTCGCCCTATTCTCACGTCACTACGGAACGGCGATCATGGCGCAGGAGCTCACACTGGACGTGCTCATCGAGTCGCCCAAGTCGAAGCCTAACGCCACGACCGGATAGCAAACGCTCACGATCCACATAACGAGAAGCCCCGGGTTCGTCGCCTGGGGCTTTTCACTACCCGGCGATCGGGGCGGAGCTGCGCGGTGAAGCCGGAACCCTTGCAAGCATCGCGGTCCTTGCACTGCCCTTGGTCCTACCAGAAAGGGAGGGCAAAACGCCGGGTCGGCCGCTCCCAGCAGGATCTCCGGGCGATCCCTGGACGCCTAACGGCTGCTTGCACGTGTCACGCGTTATGCGCAGCACCGGACGGCGTCCCTAGTTCTCTTTTATGCCGCTGGTGATGCCGCTGGCTACCAAGGCATCAAATGCGGCGACCACAATGCATCAAGGCGCAACGTAGACCTGCACCTGCGAATTGATATGCAGCGTGAGTGTATCGCCACCACCAACGATCGATATAGTGTCGCCGGCGAGGCGACGCACAAGACCGCTATCGGTCGTCACGACTACTGCTCGACCTCGGCGCTGCCACGCTAGGGAGCGCGCCGCTCTCATCGATTTATCAGCCGTTGATGTCTCGAAGCGCGAGCGCCGGATCTACCTGTGTGGCTCGTCGCGCCGGCAGGTAGCCGGCGAGCAGTGCGATGATCGTGAGCAGGGCGAGCGTCGCCGTAAACGTCGCCGGATCCGACGTGCCGACGCCGAACAGCAGTCCTCGAATCGCGCGAGCCGCAACGAACGACGCTGACAGCCCGATCACGACTCCCACCAGCACCATCCTCCCGGTCTGACCCAGAATGCTCGCGAGCAGAACGCCCGGCGTCGCGCCGAGCGCCATGCGGATGCTGATCTCCTGCGTCCGCAGCGTCACCGAATAACTGATCACGGCGTAGATCCCCAGCGCCGCGAGGATCAGGCCGAACGCCGCGAACGCGGCGACGAGCATGGCGACGAACCGGCGCGCGAAGACCGAGCGGTCGACCAGCTCCTGCATCGTCCGAAACTCTGCGACTGGCAGCGTGGGATCCACACGATGGAGCGCCGCGCGAATTCCAGAGGCCAGCGCAGCCGGCGGAACCGCCGCACGAACGACGAGATCGACTGACTGGTAGTCGCCCGTGCTCAGTGGCATGTACATCTCGAAGTCGGTGTCGCGATCGAGGCCGAAGTAGCGGACGTCGCCGACGACTCCCACCACGCGCCGGTTCCTGCCGGACGAGCGCACGTACCGGCCGATGGCGTTCTCGTTAGGCCAGAGTGTCCTCGCCAGCTGCTCGTTGACGATGATCGCCGAGTCGTCGGACGCCGTGAAGGCGCGCCCGGCGAGCACCGGGATCTGCATCGTCCGCAGGTAGCCCTGGTCGATGATCCGCACCAGCGGCAACACCCGGTCACGCTTTTCGTCGCGACCGGGAATCGACGCATCCCAGCGCCGCCAGCCAAAGTTGTCGCCCAACGGCAGCGCATCCGTGAGACCGAGCGCCTGCACTCCGGGTACGCCGGACACCTCGCGCACGAGCGCATCGAAGTACGCCGCGTTCGCGGCGCCAGACTCTCGGCGCCCCCGCGCGGGATCGACGCGCACGGCGATGACGTTATCCGACGCGAATCCCGGCTGGACGTCGAGCACCCGGGCGAGGCTGCGGGCCAGCAGCCCGGCGCCGGTGAGCAGGACACACACGAGCGCGACTTCCGCGACCACGAGCGCGCGCCGCGCGCGGCCGCTGCGGCCGTCGGTGCTCCCTCGCGCGCCTTCCGCGAGCGCGGACGCTGCGAACGACGACGCGTGCAGTGCCGGAAGCAGTCCCGACGCCACACCAGTGAGCATCGCGACGAGCACCGTGAAGCCGAGTACGACGAGGTCCACGCGCACGCCGTTCAGCAGCGGGAGGGTGGTGCCCTGAAGACGCGAGACAGCGAAGGTGCCGGCCACCGCGAGCGCCGTGCCGATCGCCGCGCCGCTACCGCAGAGAATCAGGGCCTCCACCAGCAGCTGCCTAACGAGACGCAGCCTCGGCGCGCCCAGCGCCGTACGGACGGCCATCTCGCGGCGGCGCGCCGACGCGCGCGCGAGCAGCAGATTGGACACGTTCGCGCACACGAGCAGCATCAGGAACGCGACGGCGGCCGCGAGAACGAAGAGCGCGGCTTCGAAGCGTCCACTCACGTGTCGACGGAGGGTGCTGAGTCGCGGCGCGAATCCATTGATGGACCGGCCGTCCACGTAGTCGTTCTTGTGTCGCGATCCGATGGACGTGGCTTCGGCCTGCGCGGCCCGCATCGAGACGCCGTCCCTCAGCCGGCCGATCAGCGCGAGCGTGTTTCCCTGCCTGTTCGTCTCGGGACTGAGTGGGAACGGGAAGAAGATGTCGGCCCGCCGACCAGGCGTGAACGTCGCCGCGAAATCGAACGACTCCGGGAGCACGCCCACGACCGTCACTGCATGCCCGTCGAGCACGACGGAGCGGCCGACGATGGAGCGGTCACCAGCGAAGCGGCGCCGCCAGAACTCGTACCCGAAGACCACTGTCTTGGGGGCATTCCAGCGGCTCTCGGCGTCGTCGAAGAAGCGCCCGACCAGCGGCTCGACGCCGAGCACGGAAAAGAAATTCTGTGTCACGGGCACGCCCGTGAGACGTTCCGGCTCGCCGCGTCCCGTGAAATGGACATCGCCCGGGGCGTAGAAGGGAAACACGCCGGCAACGCCGGTCCATGAGCGGCTCTCCTCGCGAAGGGCGAGCAGATTGTGCACCTGCACCGTCTGGCCGGAGAGATTCTCCGACGTACCGTTGGCGATCCAGACGAGCCGTTCGGGCCTCTCGAATGGAAGAGGACGGAGCAG
>DATBHD010000174.1:0-5180 GCA_036557635.1 Gemmatimonadaceae bacterium
GTCGCCGTTCCACTCCCTACGCCCGTCACCTTTCCAAACACGACGGTGGCGACAGCCGTGTCGGTTGTTGACCACACGATCCCGCCCGAGGAGCCGGTGGCGGTGAGCTGCACGCTCCCGCCCACGTTGAGGTGCACCGTCCTCGGGCTTACGGAGAGCGTCGACGAGGAGGAGGTCGTGCCGGGGGGGGAGAAGTCCGAGCAGCCCGCAAAGGCACCGACGATTCCGGCGGCGGCGATCGCGACTACAAGACCGGCGTAGCTTCGCGACGACGGCAGGCGCCCTCCCTTCTTCGGGTGCGGTATGTCCTCGGCGGCCTAAGCTAGGACGCGTTGCCTCAAAGTCAAACGAGCGATACCGCCGAGAATCACGATGCCGCGCGCGAGGATGATCGCGCGTCGTCCAGGCCGACTGGCGCCGACGGGCGTGGAGCGCCCTTCAGCACCGTGCGAAGCCATCGTCCCGTGTGGGATCGGTCGACGCGCGCGACATCCTCGGGTCGCCCGCTAGTCACGACCTCGCCGCCGCGATCGCCTGCCTCCGGGCCGAGATCGATGACCCAGTCGGCGAGCTTGATGACGTCGAGATTGTGCTCGATGAGCACGAGAGTGTGGCCGGCGTCGACGAGTCGATCGAACACCTGGGCGAGGCGGCGAATATCCTCGAGGTGAAGGCCAGTCGTCGGCTCGTCCATGATGTAGAGCTTCTTCCCGCTCTTCTTGCTCGAGAGCGCGAGCTCGCGCGCGACTTTGAGACGCTGCGCCTCGCCGCCCGAGAGCGTCGTCGCCGGTTGGCCGAGCGTCAGATATCCGAGGCCTACCTGCTGCAGCTGCCAAAGGGATTGCCCGAGCTTTTCCTCTCGCGGGAAGAAGCGAATGGCTTCGTCGACGGTGAGCTCGAGGACCTCGTAGATGCTCCGACCATTGACGCGAACGTCGAGAACTTCGGGCTTGAATCGTCTTCCGCCGCAGTCGTCGCACGGCACGAACACGTCGGCCATGAAGACCATCTCGACCTCGAGGTAGCCCGCGCCCTCGCAGGCTTCACAGCGTCCGCCGGCGACGTTGAAGCTGAACGTCCCCGCGGCGTATCCGCGCTGCCGGCTGAGGGGGGCGTCGGCGAAGATGCGGCGGATCTCGTCGAACGCCTTCACATACGTCACCGGATTGGAGCGCGGCGACTTGCCGATCGGGCTCTGATCGATCATCACGACGTCGTCCAGCGCCTCGACGCCGGTGAGGTCCGAAAAGGCGCCGACGGTCTCTCCCAGGTGCTGCTTCGCGCTGTGCTCTCCGTGGATGCGCAGCTCGAGCGCGCGCATCAACACGTCGTGGACGAGCGTGCTCTTGCCCGATCCCGAGACGCCGGTCACGCAAGTGACCGTGCCTAACGGGATGCGGACGTCGACGTCCTTGAGATTGTGCTCGCGCGCGCCGGTGAGAGTGAGCCAGCGGGGGCCGATTCGTCGGCGGCGCGCCGGCACGGGGATCTCGCGCTGACCCGTAAGGTACGCGCCGGTGAGCGCGCTCTCGCTGATGCGCGAGAGTGGCCCCGAGAAGACGACCTGCCCACCGCGCTCGCCGCTGCCCGGCCCCAGCTCCACCATGTAATCGGCGGCGCGAATCGTCTCGGGATCGTGCTCGACGACAATGACCGTGTTGCCCGAGTCGCGCAGACGATGCAGCAAACGGAGCAGTCGATCGGTGTCTCGCGGATGCAAACCGATCGACGGCTCATCGAGCACGTAGAGCGTGTCGACGAGCTGCGAGCCCAGTGAGTTCGCGAGACCAATGCGCTGTGCCTCGCCACCCGAGAGCGTGCGCGTGGCGCGATTGAGCGTGAGGTAGTTGAGGCCGACGTCGCAGAGAAACTGCACGCGATCGCGGGCTTCCTTGAGAATGTGCGCCGCAACCGCCTGCTCGAAAGCCGTCAGCGAAACCGCCGACAGCCAATCGAGCAGTCGATCGACGGGCAGCTCGCTCACGTCGGCGATGCTGCGCCGATCGATTCGGACCTGCAACGACTCGGGCTGGAGCTTGGCTCCGCCGCAATCCGGACAGGTCCGTGCCGTCTGGTAATGCCGGAGAAAAACTCTGATGTACTGCTTGTAGCGCTTGTCCTCGAGATCGGAGAGAAAGGGGAAGATCCCCTTGTAGCCGCGCACACGCGCGTGGAGCAGCTTGTGCCGCTGTGCGCCGGACAGCTTCTCCCAGGCGACGTCGTTGGGAATGCGCTCGCGCTTCGCGAATTCGGCGAGCGCTCGCCTCTTGTTCTCGTAGCGCGGCATTCGCCATGGATCGATGGCGCCGTCGCGCAGCGAGCGCTCGGGATAGGGAACGATGAGCGCTTCATCATACTCGAGCGTCGCGCCGAAGCCGTTGCAGCGCTTGCAGGCGCCGCGAGGACTGTTGAACGAGAAGAGCTGCGGCGTCGGCGTGGGCGCGCGCGTGCCGTCGTTCGCGCACTCGAATCGCTCCGTGAAGCGCCACCGCGACGTGGACGCCGCAAAACGGGCCGAGGTGACGGGCTCGGCGAACAGGATCACGCAGTCGCCGTCACCTTCACGGAACGCCGTTCCCACCGCGTCGACGAGACGCCCGCGCGACTCGTCTCCCGCGGTGAGCCGGTCGACGACGACGAGGAGCTCCTTCGCGAAGGTGACGTCGATGGGGAGCGCGGCCAGCTCGTCCAGGTGCCTAACGACTCCATCGATCGCGAGGCGCAGGAAGCCAGCGGCGCGCAGATTGTCGACGACGACGTCGTGCGTCACCTCGTCCGACATGCGCAGCGGGAAGGCGATCGACAGCCGCGTGCCCGACGGCAGCTCGGTGACCGCGTCGGCCACCGATTGCACGGTGTCCGGCTTCATCTCGCGGCCACAGAGTGGGCAAAACGTGCGACCGATTCGCGCCCACAGAAGGCGCAGGTAATCGTAGATCTCGGTCGCGGTACCGACGGTGGAGCGCGACGTCTTGGTCGGATTCTTCTGCTCTATGGCGACGGCCGGAGACAGACCCTCCACCGCGTCGACGTCGGGCTTCTCCATGCGCTCGAGAAACTGGCGCGCATAGGCAGACAGCGACTCGACATATCGGCGCTGACCTTCAGCGTAAATCGTGTCGAAGGCGAGCGACGACTTTCCGGAACCGGACGGGCCCGTCACGACCGTGAAGGCCCGCCGCGGTATGCGGAGATCGAAACCCTTGAGGTTGTGTTGTCGCGCACCCCGCACGACGATGGCGTCCTTCATGGGCGAAAGTTAACCGAAGGACGGATGACTCGCGGTCGCTGGTTGGTCAGGTGCGTCGCGTCAATGCGCGGAGCAGCCGTCCGACGACGAGCACCACGATTGCGCCGACGGTCGCGATGCCGATCGATCGAAGATCGAGCTCCCCCTGAGCAACGGCGCCCCATCCCACATTCGAGCCGATCAGGCCGCCTAACAAGGCGCCACCGATCCCGAGCAGGATGGTAAAGACACAACCCGCTGGATCACGACCCGGGAGGATCCATTTGGCGAGCGAGCCAGCGATGAGGCCGAGTACGATCCAGTAGAGCCAGAGGGGCATGGATGAGCGAAGGTGATCGGCAAAAAAAAAGGCCGACGCGACATCGCGCCGGCCTGGCGACTCGCGCCTCACGCGCCACGATCAGAGCTGCGTCGTGTTCGTGCGCCCTCGGGTCGTCATACGATAGATCCACAACAGCAGAAGCGAACCGAGTACCGCGAGAACAATGCTCCAAAGTGAAAATCCATTCAACCCGGTTCCCGTAACCAGATTTCCGAGAAACCCGCCAAGGAATGCGCCGACGATTCCGATCAGAATCGTCACGATGAAGCCGCCTGGATCCTTCCCCGGCATGATCGCCTTCGCGATCGCGCCGGCGATGAGGCCCAGTACAATCCACGCCAGGATACCCATATTCGTCTCCTCCAAAATTGGGAGTAGAACAGCAGCCCCCCAAAACGCAACCGATGTACCACTGCTGGCGCCACTTGCCGATTTGCAGACAACAGAAGCGGGGCAAAGTGGCCTGCCCGGCCCGTTAGCTTTACGGCAATGTCGTCGCCCGTCACCGAATACCACGAGGAAGACGCACTCGGCAAAGCATACGACAGCCGCTTGATGCGCCGACTGCTGCGGTATGCTCGGCCGTATCGATCGCTGGTGGCTTCGTCCCTTGCTTTGCTGGCGGTCGAGGGAGCGCTGCAGCTGGTCGGCCCCCTGCTGACGCAGCGTGTGATCGACGTCGCACTTCCGGCGCGCGACGTGGTGGCCGCGGCACGGATGGCGATCGTCTTCGCCGGCGCGCTCGGGCTCTCCTTTCTCGCTTCATATGGCGAGACGCTGCTCACGAGCCTGCTCGGCCAGCGGGTGATGCGAGACCTGCGTCACGAATTGTTTGCCCACCTGCAAACGCTGCCGGTCGCGTTCTTCGATCGAACTCCCGTCGGCCGTCTCATCACACGGGTCACGTCCGATGTCGAGTCGTTGAACGAGCTCTTCACGGCGGGAGTGGTGTCGGGCATGGGCGACCTGTTCACGCTGGTGGCAATCAGCGTGCTCATGATCGTCATCGACTGGCGCCTCGCCCTGGCGTCGTTCGCGGTGATCCCGTTCGTGTGGATGACGTCCAACATCTTCCAACGTTCGGTTCGCGCCGCCTATCGAGAGATTCGGACGCGCCTCGCTCGCATCAACGCATATTTGCAGGAGCACATCACCGGGATGCGCATCGTTCAGCTCTTCGGGCGTGAGCGAGACGAAGCGGCGCGGTTCGACACACTGAATCGGGATCACCTCGATGCGCACCTCAAGTCGATTCGCGTTTACGCGATCTATTTTCCGGTCATCGAGGTCCTCACGACAGTCGCGCTGGCCAGCTTGATCGTGGCCGGCGCGCGACGCGTCGAGATCGGAGCACTGACGGTCGGGACGGTCGCCGCCTTCCTGCAACTCGTGAGGCGGTTCTTCGATCCGCTGCAGGATCTCTCCGACAAGTACAACATGCTGCAGCAGGCGATGGCGGCGTCGGAGCGAATCTTCAAGCTGCTCGATACGCCCGCGTCGGCGACGGTGAGCCCGGCCGCGCAACACGTCGTCGCGCACGCGGCGTCGCGAAAGGTGACGGTCGAGTTCCACGATGTCTGGTTCGCGTATGACATCGCGCACGTCGCG
>DATBHD010000175.1:0-26339 GCA_036557635.1 Gemmatimonadaceae bacterium
CTGCGCGGCCGCGGCTTTACGGCGCAGGATCGCGCCGGCACGACACCCGTCATCGTGATCAGTCAGGAGGCGGCGCGGCGGTACTGGCCTAACGAGGACCCGATCGGTCAGACACTGGTGACGGGCTGGCACCACGGCGGACACGCGTTCGGCGGCACGGTCGTCGGCATCGTCGGCGATGTGCGACAGTTCAGCCTCGCCTCCAAGCCGTCGGCGCACATCTACGGCCTGCTTGCGCAGTGGCCGCTCGACGAGCTGAGTGTCGTCATGCACTCGACGGTCGCGCCGGCGGCGGCGCTTGCCGCGGCACGTGACGTCGTACACTCGCTCGATTCCGAGCTTCCGATCTTCGACGCGCGTCCGCTGGATTCGCTCGTGCGCGAGTCGATCGCCGAACGGCGTTTCTACGCCCTGTTGCTCTCGACCTTCGCCGTGCTCGCGCTTCTGCTGGCGGCCGTCGGCATCCACGGCGTGATCGCGTACTCGGTGCAGCAGCGCCGGCGCGAGCTGGGGATCCGGATCGCGCTCGGCGCCTCAAGCGAACAGGTCGTAGCCATGGTGATGCGCCAGGGAATGACGCTCGCGATTCTCGGCGCGGCCGCCGGGCTGGCTGGGGGAGCGATGCTGACGCGTGTGCTCAAGGGCCAGCTGTTCGGCGTGAGCGCCACCGATCCGCTCACCTTCCTCGCGGTGCCGGTGATCCTCGTCCTCGTAGCGCTCGTGGCGTGCGTCATCCCCGCTCGGCGCGCCCTCGCGACGGACCCCGCGTCAGCGATTCGCGCCGAGAGCTAGCGAGTCTCGCGTCAGCGATCGGCCGGTGTACGAGGCGCTCCAGCAGCTTCGACCCACGTTCCTTCGTTCTCGCGACATTCAAACGACGTCGCACCAGGAGATAACCCCGGTAGCGGTATTCGTGGACGGCGGACAGACGGAGGGGCTCGACGTCCTGCGGACGATTCGCGCCAGCACCGTGAAGGAGCTGCGATTCTACGAGCCCGCCGAGGCGAACACGAAGTTCGGCACGGGCCACAACGGCGGGTTAATCGAAGTCGTGATGCTGAAGTAGGAAAAGTCGTGAAGAGCTCCTCCTGATACTCAGAGGGAGCGCGCGAGCCGCGCACAGGACAAGACGAACCCCGCGAGCGAGAGCTCGCGGGGTTTGTCGTGGTAAGGTGCCAAGGAGCGGTCTAGAAGTTCGCCACCATGTGTACGAACCAGGTTCTGGTCGGCGGAGTCGGCGTGATGGTCACACCGTTGACGACGGGGTAGGTGTCGGAGAGCTGCTCCTGATAGTCGATCGAGATCGCGGAGCGGCGATTCAGATCGAACCAAAGGCCGCCGATGAAAACGTGGTACTGGCCCGAGGGATTGTAATTGGTGTTCGTGGTGACCTTGTCGTAACGCGCGACGAGGTTCAGACGGGTGAAGCCCGTGTCGACCAGCGCGAGTGGCTTGACGACTACGAAGCCAGAGTAGAGATGGCCCGTCGAATCGACCGTGACCGCGGGCGAAGCGGGGGTGTTGGCACCGGTTTGACTCTGGCCACTGAATGACGCGTACGTGCCGCCCGCCTGAATCCGGGGATCACGGATCCCCGTGAAGACGCCCCAACGATTGCGATCGAGACCCATCCCGATGGGTCCATTGGAAGTCGGTCCGGGCGGGGGGCTATTCACGAACGGGCTGGCGACCAGCCCCCGGTAGACCCAGGGCGAGATTGACCATGTCTTGAAGATGCCCGCGTTGCTGTTCGAGAGCGGCGTGAGGGAGAATCGCAACTGCGGATCCTTGAAACGATCCGGTTCGCGAGACGCGTAGCCCGGACCGTTCGTGACGACGCCATAGATCTCGCCCATCTTGTTAGGCAGCGTCATGAGCGTTGCCACGCCAACGTCGGCGGAGCTGAACAGGCCCGCGCGCTCGACGTCGGTCTGCGAGAGCCAGCGAGGCCAGAAGTTCTCCTCGTAGTCGATGACGACGGTGTGCAGCGAGCCCATGCGGGCGACCGCCGTGAAATCGGTCGACTTGCCGGTGAGGTAGTTGTACTGCAGGTAGGCGTACTTGAGTCGAATCACCCAACCGGAGTAGAACGCGTCGTTGGGCGAGTTTTGCTGCTGGAAGACGTCCGTCGTTATGCGGATGCTCGCCCGGTCGCCGGCGGGCATGCGGAAGGTGAGATAGGCGCGCTCGACGTCGAACTTGTTGAAGTTCTTCGCTCGCTGATCGACGCGATACTGGAAGTTGCTGTAAATGACACCTGAGAAATCGATAGGCGGGAAGGTGACGGTGGTCTGCGCCGAGAGCATCGACGCCGACGTGAGCACGATGAACGCGCCGGCGACTGCAGTTGAGCGGAGACGGAATGGGGTCATGGCGTGGCCTGTTCGGGAGGGGTGAACGTGCGACCGGACGCTACCGGCGCCACGTAACGACGCTCCGTCCCCTTTGTAACACCCGCGTCACGCGAGGGGGCGCATTGGAGACCGCCATTGGACTTTAGGGAAGCGGCCGGCGGAATACGGGCGAGGGGCCAGGGCCTCCGCAGAGCCCTAGCCCCTCGTCCCTGAAACCAGGTCCCTGCTTATGTGCGCTTGCCCGCCTCGCGCTCCTCGAAATGGTGCTTGATCTGCTTGCCCTCGGCCAGGTACACGGCGTCCTCTCCGATATTCGTCGCGAGGTCCGCGACGCGCTCGAGGTTTCGGCTCACCAGCAACAGTTGCAGCGACGACGAGATCGTGGTCGGGCTCTCCATCATGTGCGTGAGCAACACGCGGAAGGTGGATTCTTCCAGCGCGTCGACTTCGTCGTCTCGCTTGCAGACCGATCGACCGAGCGCGCCGTCGGCGCGAATGAACGCGTCGATCGCGTCGCCAAGCATTTCGCGCGCGCGTTTCGCCATCTCGTCGATTTCGAGGCCCGGCGCCAATGTCACCGGGACATCGAGCAGACGCAGCGTACACTGCGCAATGTTCACCGCGTGGTCGCCGACGCGCTCGAGATCACTGGAGATCTTGATCGCGCCGACGATGAAACGGAGATCGCGCGCCATCGGTTGCTGGAGCGCAAGGAGCGAGATGGCGCGCTGCTCGACTTCGACCTCGAGATCATCCAGCTCGTGATCGGCGGCGAGAACCGCTTCCGCCTTGCCCGCGTCGCGCTCGCGCAGCGACTCGACGGCGAGATCGATGAGTGCTTCGGCCTTCTCCGACATGTCGAGCAGTCGTTGCTTCAGCTCCGACAGCTGCTCGTGAAAATGACGAAAGCCGGTCTGTCGCTCGCCGCCGGCCGTTTGGGGTTGCGTCATCCGAACCTCCCGGTCACGTACGCGTTCGTACGTTCTTCACGCGGATTGGTGAATATCTGATCGGTTGGTCCGGCTTCGACCAAGCGTCCGAGGAAAAAGAATGCGGTGTGATCGGAGATACGCGCCGCCTGCTGGAGGTTGTGCGTCACGATCACTACGGTCAATTCCTGCTTCAATTCGTACAACAATTCTTCGACGCGCTGCGTCGAAATCGGGTCGAGCGCGCTCGCCGGTTCGTCGAGGAGCAGCACCTCGGGCTCGTTCGCGAGCGCGCGAGCAATGCAGAGTCGCTGCTGTTGTCCACCGGAGAGACTCGTCGCGCTCTCGCGCAGGCGGTCGCGGACTTCCTCCCACAACGCCGCGCGGCGCAGCGACGTCTCGACAATGAGATCCAGCTCGCGGCGATCGTGCACTCCGTTAATGCGCGGCCCGTACGCCACGTTCGCGTAGATCGACTTGGGAAAGGGATTCCAGCGCTGAAACACCATCCCGACGCGCTGCCGCAGCGCGACGACGTCGACCGAAGAATCATACACGTCGTCGCCATCGAGCTCGATGCGCCCCTCGTGGCGCACACCGGGGATAAGTTCGTTGAGACGGTTGATCGAGCGCAGAAAGGTCGACTTCCCGCACCCCGAGGGTCCGATCAGCGCGGTGATCGACCGCGGCGGGATCGCGACGTCGATGTCGTGGAGCGCCTGCTTCGGGCCGTACCAGAACGAAAAGCCCTTGGCGGCAATCGTGCCGGGGTGCTCGCCGCCGTCGGCGGACGAAGGGCGTCCAGTGTCGTTAGGCAGGACGCCGGTCATCCGAACCGTCCGGTGATGTAGGACTCGGTGCGTTCGTCGGTCGGGCTCGTGAACATCTTCTCCGTCGGCGCGACCTCGATGAGCTCACCGCCGAGGAAAAACGCGGTCTGGTCGGAGACACGCGCGGCTTGCTGCATGTTGTGCGTCACGATCACCACCATGACGTCGGTGTGCAGCTCATAGATGAGCTCCTCGACCTTCTGCGTGCTGATCGGGTCGAGCGAAGCTGTCGGCTCGTCGAGGAGGAGGACCTCCGGGTCGGTCGCCAACGCGCGCGCGATGCAGAGTCGCTGCTGCTGGCCGCCGGACAGGCCGACGGCGCTCGTCTTGAGTCGGTCCTTGACCTCGTCCCATAGTGCCGCGCGCTTCAGCGCCCGTTCGACGATCTCGTCGGTGGCGCTGCCGTTCGGCCGATGGTCGAGGACGGCCAATCCCGCGGCGACATTTCCGCGAATCGACATCGTCGGAAATGGAGTCGGTCGCTGAAACACCATTCCGACCTGCCGCCTAACGGCAACCGGGCTGATGCCGTTGCCGTAAATGTCGTGGCCGTCGAGGATCACGCGGCCGGCGACGCGCGCGCCCGGCACGGTCTCGTGCATTCGATTCAAGCAGCGCAGAAAAGTCGATTTTCCGCAGCCGGACGGACCGATGATCGCCGTGACGGAGCGATCGGCGAGATCTATGGAAACGCGGCGCACGGCGTGCACCGCGCCGAAATACGCGTCGAGCCGATCGACGGCGATACGTGTGGTCGGCGTCCGCGCGGCCGCGGGCGCGCCGTCAGTCGGCGACGCCGAAGCGGCGTCGAGTGGCGACACGCGCGGCAAGACTGATGACAAAGACGATGGCAACGAGGACGAGGGCGCCCGCCCAGGCCTGCGCGATCCAGTCGTCGTATGGGGTAATTGCATACGTGAAGATCTGAAGGGGGAGTGCCGCGATCGGTGCCTTGAGCGACGTCGACCAGAACGCGTTGCCTAACGCCGTGAACAGGAGAGGCGCCGTTTCGCCGGCGATGCGAGCCATCGCGACCAGGGCTCCGGTCACGATGCCACCGGCCGCCGTGCGCAGCACGATCGAGAGCGAGGTACGCCAGCGTGAGTAGCCCAACGCGAGGGCCGCTTCACGGAGCGAGGTAGGCACGAGGCGCACCATCTCCTCGGTCGTCCGCGTCACCATCGGGATCATCATCGCGCCGAGCGCGACGCCGCCGGCGAGGGCGGAGAAGTGACTGACCGGCTTCACGAGGAGCTCCCACGCGAAGATGCCCATCACGATCGAGGGAAGCCCATTCAACACGTCGGCGAGAAAGCGTACGCTCGTCGCGAGTAGTGTCGTGCGTTTCTCGGCGAGATACAGGCCGGCGCCGATGCCGACGGGAAGGCCGACGGCGCCGGCGATCCCGATGAGGATCAGCGTGCCGACGATCGCGTTCGCCATGCCGCCACCATGCTCGCCCGGAGGACGCGGCATCTGCGTGAAGAAGGCGACGTTGATCGCCCTACCACCGAGGCGCAACAAGTGGATGATGATGAGAATCAACGGCAGGATCGCGAGCACCGCCGCAACGTACATCATGCCAACCATGATGCTGCTCCGGACGCGGCGGCGGCGAATGCTGCGCTGCGTCCGCTCGGCAACGGCGCGCTGGCGGCCGCTGACCCGACTGGTCGCGGCGTTCGTCATGAGCGCTCCCGGGCGGTTTGCCATACGAGCCAGCGCGCGAGCGCGTTGACGAGGAACGTCACCAGCAATAGGACGAAGCCGACGGCCATGAGCGCCGACAGATGCAGGTCGCCGGTCGCCTCGCTGAACTCGTTGGCGATCAGCGACGCCATCGTGTAGCCGGGCGCGAACAGCGACGCCGAGATCTCGTGCCGGTTGCCGATGAGCATCGTTACTGCCATCGTCTCGCCTAACGCGCGCCCGAGGCCGAGCATGATCCCGCCGATGATGCCGGAGCGGGCGTAGGGAATCACCGCGTCGCGAATCACCTCCCAACGCGTCGCGCCCAACGCCAATGCCGCTTCGCGCTGCGAGCGCGGGACGGCGGCCAGCACTTCACGCGTGACGGCCGAGATGTACGGCAAGCACATGATCGCGAGGATCAACCCCGCGGCGAGCATGCTCTGACCGTAGGCCGGGCCCGTGAAGAACGGCAAGACGCCGAGATGGAGCGTGTCTCGCAGGAAGGGCATCAGATATACCCGCAGGAGCGGGACGAGGATGTAGATCCCCCACAACCCGTAGATAACGCTCGGCACTGCTGCGAGGAGATCGACCAGGAAAGCGACCGGTTGGCGCAGCCACGGCGGAGAGAACTCGGAGATGAACACCGCGACGCCTAACGCGAGCGGCGTCGCGATGATCAGCGCGAGTACGGACGAGACGAGCGTCCCATAGATGGCCGGCGCGGCGCCGAAATGCTTCGCCACCGGATCCCAGTCGCTCGATGTCACGAACGAGAAGCCGAACGCGCGCAGCGCCGGCCAGGCCGCGACACCGACGGCGACGAAGATCAATAGAAGAAGGATGGGAACCAGCGCCGCGAAGCCGGCAATCGACCAGGAATACACTCGATCGCCGATCTCCGTGCCAATTTCGGTCCAGCCTCGCGACGGCCGCGCCGGCGACGTGTTCGTGGCCGCCGCTGCTTGGGCGGTGTCGCGCGCGACGACGTCGGTCACGGCGTAGCGCCGATCTTGATCGTTGCGAGCGTCGAGTCCAGTCTCGTCACGAGTACCGCGGGTAATGGCGCGTAGTCGAGGCTCGGCGCCAGCTGCTCGCCATCGTGCAGGGCCCAGTGGAGGAAATCCAGTAGCTGCTTCCCTTTCTCCGCGTTAGGCTGCGTCTTGTAAAGCAGGATCCACGTGAACGAAGAGATGGGATACGCGCGCGCGCCGGGCGCATTGACGATCGAGATGCGGTAGTCCGCGTTCGGAGGCAGCTTTTGCGCGGCGCCCGCGGCGGCCGCGGTCACCGCCTCGATCGATGGCTGCACGAATTGTCCCGCGGCATTTCGGACGCCCGCCGTCGGGAGTTTGTTCTGTCGAGCGTATGCCAGCTCGACGTAGCCGACCGCGCCCGGTGTCTGCTTCACCTGCCCCGTCACACCCTCATTGCCCTTCGCGCCGAGCCCGACGGGCCAGGCCACGTCCTTGCCTTTACCTGGCGCTGTCTTCCACGCCGCACTCACCGTACTGAGATAGTCGGTGAAGATATAGCTCGTGCCGCTGCCGTCCGACCGATGCACGACGACGATGTCGCGGTTGGGCAGGGTGACGCCCTTGTTCAATGCGGCGATCCGGGAGTCGTTCCACTTCGTGATCTTCCCGAGGTAGATCTCCGCGATCACGTCGCCAGTCAGGTTGAGCGTTTTCGTAACTTCGGCGAGGTTGTAGGTGATACAGACCGCGCCGAGCACGGTCGGAACGTGCTGAATCGGTCCGCCCTTCGCCTGCGCCAACTCGTCGTCGGACATCGGCGCGTCACTCGCTCCAAAATCGACCGTCTGCTCGGAAAGTTGGCGAATGCCACCGCCGGATCCGATCGACTGATAGTTGATCTTCACACCGGTCTTCGAAGCGTACGCATCGAACCACTTCGAGTAAATCGGATTGGGGAATGTCGCGCCGGCGCCCGTGAGCGCCACTCCACTCGTCGTCGTCGCCGCTGCTGCCGGTGCGGCTGCGCCGGTGCTGTCTTTCTGGGTCTTATTCGCGTTGCTCGAACACCCTGCGACCACCATTGCCGCGGCAAAGACGAGAGAAAGAGGCTTCACGATGTCTGCTCCGGTGAAGAAATGGCCACGATCGCTCCGATCGTGACCTGACCGGACGTTCGCAGCCACTGGTAACGCAACCCGGAATGTTCTGTAACGGACGTGTAACAGACCTGGTCATCCCGAGCGCGGCGAGGGATCTGCTTCGAACGATAGCGAGAAGCAGATCCCTCGTCGCTTCGCTCCGCGGGATGACAATCGGAACCTACTTCGCCATTCCAACCACGCCCATCTTCACCGTGCTCAGGCGCTTGTCGAGCATCATTACCATGTTCCGCGGCAGTGGTGCATAGTCGAGGGAGCTCGCGGACGCTTCGCCCTGATTGAACGCCCATCGCAGGAAGTCGACGAGCTTCTTCCCCTTCGTCGCGTCAGTCTGGTTCGCGTAGACGAGAATCCATGTGAACGATGATATCGGATACGCCTCACGCCCTGGCGCATTTACGATCGAGACGCGGAAGTCCGTGTTCGCCGGGAGTGCCTTCGCGGCGCCCGCCGCTGCTGCCGTCACACTCTCGATCGTCGGCGCCACGAACTGCCCGGCGGCGTTCTTCAAAAGCGCCTGGGGCAGCTTGTTCTGCTTGGCGTAGGCGAGCTCGACGTACCCAATCGTCCCCGGCGTCTGCTTCACGATGCCAGTAACGCCCTCGTTCCCCTTGCCGCCAAGACCGACCGGCCATTTCACGTCCTTCCCCTTGCCAGGACCCGACGACCAGGCCGGGCTCACCGTGCTCAGATAATCAGTAAAGATGTAACTCGTGCCGCTGCCGTCGGATCGGTGCGCGACGATGATGTCGCTGTTGGGAAGCTTCACACCGGGATTGAGCGCGGCCAGCTTCGCATCGTTCCACTTTGTGATTTGGCCGAGGTAGATCTCAGCGACCAAATCACCCGTCAGGCGCAATGGCCTGGTGATCTCCGGAACGTTATAGGTCATCACAACGGCGCCGAGCACTGTTGGGAAGTGAAGAATCGCCCCGCCCTTCGCCTTCGACATCTCATCGTCGGACATCGGCGCGTCGCTCGCGCCGAAGTCGACCGTTTGTTCCGAGAGCTGGCGAATGCCGCCGCCGGATCCGATCGATTGATAGTTGATCTTCACGCCGGTCTTCGCGGCGTAGTCGGAGAACCATTTCGCGTAGATCGGATTCGGGAAGGTGGCGCCCGCGCCGGTCAGGTCGGCACCCTGCGCGCCGGCGAGCGCGGCGATGCCGGCGAGCAGTAATCCGCCGATCGCCGTGGCTCGAACGAAAGTTTTCACGTGTGCTCCTTAGTAGTGGTGGGTAGGGTGCGCTCACGCTACGAAGTCCGCGTAACGGGATGCTTCACGACTTCGTAACAGCCATGTCTCGACCCGACAGGATCAAATCGCGACCGGTCTGGCTTCCGTTACCACAATTCTCTAAGAGGGCTGGCTGTCGGCAGCGGAGCTTCGAGCGCCCCACGGAGTGATCCGAAGGATCCCGGAAATCCGTTATCCCCTTGTCGGCCCTCGTCGGGAATCTCTGCCTACGGCGCGCCTGCAACTCGCAAGCGGTATCCGAATCCGCGAATCGTTTCGATCATCTCCACCTCGGTCCCGAGCTTCGCGCGGAGTCGCTGCACGTGCATGTCGACCGTACGGGTCTGCACGTCTGGGGCGGCCTCCCAAACGTCCTCGAGCAGCTGGGCCCGGCTCTGCACTCGGCCCCGACGCAACGCGAGCGTCAACAGCAGCTTGAACTCGGTGGCGGTCAACTCGACGTGACGACCGGCGATCGTGACGCGATGGTGCGCGCGATCGATCACGAGTGGACCAACCGTCACCACGTCGGTGCTCACCGCCGCGACGCGGGAGCGGCGGAGAATTGCTCCCACGCGCAAGACGAGCTCCTGCGTGCTGAATGGCTTCGTGAGATAGTCGTCGGCACCGAGAGCGAGGCCGCGGACACGATCGATCTCCTCGCGCCGGGCCGTCAACATCAGGACTGGGATCTCATGGAGGGCCTGATCAGCGCGGAGCGTCGCGAGCACGTCGTCGCCGCTCATACCGGGAAGCATTCGGTCGAGGACGATGATCGACGGGCATTCCTCTCGAACCGCGCGCAATGCGTCGACCCCGGTTGCGGCTGTCGACACGCGAAATCCCGCTTTGGCGAGATGGTACGCGACGAGCGCGGTAATGTCGGGCTCGTCGTCTACGACCAGGACGCGCTCGCCAGCGCCGAGTGTATTGGTGATTGGGCTCGTATAGCCCAGGCGCGTCGACGATGAAAGAGCGGAGGCCTGAGAGGCCGGAGGCGTGTCGGGCACGACGAGAAACTATTGGTGTCCTTCACGGAAATAGTGCGGGGAGCGTCACGATATCGTATCGGCGAAGACCGTTACATGGACCCTCCTAGTGCCCCCCACTCGGCAGCGAGTAGCTTTTTGACCGGCGTGGACCTCCCCCCACACCTCCGCACCCGCGAGCAGTCACATGAGTGAGATCAGATTTCGAGATCAAGCCGGATGGCAATGGGAAGTCGTCGAGTCCTCCAAGCGCAGGGCGAACGACGGCAGAGCAGAACGGCAACGGACGCTCTACTTCCTGAACCGCTACGAGACGCGGCGGATCGAGGAATTTCCGGCGGACTGGGCGAAGCGCCCTCCGAAGGAATTGGTGCAACTCTGCGAGGTCGCCGAGCCGATTTGACCGCGCGGCCGCGACATCACGTCCCCGGCCGGTTGCGCCGGGGCGTTGTTTTCTCGACCCTGGTCGTTAGGCGATAACGGCCGTCCGGCGAAGACACGAGCGCGACGTCGGTGCGGCGGAAGCGGGAGCGCAGGCGTTCGAGCGCGTGGCGCACCTCGGAGTTGGCGCGCCCGTTGTCGGGTCGACCGTTCGACGCCGCGCCGCGCAGTTCGTCGAGAGTGCATCCGTGGCGACTGTGCTCGGCGAGTGCGCGCAGCAACTGAAAGTCGATCGGCCGGAGCGCGAGCTGACGTCCGCGGACCGAGGCGCGGCGTGCGATGCGATCGACGCGGAGATCGCCGGGGCCGATGAGTGGGCGCACGATGCTCCAGGTCGAAAGGATATCGCGAACGACCTGGGGCGCGTCGAGGAGCTCGCCCGTGTCGTCGACGTCGGCGACGACGTAGTGCGCGCCAATGAGGCGATGACGCAGGCTGCCGTGCGGCGTGATCGCGATGATCGGCTGGCTGGCCGCTTCGGCACGCGCCGCATAGACGGCGTCGGCGCTGGCGCGGGCCAGCTGAATCGTATCGACGATGGTGAGCCGATGGTCGGCGATGCCTAACGATTCACGCCCCGGCGCGCACGGGAGCGCCGCGATCTCGACGCGACAGCCGACGCGAAGGAGTCCCTCGGCGAGATCGCGCAGGCGGTTGACGTTCTCCCCGACCACGAGCACGCGGCCGTCGGGCCTCGTCAGCTCGACGACGGCTTCCGGCGCGGGCGCCGACGGCTGCTTCGATTCGGTGAAGGGGGACACGCGGTGCATGGGATGGTGAGACGAGCGGTCACGTGGCGCCGGAATCGTTACGCAATCGCGGCGGCGCCGAACGGCGTGCCGTTACGCGGCGTCGCCTTGTTTGCAGGGCGGCACGTTCGCCGCGTCTCTTCCGAACGAGTGATCGATGACAGTGCCCGAGTGGTTCGAGATCGAATGCGTTGACGGCGGCTCGGCGACGATATATCTGAGTCGCGCGTTGTCGTTGGAGCGCGTCGCGGAAATTCGCGACGCGTGCGATGCGCTTCCCGCAAGCGTGCGCGTGCTGCGTGTGCAACTCATGGCGACGAACGAGGCCGACGCGCTTCCCTTCAGCATCGGAGCGGTGCTTCGGCACTGGCGCCAAACGCGCCAACGTGCGCTTCATCTCGTCGTGACCACGGCTCGCCGCTCAGACGAGGTGCAAAGCGACGCCCGTGAGAACGGCGATCAGCTGTCCCACGAGCACATCGCCCGGATAGTGCACGCCGAGAAAGACGCGCGACGCGCCCACGAGAAAGGCGATCGTAACGAGCGGCGCGGCAAGCGATGGAAAGGCCATCGCGTAGCCGAACGCCACGGCCATGGCCGCGGCGGAGTGTCCAGACGGAAATGAGAATCGGTCCGGCTCGACGACGAGCGTCGCGCACGCGAGCACGTTCGACGGGCGTGGCCGGCTCACTGTGCGCTTCACGACTTGGACGACGAGGTGCGAGAAGACGAGCGTCGCGAGCGTTTGACGCGCGGCGTCGGCGACGGGCCCGCCGAAGGCGAGGGGGACTGTCGCGGCGAGGAGGGAGCACGAGACTCCGCCCAGGTGCGTGATGACCGTCCAGAACAGCCGGCGCACGCGCGATGCCGTCGGATCGACGAGGCAGCGCGCGAAGAGCGCGCGATCACGAGCCGCGAGACGGTTGAACAGCGTGGCGTTGGTCATGAGGTGAGCTTAGGGCGTCGAGGTAACGCTTCCCGTAGCGCCGCGTGCCGAACGAGTAACGAACGAGGGCGCGGCGAGGGCACGCGCCGCGCACAATCGTCTCGGCATCGTGACGCGATCGTCGCACGTCCGTGACGCATTCTTCGCGGCCCCGGCATCACCATTCGATAATGAGAGAATACGAAACTTCGTCGCGTGTTCATGCTCCCGCGCTCTGAGGATCGCGCGCTCCGCATTCTCTTTTGCACCGACACCTATCCGCCGCAGGTGAATGGCGTGTCGGTGGTCACCGCGCTCTCGGTCTCCGGGCTACGGCAACGCGGATGGAGTTGTGGCGTCGTTTCACCGCGTTATCCACGAGAGACCTTCGACGCCTTCGACGCGCTCCACTTCGGAGACGGCGAGGCGGACACGCACTTCTCTCTTCCCAGCATGCGGTTTCCGCCGTACCCGGACCTGCGACTCGCGGCGCCACTTTACCCCACGTTGCGTCGCGCGGTCGCGCGGTTTCGTCCCGACATCGTCCACTGCGAGACGGAGTTCGTGATCGGAAGGCTGGCACAGACGGCGGCGGCGCGCGCCGGCACGCCGATCGTCACGTCCTATCACACCGACTTCGGACGCTACACGCACGCGTACGGCGTCCCCTGGCTGCACCCGACCGTCACCGCGTATCTCGCGCGCTTTCATCGCCGCGCCCAGCGGACCTACACGCCCTCCGAACCGGCGCGTCAGGATTTACTCGAGATGGGGGTCCGCGACGTGGAGGTGTGGGGGCGAGGCGTCGACGTGCAGCTCTTTCATCCGCGCAAGCGCAGTACGCCGCTGCGCGAATCGCTCGGGCTGACCGAGAAATTCGTCTTCGCCCATGTTGGCCGTCTTGCGGCGGAGAAGAACGTCAACGTCGTCCTCGACGCGTTTCGTCAGGCGCGCAAGCTGTTGCCGCGCGGCTCGGTGCATCTGCTCGTCGCCGGCAGCGGGCCGGCCGAGCCGGATCTCCGGCGCCGCGCGCCGGGATCGGTCACTTTTCTCGGTAATCTCGATCGGCAGAATCGCCTCCCCGACATGTACGCCAGTGCCGACGCGTTCGTCTTCGCGTCGCTCACCGAGACGTTAGGCCTCGTCATCCTCGAGGCGATGGCGAGCGGTCTGCCAGTGGTCGCGGTCGCGGCCGGCGGCGTCGTCGATCATCTGCGAGACGAGGAGAACGGTCTCGCCGTACCGCCCGGCAGCCTAACGGCAATGACCGACGGCCTCAAGGAAAGAATGGTGCGTCTCGTCCGTGAGCCTGCGCTCCGCCGGGCACTCGCCGCCGAAGCACGCCGCACCGCCGAGGCCCGCAGTTGGCAATGCGAGCTCGATCGACTCGAGGAGAGCTATCGCGAGGTCCGCGCGCGGTGGAGCGCGATGCGTGGGACGTCGACACGCGTGCCGAGCTTTTCACTCGCGGACCAACCGCACTGAGCGGTCGCACAAACTCCGCATCGGTACGATACTGATAGGGCGCGGCGCGGGCACCGCGCGTGCACTCGAAATCGCACCAATGCGAGGCGCTCCATGACCGAGACCCCATTCATCGCTCGCGGCTTCCATCGCCGCCGCGAGCAAGCGCGGCCCGCGCGTCTGCCGCCAGGCCAGTACGAGACGCGCGACTTCCCCGTCCTGTCCGCCGGCCCCACGCCGCGAATCTCGCTCGCCGATTGGACCTTCACGATCATGGGCGTCGACGGAGAATCGACACGATGGTCCTGGGACGAGCTGCACGCCCTGCCGCGCGAGACGCCGAAGGTCGACATCCATTGCGTCACGAAGTGGTCGAAGTTCGATACGACGTGGGAAGGCGTTTCGGTCGACACTCTTCTCGATGCGGCGCGCGCCAATGGATTCCGAGACGCGCCCTTCGTGATGGCCTTCTCCGACGGAGGCTACACGACGAACCTGCCACTCGCCGATGTGACCGGCGGCAAAGCATGGGTGGTGTTTGGTTACGACGGCGCGCCCTTGCCGGCCGAGCATGGCGGCCCGGCGAGACTTCTGGTGCCGCACCTCTACTTCTGGAAGAGCGCCAAGTGGGTGCGTGGTCTTCGATTGATGCCGGACGACCGACCTGGCTTCTGGGAGCAGCTCGGTTACCACGACCGAGGCGATCCATGGCGGGAGCAGCGCTATCAAGGTGATCCCTGAGGTGAGCACGACCGGCCTGACGCCGCCGCGGCTGGAGTGGCGCGTCGCGACGGTGGCGCGCGTCCACGACGAGACTCCTCGCGCGCGTACCCTGGTGCTCGACGTTCCCGGGTGGCCGGGACACCGCGCCGGCCAGCACGTCGACGTTAGGCTCGTCGCCGACGACGGCTACCAGGCGCAGCGGTCCTACTCCATCGCCTCGGCGCCGGAGAGCACGTCGGTCGCGCTCACGGTGGAGCGGCTCTCGGACGGCGAAGTGTCGCCGTACCTGTGCGATGCCCTCGGGGTCGGAGACGGCGTCGAGATCCGTGGGCCGATCGGTGGCTATTTCGTGTGGGAGGTCGCGCAGGGCGGACCGCTCTTTCTCGTTGCCGGCGGGTCGGGGATCGTACCACTGATGGCGATGCTCCGCCACCACGCGGCCGCGCTGGCGTCGGTGCGCGCGGGAATTCCCGTTAGGCTCCTTTACTCCGCGCGCACCGTCGACGACGTCATCTATCGCGAGGAGCTGGCGGCGCTGGCGGCGATGCCGGAGGTGCGGGTCTCACTTGCTTTGACGCGTGATGCGCCGCGCGACTGGGCGGGGTTTCGCCGGCGGATCGACCGCGCGATGCTGGAGGAGGTCGGCTGGCCGGCGACCGAGATGCCCAACGCTTTCGTGTGCGGACCGACGCCGCTCGTCGAATCGGTGGCGACGCAGCTCGTGGAGCTCGGCCACGACCCATCGCGGGTCCGCACCGAGCGCTTCGGGCCGACCGGGTAGCGAGCGAAACGCCCTAACGAGATTCAAGTGGAGGACGTATGCAGGTCGAAGACATGCGGCTGGATGGGAACGCGGCGGCGGGAACGCTGCGGGAAATCTTCGCGCTCGACGTCACGGCGGCGCTCGCGCAATGCGCCTGTTGCGGCACCGTCGCGCCGATGGGAGCACTGCTCGAATACGGACATGGGATGGGCGTGATCCTGCGGTGTTCGTCGTGCGAGGCCGCGGTCGTTCGCATCGCGAGGACGCCTGGATGGATCCGCCTCGATGTGTCCGGAATCGCGTTCCTGTCAATACCGGACAGTCCCGCCAGCGCATAACGAGTCCCGCCTTTCGGCCCTTCCCAGGCGACGCTCGTCGACATGGAGAGCGGCATCGCCAACGTCGCGGCGACCTGATCGGCACGTCGCCCATCCGCTTCAGCTTCTTGACAGATGGGCGTACTTATCAAGGACGAGATTGCGGTCGTGATTCACCCTTACCGATGTCAGGAGATCAGGTATGACGACAGACACAACGGTATCGCCTCGCACGCGCAAAGAGTCGCGCGCCGAGCGCGAGCCCACGGTGCAGGACGGCTTCCGCACCAAGAACAGCCTTCCCGCCGATACGCGCCGGCAGGTGTGCGCGCTCCTCAATCAGCGGCTGGCCGACTGCGTCGACCTCGAGACGCAGTGCAAGCAGGCGCATTGGAACGTGAAGGGCCCGTCGTTCATCGCCCTGCACGAGCTCTTCGACAAGGTGCACGAGGCAGTCGACGAATACGCCGATCTCATCGCCGAGCGCATCGTCCAGCTCGGCGGCGTGGCCGAAGGGACCGCCCGCGTCGCCGCTGACCGGTCGACGCTAATCGACTATCCGCTCACGATTGCCGGAGGCGATCGGCATGTCGCCGCGCTCTCGGACGCACTCGCCGAGTTCGGACGGACGACGCGCATGGGAATCGACGAGATGGACGATTTGCACGATGCAGACAGCGCCGACGTCCTCACCGAAGTCTCTCGCGGCATCGACAAGTGGCTCTGGTTCGTCGAAGCCCACCAGCAGCGCGCGCCCGGCGAGGGCGACGAGTCCGGCGGCGAATGAGCTCGAAATGACCCAGGCCATCGATACGCCGCTCGCGCCGGCCGAGCGAGCCGATCTGGTCTTCCCACGCCTAACGGCGGCGCAAATGGCGCGCGTCGAGGCGCACGGTCGAAAGCGGAGCGTCGCGAGCGGCGAGGTATTGTTCGAGCCAGGTCAGGGACTCGCCCGGTTCTATGTCGTGACGTCGGGCGCCGTGGAGATCGTGATGAAGTCCGCGGCAATGGATCAGCTGATCGCCGTGTTGGAGCCGGGGATGTTCACCGGTGAAGTGAACATGTTGTCGGGACGCCCGGGCTTCGCGGTCATTCGCGCGCGCGAAGCGAGCGAGGTCATCGACGTCGATCGCAGCGAGCTGCTCGGCTTCATTCAGACCGACGCCGATTTGAGCGCGATTCTCATGCGCGCGTTTCTGCTCCGTCGCGCGGAAATCGTCGCGAAGGGGCTGGGCGCCGTCGTCCTCGTGGGCTCGATGTATTGCACGGAGACGCTCCGCATCAAGGAGTTCCTCACGCGCAATGGTTTTCCATACTCGTATCTCGACGTCGAGCGTGATGAAGGCGTCCGCGCGCTCATCGATCGCTTTCACGTCTCGCCATCGGACTTTCCGGTTCTCATCTGTCGGGGCGAGGTGTTGTTGCGAAATCCCAGCAATCGCGACATCGCTGACTGCCTCGGCTTCAATGAATCCATTGATCGCATACATCTCCGCGACGTGGTCGTGGTCGGCGCTGGACCCTCGGGGCTCGCGGCGGCGGTCTATGCAGCGTCCGAAGGACTCGACGCGCTCGTGGTCGAATCGAGCGCGCCGGGTGGTCAGGCTGGAACCAGCTCGCGCATCGAGAACTACCTTGGCTTCCCGGCTGGTATTTCGGGCGACGAGCTCGCGGCGCGCGCATATTCGCAAGCGCAGAAATTCGGGGCGCCGGTACTGATCGCGCGTCAAGCGATACGCCTTCGCTGTGATCAAACGCCATACATCGTCGAGCTCGACGACGGCGCTCGCATTGCGGCGCGTACGGTCGTCATCGCCACCGGCGCCAAGTATCGCAAGCTCGGCCTCGAGAGTCTCTCGCGCTTCGAGGGTGCGGGTGTGTACTACGCGGCGACCTTCATGGAGTCGCAATTGTGCGGCGGCGATGAGGTCGCGGTCGTCGGCGGTGGCAATTCGGCGGGCCAGGCGGCGCTCTTTCTCGCCCAGACCGCGCGACGCGTCCACCTCCTCATTCGAGCGGGTGGGCTGGCGGAGAGCATGTCCCGATATCTCATCCGCCGCATCGAGCGCGACACGGCAATCGTCATGCGGACGTACAGCGAGATCGCGGCACTGGAGGGCAACGGCCATCTCGAGCGGATACGGCTGCGCGACAACCGCACCGGCGCGACCGAGACGAAAGACGTTAGGCATGTCTTCTCGATGACGGGCGCGGTCCCCAACACCGATTGGCTGCAGCGATGCGTGAGTCTCGACGCGAACGGATTCATCAAGACCGGTACGGCTCTTGGTCCGGAGGACCTCGCCACGGCACGCTGGTCGCAGGCGCGTCAGCCCTTTCCGCTGGAGACGACGCTTCCCGGCGTGTTCGCCGTCGGCGACGTACGCAGTGGTAACTACAAGCGCGTGGCTTCCGCCGTCGGTGAAGGCTCGACCGCGATCGCGTCAGTCCATCAGGTGCTTGCCCAGTAGGAGCACGGCGACCACCATTGGCCGCGACGACCCCGAGCTTCTCGCCATCCCGCAGCGTGCGCGACCTGCGCCTTTCGCCGACTCCGGAGAAGCGTTGGGCGCCGGCGTCAGCCGGTCGCGCGCGCCGGAACGATCTGCGCTTCGTCGGTCGAGCCGTACTCTTCGCGATAGAATCGTAGCAGCTCGAACAGATAGGCAATCGCGAGCGGTCCGAGCAGAATTCCGAGAAGGCCGAAGTACCGCACGCCAGCGAACGCGCCGACGAGCGTGATCATCGGATGAATGTTCGATACGCGTTTGTAGACGAGCGGCCGAATCACATTATCCACGTTGCTCGCGATGCCTCCGCCGATGACCAGCATGATGGCGGCTTGACCGTAGCGGCCCTCGGCGAGTAGAACGAGTACTGCCGGCAGCCAGACCAATGCACTTCCGAGGACGGGAAGGATGGAGGCGAATGCCGTGACCGTTCCCCAGAAGAGCGGATTCGGGAGATCTACGAGCCAGAAACCGGTGCCCACGAGTGTGCCTTGCAGCAGGGCGATCAGCGCCGTGCCGAGCAGGGTGGCCTCCGTCACGCCGAAAAAGCGATCCTTCAACGCGTCCGCTGTCCGCGCGGAAAACGGAATGTAGCTGCGCGCCGCAGCCCATATCTGCGATCCGGATCGCAGCATGTAGTACAAGCCAAAGAAGGCGATGACGAGATTCAGAGCGGCGGATGTGGCACCGCCAACGAATGCCACGAGCTGCGTCGAAAGCCACGAGACGAGAGCGCCACTCGCCTTCGCGAGCTCCGCGCCGACCGGCATGTTGCCGATGCGTAGCTGGCCGACCCTGGCGAACACGCCGCTCCCCTGAACGCGTCGAAGCGCGTCGGGCGCCTGATCGATCACGATCCCGATCAGCCAAGTGACCGGGACCGCGATCACGAGGAGCGCTAGAATGAGGATGACCGTCGCGGCGATGCCGGGCTTCGACAGCCGTGCGAGCCGCCGGTACGGATTGAAAAAGATGACGTAGAGCACCGCCGCACCGAGCAGCCCGCTGAAGAACGGTGTGAGGGCGAACACGATGGCGACAGCCAGCGCGAAAATGAGGGCACCGGCGCGATCGCGCGCTGTCGGGAAGAATGGCATGCGGTGAGGGATGGGCCTGCGATCGCATCGGCCGCCGGCGGTGGGCACCGACTCGAGGCCCTCCTCAAAATAGTGATTCGTGTCGATCCGTGAGACGAAGGGTCGTGACGGCTTCCTACGTCGAGAGCCGCGAGAACACCGTGGTCAGTCCGACGGAATCGGTGCCGGTTGCGCGAATCGCGACGCCTTGCCGCGGCGGCGGGCCTTTTCGCTCCACTCGGATGCCCGATGCGAGTCGCGCACCGATTCATACGCCGCGAGCAATTCATCGAACACGTCGTCCCATGAACGACGGCGCGCCGCGGCGAGCGCCGACTGGGCCAGGGCGTGCCGTTGGAGTGGCGTCGACGCCAACGCGAGGATTCGCGCGGCGAGAACCGGCGCGTCGTCCGGCGGGAAGGTGACGCCGGCGTTGCCGTCGAGCACCTCGCGTGTGGCCGGCGTGTCGGCGGCGATGATGGCCAGCCGCGAGGCCATCGCCTCGAGCAGCACGTTGCCGAAAGTGTCGGTGTGCGATGGGAACACGAGCACGTCGCACGAAGCGTAGAACGCGCTCAGCCGCGCGCCTTCGATCCGGCCGAGAAACGTCACGTCGTGAGGCGCACGCGCGCGACAGCGATCCGCCGCCGGCCCATCCCCGGCGAGCGCGAAGCGGACGCTTGGTGCCGCGGAACGCACGAGACGCATCGCGTCCACGAGTGTGTCGACGCCCTTCTCGATCGCGAGGCGACCGACGTATCCGACGAGGACCGTATCTTCCGATGCGCCGAGCTCACGCCGCAGCTCCACGCTCCGCCACCGCGGGTGGAAGTTGGCCGCGTCGACGCCGCGCCCCCAGATCGCCAACCGTTCGAAGCCGCGCTCCGCGAGCTCGTCGCGAATCGCCCGTGTCGGCACGAAGGTCCGCGCGCCGCCATTGTGGAACCACCGAAGGTAGTGCCATCCAGGGCGACTCAACGCGCCCAGGCCGTAAAAGCGCGCGTACGCGGCGAGACTCGTGTGATACGACGTGACGAAGGGGATTCCGAGCAAGCGGGCGGCCGCGCGTCCGGCGTAGCCGACGCCGAACGGAGTCGCGGCGTGCACGAGATTGGCGCGCCAGTTGGTGAGCGCCTTGCGCATCGCGCTCACCCCTGGGAGCGCGAGCCGGAGCTCGGGATACCCCCAGAACGGAACACTGGCGTACCGGCGCACGTTGGGCAGCGACGGCGCCGACGGATCCGACGGAGCGAAGACGCGAACGGCGCAGCCTCGGTCGCGCAGCGCCTCGCACAAGCGGAACAGCGTTCGTGCCACCCCGTTGAGCTGGGGTACGAAGGTGTCGGTACAAATTGCGATGCGCAGTCGATCGCCACCCCCACCCATCGGCGCGAGGACCGCTTCGTCGAGGTCGCGCGCGCTTTCGTTCATAGCGCGCTGTACTGCCATGGATGACGGCGGGCTCTCCACCATGCGATGGTGTCCTTGGCGGATTGGAGGGTCTCGGAGCGCCACATGTCGGAGGGATGAAGCGCAATGCGTACGAGCCAGTTGCGGCGGTGCCACCAGGTCATGGCGCGCGCCACGGCGGTGGAGGCGAGTGCACGCGCCGAAGTGCGCGCGCTCCAGCGAATGACCGGAGAGGCGAGGCCGATGCCCCGTCGATGCAGATAGATCGCGCGCTCGTCCTCGCTGAGCGAGAAGCCGAGCTCACCGACGGCGCCGCGCGTGCCGTCGGTCCAGAGCCAGGCCGGCGCGACGAACCCGATGGGTTCGAGTCCGATGTCGCGCAGCCGCTCGGCGCCCCGCGTTATGCGGCGGCGCGCTTCGTCGCGATCGAGGGCGAGGAATTCTCCCTCGCGGTCGGTGCGTCCGAATGCGCGCAGGTGATCGTGCCAACGGCGGCGCGTGCCGATCTCGTCGTGACGTTCGCCGTGCAGAAACACGTCCGCACCGTCTCGCGCGCGAGCGCGCAGCCAACTGACGAATCGTCCGTGGTCCCCGAGGGGCCAGTCCCCGTGCCAGTTGGGAACGACAAAGAGCGCGGGCACGATATTCTGCTCGGCGCACATCACCCACAGCGCGCGTAGCTCGGGCTCGAAGGCGGGTGTCACGTCGTGCAGCGCGATGAGCAACTTCATACGAACCCTCGTCTGGTCGAGGGGTGCGGCGCGCCAGTCCCCTGGCGCCGCTCCCGGGTCTCGGCGTGCACCAGGCGCGCGTAGAGCGCGAACAGATCGTCGAAGACGCGTTGCCAGTCGTGCTCTCGCTCGACGTATCGGCGGCCGACGCGTCCCAGCACCGCGAGGCGGACCGGATCGTCCAGCAGTCCGCATACGGCGCTTACGAGTGAGTCGGCGTTGCCACCGATGAACGATTCGCCCGCGCCGGAGCGCGACACGAGCTCGCTCGCACCGCCCGAATCCGGCACGACAACCGGCGTGCCGCACGCCATCGCCTCGAGCGCGGCGAGGCCGAAGGTCTCGATCGTGCCCGGCACGACGAGCAGATCGGCGGCGGCGAGGATGTCGGCGACCATGGCGCGGTCTCTCTGGAATGGAAGCAGAACGACGCGACCGCTGAGCGCCGCGCGCCGTACCTGCTGCTCCAGCGGTCCCTCGCCCATGACGAGCAATGTCGCCGAGCAGCGATTCTCGATCGCGCGCCAGGCGTGGAGCAACAGGGTCAGCTCCTTTTCCGGAGCCAGTCGCCCGGCAAACGCGACGACGGGGTCATTCGTCGAGACACCGAGCGTCGAGCGCGTCGCGCTTGCATAACGACGGCGCGCCGGATGGAAGCGCTGGAGGTCGACGCCCAAGGGCGATCGCGCGACGCCGGTGATGCCGGCGTCGGCGAGGTCGCGAATCTGCGTGTCCGACGCCGCGACGCCGGCATCGGCCGAGGCGCTGACGGCGCGCAAATACGCGCGGAGCGGGCCTCGCGAGAGCTCGCGCCAGGCGGCGGCGGCACCGCGAGGAAAGGCGAGCCGTCGCTCCAGATTCTCGTGGTAGAACACGAGTCTCGGCGCGCGATATCCGCGCGCCGCCATCGCAACGAGCCAGGGCGCGAAGAGCAGGCTTCCGACTTCGATGACGTCGGGGCGCTCGCGTTCGATGACGCGCCGGAGCTTTCGAAGCGCGAAGAGGAATCGATACTGGGACTGCGCCGGCACGCGCGGACCGCGAACGCTGTAGGTCCGCACTCCGCCGTCGTCGATGACATTGTCCTGCGCTCCGGGAAGGACGAGCACCTGGCGCAGATGGGAGTGGCCTCGGACGTACTCGCCTTTGGCGAGCAGGTAGGTACGGATGCCGCCGCTCGCATCCCCGAACCATTCCGCGACGTCGAGCACGGTCAGCGTCATGCGTCAATGCTGCGCCCGGCACGCGACGGCCGTGTGTCACTCGGGTCGCATTTACGTAACGCTGGCCTCGACCGCGCGCGTCGTTAGGCCGTTGCATGCGACGCACGCGGTCGCTCAGAAGCCGATCTTCGTTCCGAAGAAGAACGTCGGTCCGTAGTACTCGCGTTGGAAGCTGAACTCGTGACCGGGCGTCCCCTGATAGAAGCCGAATATGGCGTTGTTCATGTTCAGCACCATGAACTGCAGCTGCACATCGGAGGTCGCATTGTAGACGACGGAGCCGTCGACCTGGGCGTGCGGATAGAAGTAGTTGTCGCCGTTCGCGGTCGGCGTCCCGTCGCCGTAGGCGTCGATCATCGCGCCGTTGTAGGTCCAGCCGATGCGTCCCGACAGCCGCGACTGATCGTACGTGAGATAGAGGTTGGCGATGTTCGGCGACTGGCGCTGCAACGGCGCTTTGCGCCCCGACTCGGGATCGACGAGCACCTGCGACTCGGTGTGGGTCCAGTTGGCGTCGACGCCGAAGCCCGCGAATCGGCCCGGAAGGCCAACGAACCGCTGCGTGTAGGCGACCTCCGCGCCGCGCAGCCAGCCGTTGCCACCGTTGTCCGGCGCGAAGCCGATGTAGCCGTTGAATGGCCCGGGCCCGGTGTACGTGATGCGGCGCGTGAGAATCACGTCGCTCAGGCTTTTGTAGAAGACCCCGCCGGAGAGCACGCCGACCGTGTTTAGATAATGCTCAAAGAGGACGTCGTAGTTCCACGCGTGCTGCGCGACGAGGTTCGGGTTGCCGGTGGTGAAACCGCTCAACGTCGGCTGGTTCGCGCACGACGGGCAGGTGGTGCCCGATTGGTTCGGCGCCAAATCGGGATAGTTCGGGCGCGCGATGCCACGCGTGACGGCGAGTCTGAGGTTGCTGTTCCCGTCCAACGCGTAGCGGAACTGCGCGCTGGGGAAGAGGTCGGTGTAACTCTTCGTGCCGGACACCTGCTCCAGCGTCTGGGGACCGGTGGGAGTGCCCGACGCGTCGGTCGGCTGGAAGTAGCTGTGGCCGAGATAGCTCGCCCGTGTCGCTTCAACGCGGAGGCCGAGATTCACCCGCAGCGCGCCGACGTCGGTCGTGTTCATGCCATACGCGGCGTAGATCTTCTCGCCACCATTGAAGCTGCCGAGCGAGTCCTTCGCCGGATTGCGCGTCTGGGTGAACTCCGCCGGGTGGGCGTCTTCGTAGGCCGCGACGCTCGCGACATTGATCACCGGCGAGATCGTGTAGCCGGTGGCGAGGCGCCGGTAGAAGTTGGGATCGCTGAAACCGTCGGTGACCTGCTGCAGCGAGAGCGGCGTGCTGCCGATGTCACTGAATGTCAATTGCTGGTTGGTGAAGTCTTTGCGCTCGTCGCGATAGCGGACGCCCATCTTGAACTGGCTTTGATTCTCGCCGAGGGTGTAGTGAAGGAGCGCGTTCGCGCCGCCACCGATGTCGCGACCGGTGGTCACGTGATCGCCCAATGAGTATCCGCTCAATGAATAGTTCGCCGCCGAGTTGGCGGCCACGGAGTCCGACACGGACTGATAGTGATACTGGGGATACTGGGCGTCGCCGGCGGCGTAGTTCAGATTGACGTCGGGACCGGTGTACGCGAAGGTCGCCGAGCGATGGTTCTTCTCGCGCTGACTGGTGCCGGCGTAGCTCAGGCTGTAGTCGAGTGTCCACGGACCCGCGTCGTGATGCCCGCCGGCCGAGCCCGCCCACATTTGCTCGAGCGGCGTGCGGAACTCCGATTGTCGCTCGAGATCGGCGCCGGGGATGGTGCCGGCGGTCGCGCCGGCCGGGGCGGCATCGCCCGAGAGATCGTAGACCCAGCGCCGCCCATAGTTCTTGAACAGGCTCCAGAGTCCCTTCACGTACACGTCGCTGGTCGCGTCGATGCGATAGTCGAGATCCCCGCCAAGCCCGTAGCGTTCACGCTGATAGAGATAGTCGCGGAGGCTCCACTCGTTAGGCGCGGAAACCGACGACCCGCCCGGCGCATCGTACATCCCCCACGCCGGCTCGACATCGTTGATCGCGCGGTTGTTCCGATCCGCCGAGCCGCCGATGAGGAAGCCGAGCCTCTCCTCGCGTCCGAAGCGGCCGCCGTAGGTGAGACCGCCCTGGTAGGTGTTTCGAGAGAGAAGATCGATCTGGCCGTACTGCCCGGCGATGTAGCCGCGCGGACGGCCCTCGGGCGTCTTCGTCACGAGATTCACCGAGCCACCAATGGCGTCGGCGTCCATGTCGGCCGTGAGCGTCTTCGAAACCTCGATCGCCGCCAGCAGGTCGGACGGGACGTCGTCCAGCTTCGGGATGCGATCCCCCTCCGTCCCCGGCACGTGGATGCCGTTGATCGTGACGTTGGAGAGGCGTGGCTCCGTGCCGCGGACCTGGACGAACTTTCCTTCGCCTTCATCGCGCTCGAGCGAGACGCCGGGAATTCGCCCGGCCGCCTCGGCCGCGTTGAAGTTCGGGAGAGCCCGAATTTCGTCACCCGAAAGAACCGCGACGAAGTTGTCGGCATTTTGCTGTTTCGCGAGCGCGGCGGCCTTGGTCTCGGCCATGCGCGGCGAGGCGCGCACGACCATCTCCGCCAGGCGCTGCGTCGAGGCGCGCATCGTTAGGTTGCGGGTCGCGACGCCGCCGTTCGTGAGGCTCACCGATTCCGTATCCGGTGAGAAACCGAAAGCGCGCGCGATGACGAGCTGCGATCCGGCGGGTAGTTGGGTAAAGCGATAGCCGCCGTTCGCATCCGTGAGTACGGTGAGGGACGTGCCGGCGACATGGAGTACGGCGTGCGTGATCGCGGTGCCGGTCGTGTCGGTAACGCGCCCAACGAGTGTCGCTTGCGCGGCGCTTGGCGCCGGTGCGGCCAGGCAGATGGCGATCGCAATCGCGGCCGAGAGTCCGAATCGCGCGCCATTGTGGCGCGCGCCCGGCCGAGCTGGGGGATTGTCCTGGTACATGGCTCCTCCGGTGTGGCGAGAATCAGAGGAGCGAGAGGTATCGCCGCCGTGTCGCGGCTTCATGTGCGCCACACAACGGCGACGTAACGAACGTGTGACCGGGCGTTAAGAAGTCCTTGTGCGATCAGTTGAGTGAACGCTAATTCTCGGCGGTGCGTACAGTGCACTTCCGCGTCCGCGCGTGGGGAGCCTGGCGCCCCGCACGGACTCATGAGGTCGAACAGGTCCGACGGACCCCTCCCCAGCGTCCGCATGGGCCCAGCCGGTCGTGCGCCCCTCGACAACCGCAAGCCGCAAAAAGCTTATAAGCGGGCACGGGGCTGGGCCTACCGATCGTCAAGGGGATCGTCGAGGCGCACGGCGGGCGCGTGTGGGTCGAGAGTCGCGTTGGCGAGGGAAGCACCTTCTACTTCACCCTACCGCGCGCGCCCTCCGTGCCCCGCCGAACCCGCGAGGCGCGACAGGCTCGCGTCGAGAGCAGAGAAAATAGAGCGCGGCTCGGCGTGCCGATACCGACCGCCAACGACGACATCACGAGCTCGTGACTGGGCCAGCGTCAGGCAATCGCGACGCTGCGTGTTGAGTTCATGCTAATTCTCGTTCGGCCCACTCAGCGCACGACGACGGTGCCCGCCATTCCGGGATGGATGTGGCAGGTGTAGTGGAACGAGCCGGCGGTCGTGAAGGTGCGGCGCACCGAAACGTTCGCGTTGAGGCCAGTGATATCCGCGGGGGCGCCGGCCTCGGCGTCGAAGAAGACGTTGTGCGCCAGCGAGCCGAAGGCGAAGGTCACCTCGTCGCCGACATTCACGGTGAGTGTCGACGGCCCGAAGCTCAGC
>DATBHD010000176.1:0-5661 GCA_036557635.1 Gemmatimonadaceae bacterium
CATCGTCCTTCCGCCCTACCACCACTATGCGAGGAAGCATGCAGACCTCCGCTCAAAATCATCACCCGACGATGCTAGTCCTTCACGAAACAGCACGCCGTTTCATGACGGGTAAGCGGGTTTCACGGCGGCGACAAAATGCCTTGCGCCAAAATTGGTGTGACGAAACGCGTCAGTCCGTCGTCAGTGACGCCCTGCTCTCACATGCTACTGATATTGGATATAGAGTGGACGCGGGAAGAGGGACAGTATCTGCTTTGGCGTCATCAAAGCGTCACCTCGTTTCGTGTCGTTACGGTAGAACAGCTTGAACCCAGTGTATTCCACTGGATAACGTGCTACGTATCGACGATAGGACTCCCGCTTCATCCATGGTGGTCCCCATCCATCCATGTTGATGACGACCTGCACGCGTGGATCGACCTTTATCCGCTTGGAGTGCGTGAGCATGTCGCGCGTGAAGCGATGGACGACGAGAACCTTCGGCGGCAATGAATCCTTGGTCACGAGGTCGGCCAATACGTCGATTGCTTCGTTGATGTCGCTCGCGTCGAGCGTGCCGATGCGTGAGCCGGGCGTTCCTCTCGCGCCCATCGCGAATTCCGGATCGATGCCGAGGTGAACATCGGGGCGCTCGAGGAACGGCAATAACCGAGGGAGCTCCTCTTTGAGCGTGCTGCGTCCCAACTGCACGTCGAGAAAGAGGAGCGCGCCGCGACTGCGTGCCCATCCATGGACTCGCTCGATGAGCGCGCTATCTGCGCGCTGTCGGTACTTGCCGTCGCGACCTGGAGACCCCTGGGCGACGACGGCGATGAGATGCAGCGCCGGCTGGACCGGCGTCGTCGTGTCCGCCGCGGTCCACGCCGCCACCTCTCGATCGAGGCGCGTCAACATCGAGTCGACAGGCTTCTCGGCGAGAATGCCCATGCGCCGCGAGAGTGGATTGCCATAGAAAGCAACGATGCGACGCGCCGGCAGGATCGAACCCTCGAGCGGCGTCGGAGCCGTGGGCCAGTCAGGTTGGGTGTCGCGCGCCGTCGAGCCACGCGCAAGCGAGTCGCGCACCGCCGGCTTGAGCGGCGGGCGAAGCGTGTCCTGTTGCGCCAGGGCGGGCAGCGCGTGCAGGAACGCGATCGATGCGACTACGCGATAACGCATGGGCGAAAGGTGCTAGGTGCTGGGTGTTAGGTGCTAGAGGGTCGTGGGTAGAGAGTAGAGGTGGACAGCAGACCGTAGAAGCAGTTGTGCGCGATACGACGTGCGTAGCGGCTAACGCTCCGTTGAAGTACGCTCTACGCGCCAAACGCTCCCCCTCTACCCTCTACGCTCTACCCTCTGCGCGCATGTGGCCCCAGAGCTACTCCCCGTTAGGCAGCGCCGCGGTCTCGACATTCGTCGCCGGACTGCCGCTCATCGTGCTCCTCGGTCTACTCGCCGCGCGCCGCGTTCGGGCGCATGTGGCGGCGCTGCTCGCGCTGGCGATGGCGCTGGCGGTGGCGGTGGGAGTGATCGGCATGCCCGGCGGCATGGCCGCGAGGGCGGCGATCCTCGGCGCGGCGTATGGATTCCTGCCCATTGGCTGGATCATCCTCAACGTCATTTTTCTCTACACTCTCGCAAATGACCGCCAACTCTTCATGCCGCTCCAGGCGCGCGTCGTCGCGATAACAGGAGATCGAAGACTTCAGCTTTTGCTCATCGCGTTCTGCCTCGGCGCGTTCTTCGAGGTAGCGGCGGGGTTCGGAACGCCGGTCGCGGTAACGGGAGCGATCCTCATCGGCCTCGGATTCCCCGCGCTCGAGGCGTCCGCGCTGTCGCTCATCGCCAATACCGCGCCGGTCGCGTTCGGCGCCCTCGGCACGCCGATCATCGCACTCCAGGGCGTGACGTCGATCGACGCCCGCGTGCTCAGCGCGATGGTCGGCCGCCAGCTGCCGATCTTTTCCTTGATCGTGCCGTTTTGGTTGATCTGGGCGTACGCGGGATTCCGGCGCATGCTCGAGATCTGGCCGGCGCTCCTCGTCGCCGGCGTCGGCTTTGCCGTCCCACAGTTTCTCGTGTCGAACTTTCACGGGCCATGGCTCGTCGACATCGTCGCGTCGCTCACATCGATGGCATGTCTCACCGCCTTCCTTCGTGTTTGGCGCGGTGGGGGCATCGATGCGAAGAAGACAGAGGCTGTCGCGCCCCGGATCGTCGCTGGACCGTCACCCTGGATGCCCTGGATCGTTCTGTCGGTGATCGTCTTCCTCTGGGGACTGCCTAACGTCAAGGCCCGCCTCGATGCCATCTCGGCGCCGCGCTTCGCCATTCCGGGGCTGGACAAGATGGTTCAGCGCGTCCCACCGGTCGTCGCGCACGCGACGGCGGAGCCGGCGGTCTTCACCTTCAACTGGCTGTCGGCGAGCGGGACGGCGATTCTGGTCACGTCGCTCATCGTCGGCTTCGCGCTCCGCTATCGCCCGCGCGAGCTGGCGCGCCAATACTGGCGGACGCTCGTCCTCGTTAGGCATTCGCTGCTCACGATCTCGGCGATGCTGGCGCTGGGCTACACGACGCGCTATTCCGGCGAAGACGCCATCCTCGGGCTCGCCTTCGCGCACGCGGGCGTGCTCTACCCGTTCTTTGCCGCGCTCCTCGGCTGGTTGGGCGTCGCGCTCACCGGTTCGGACACGGCGTCGAACGTGCTGTTCGGCAGTCTGCAGCGGATCACCGCCGAGCGGCTGGGTCTCAACCCGACGCTGATGGCGGCCGCGAACAGCTCGGGAGGCGTGATGGGGAAGATGATCGACGCGCAGAGCATCGTCGTCGCGAGCACGGCCACCCGATGGTACGGCCACGAGTGGAAGATTCTGCGATACGTGTTCTTTCACAGCCTTGCCCTCGCGTCGCTCGTCGGGATCCTCGTGTTGCTGCAGCAATATGTTTTTACGTGGATGCTGATGAAGTAGGGTTCACGGGCCAGGGGGGGTACGATTGCCGGAGCGATTTCAGGCGGTCGTCATTGGTGCGGGGCCGGCTGGGCTGGCGACGTCGCGCGAGCTGGCGCGCCGTGGCGTCGATCACGTCGTACTCGAGCGCGGCGAGATCGCCGACAGCTGGGCCAACGCGTACGAGAGCCTAACGCTTCACACCGGCAAGCACATGTCGGGGCTGCCAGGGATGAAGCTGCCGCGCTCGGCGCCTCTCTTCGTGCCGCGCGACGCGTTCGTCCGCTATCTGCGCGAGTACGCGAAGCGGTTCGAGCTGCCGGTGCGTACGCACTGGAATGCGAAAGTCGTCGAGCGCATAACGAGTGGCGACGACCGGTGGCGCATCGTTTCCGCGACTCCTTCGGGTGACGCGACGATCGTCTGTCGCGCGCTCATCGTCGCGACGGGGATCATGGCCAATCCGCGCATCCCGGAGATCGCCGGTGCCGACAAGTTCGTCCGCGCTGGCGGCCGACTGATGCACTCGGCCGCCTACCGGCGGCCCGCCGCGGACCTCATCGAAAAGCGCATTCTCGTCATCGGCGTCGGCAACTCCGGTGGTGAGATCGCAAGCGAGCTGTCGCGCGCGAGCCAGGCGCAGGGCAATCCGACGCACGTCACGATTGCCGTTCGCTCCGGGGCGAACGTCGTTCCGCGCGACATACTCGGCATACCGGTGCAGTACCTCGCGCGCTATATCCGAAAGCTGCCGCGCGCATTGCGCGAGCTGGTCGTGCGCGGCGTTGGAAAGATCGTCGAAAAGCGACGTGGACCGCCGGTGTTGCCGCGGCCGGCATACGGTCCGCTCGATGCGATTCCGCTCATCGGATTCCATCTCGTCGACGCGATACGCGACGGACTCGTCGAAGTGCGCGGCGCCGTCGACCGACTCACCGCGCGCGGCGCGGTGTTCGCCGACGGAAAGACGCCGACGGAAGAGCTGTTCGATGTCGTGATCCTGGCAACGGGATTCGCGCCCGCGCTCGCACCGCTCGGCCAACTGATCCGCGTCGACCCCAAGGGATTCGCGCTGCGGCAGGATCGCGTCACCAGCGCGGACCAGGAAGGACTCTACTTCGTCGGTCACAACTACGACGCAACTGGAGGACTGTTCAATATCGCGCGCGATGCGCCGCTGGTGGCGGAGCGCATCGAGCGTGGCGGTCGAGGGTAGAGCGTTGAGTGTCGCGCGCTCCGTGAAAAGTGACCGAGTTCGGGCATCGCGTCCCATTACCGAACGCTCGCAGAGTGCTTAACAAACGCTGACACACCGCTAAGTAACTTTCGACGAAGGACATCCGTACAACGGATGTGCGGCATGCGTCTGGCCAGTACAACCCTTTTCGTCGGCCCGTTGTCATACGGTTACTCGCCGTCGCTCGTAACGGTACGACAAGTCTCTTTGTTGGAGTCGCTCGCGCCAAGTGCTCGCTCCGGAATCTTTTGGAAACGTGATCAACTTCGTCGACCCGTATGCCGATACTCAGGAGCTTCCCGTGTTCACCGGGACGCTCGGCGCGCCGACGCTTTGGGAGCGAGAGCAGATCGCGACGCACATTGGCGCGCAGTATCAGGTAGTGCGCGAGCTCGGCCGCGGCGGGATGGGAATCGTCTTCCTCGCGCGTGACATCGCGCTCCATCGACTCGTCGCGATCAAGGTATTGCGACAGGAATTCGCCGCGTCGGATGAACATCGCGAGCGGTTCCGTCGTGAGGCACGAATGACGGCTCGGCTCAGCCATGCGAACATCGTCCCCGTGCACACGTTCGGCGAAGAGGGGCAGCTCGTCTACATCGTGATGAAGTACGTGCACGGCGAGTCGCTCGCCGATCGACTACGCATCGAGCAGCGTCTGGGTACGGAAGAGACGCGTCGCGTCCTGCACGAGCTCGCGCTCGCGCTGGACTACGCACACCGCGAAGGCGTGGTGCACCGCGACCTCAAGGCGGAGAACATTCTCCTCGAGCGCGGCACCCGGCGGCCGATGATCACCGACTTCGGCGTCGCGTTGCAGCGCTCGCTGGATCCGGTGCGCTCGGAGGTGTCACGCGCGTTCGGCACGCCGCACTACATGTCTCCCGAGCAGGCCGCGGGTGAGCTCGATATCGACGGACGCAGCGATCTGTACTCGTTAGGCGTGCTCGGCTATTACATGCTGACGGGCGCGCTGCCCTTCGACGCGCCGACGTTCGAAGCTCTCGCCGCGAAGCACATCGCCGAGGCGCACGTGCCGCTGGCCGAGGTGCTTCCGACAGCCCTGCGAGAGCATCCGCTCCTCTTCGCCGCGCTCGAGCGATGTCTCGAGAAGGAGCGCGACGCGCGCTGGCGGCATGGGCGTGATCTGGCGACCGCGATCGCGGAGCCTGTGCGCCGTCGCTGGCTGCGCCGCCCCGGCGGGAACAAGGTTGCCGCGCTAGGCGCGAGCGTGATCGGCGCCAAGCTGCTCGCCGAGCTTGCGATGTTTGCGGCGGCGATGAGGGCGGCGCTCTTTAGGGCCTAGAGACGGGAACCGCGTAAACGGCGGAGACCGCGTAAACGGCGGAGACCGCGTAAACGGCGGAGACCGCGTGAACGGCGGAGACCGCGTGAACCGCGGATGGCGCGTGAACGGCGTTACGAATTCTGATTGTCGGCGCGCGAAGCGCCCCTTCCCTATCGCAACGCCGTTTTAGCGGCCACCCGCCG
>DATBHD010000177.1:0-4416 GCA_036557635.1 Gemmatimonadaceae bacterium
GAGAACGCCGACAACCTGCGGTCGATTGTCCGGCTGAAAAGCGACGCGATCGCCGATGCGGAACTCGAGCATCTTCGAGTGTGCACGCACCTGAGCGAGGAATCGGAGGCGGGCGACCACGCGATTGTTGAGATCGATCAGTTCCTCTTCGGTCAGCGCATCGATGTCGATTCTCACCTTGTCCTCGAATCGGAAGTCATGTGTCCCAACGCGCAGGAGTCAATTAAGACTGCAACCGTCCGGCGGCACGTTCAATGGCGATCCCGGTCCAGCTCAGGGAAAGTCAGTACTGAGACAAAACCTCTTTCAGGAAGACGTCGTGACCAGGGTACACATCGGAGGGGACAGTCGTGCGATCTACCCAAAAGAACGAGAACGTGAAGAGCCCGTTTCCCTCCTCGACGACGCGCTCCCAAGTGGCCGGCGCGTCCGCAAGCAACGGGAGCTCGAAGAAATGGCGCTGATGAATCTCACCCGTCCCGTCGTTCGGATCGTAGTCCACGATTCCGAGTAGTCGTGGGACACCAAACGCGCTGAATCCTGTTTCCTCCTCAGCCTCGCGGAGCAGGCCTGTTACCGGATCTTCGCCGGCGACCAGTGTGCCGCCAGGGAGTTCTGCGCCGAGCGTTGGAGCTTCCCTCGCGCGGAAAAAGAGAACGCGTCCGTTTCGAGTGACATACGCGACGGCTTTGCGAACAAGCCACAAACGAGCCTCCGACGCCCGAGTTCACCAGCGCCCCTCAAATCGTTCGCCACCCGGAAACGATCTTCAGATGGCCAAGGATCATTTCGACTTATGAATATTAGCACGTTTAGCATCAGCCACTTTGATGGCGAAGCGTGAACGCGCACCGCTTTTCACCGTACGTGTTGCGGCGATCTTTCGCGTAACTGTCGCGCTTCTTCTGTTGAGGCGTTTTGCGCGCCATAAGCGGGATTGCCTGGTGTACATACTTTAGGAAGGGATGAACCCTAATTCACAGTGCTCGATCGTCCCTCCCGGCCTCGACCCTTAACCCTTAACCCTTAACCCTTAACCCTTAACCCTTAACCCTTAACCCTTAACCCTTAACCCTTAACCCTTAACCCTTAACCCTTGACCCTTGACCCTTGACCCTTGACCCTTGACCCTTGACCCTTGACCCTTGACCCCTACGCTGCCCTGAGAGCGATGACCGGATCGACACCGGCGGCACGCCTTGCCGGAACGTAGCTCGCCACCAACGCGACGCCGAGTGTCGTCACCGTCACCATCGAGTACACGACTGGGTCATCGGTCGGCGTTCCGTACAGAAGTCCTTGCATCAATCGCATGCTGAAGAGCGCGCCGAGAAGACCAGCAGCGATGCCGATGGTCGTGAGACTCATCGCTTGCGAGAGCACCATGCCGAGGATGCGCGCCGGTCCAGCGCCGAGCACGCCGCGGATGCCGATCTCCTGCGTGCGCTGCTGAACCACGTACGACAACACGCCGTACAGCCCCGTGATAGCGAGAAGGAGTCCGATCACGGCGAAACCGGCGATCTGCATCGCGCTCGTGCGGACGCCTTGCAGCTGCCCTTCGACCTGCGTCGACAACAGCGCACCCTGCGCCCGGCCGTTCGCTGGGCTGGCGCGCATGACCCCGTTCTTCACGTCTTCGAGAACCCGCGCCGGCGCGGAGTGAGTGCGAACGAAATAGCTCGCGATCCAAAAGTGCGCCTGCTTGAACGGCCGATACACTTCGGACCCTGGTTTGGCGAGAAGAATCGAGCCCTGCGCCGCGAGATTGTCGCGCACGACGCCGACGACGGTGATCACGGCGCGCATGCCCGGAGCCGTGTCGACGGAAAACGTTCTGCCGATCGGGCTTTCGTTGGGCCACCAGTGCCGCGCCGCCCATTCATTGATTATCGCGACTCCCGGCGTCGACGCATCGTCCGACGGAGCGAACAGCCGGCCAGCGAGGAGACCCACACCCATCACCTTGAAGTAGTCCGCGCTCACGCCGAACGCGGTCCTCGGCTGCAGCGTCTTGTCGATCGCTCGGCCTTCGTCGAGTGTCATGCGCGACTCGTCGAGATCCGGGCGGACGACGATTACGCCAGCGGCGCGTGGCCGTGCGGCGCCGAATGGAACCTGCATTCGTACAGCGACTGCTTCCACGCCCGAGATTCCCGCGATTTCATTCAACAGCCGATCGGTCGTGGGCAGGTATTTCTCGGCGAGACGGCCCGAGTGTGCGGGAACCGCCGTGACCGAAGCGACGTGCGCGGCATCGTACCCAAGCTCGATGCTCGCGAGACGCGTCGTCGTTCTCACCATCAATCCGGTCGCAACCAGCAGCGCGACGGCACACGCGGTTTGAACGACGACGAACGCCTGTTGGAGGCGGTTGCCACCGCGCGACATCGTTGCGGCGAGCGCGCCTTCGCGAAGCGTGGTCTGAAGGTTGGCGCGCAGCAGGAGACGGACCGGTGCGAGGCTCAGCAAACACGTCGTGAGAATCGAGAGCACGACGGCGAACGCGATGGCTCGTGCATCGAGACGGTAATCCATTCCCGCGATACGTGTCCCGAACTGCAGCGGCGCCACTGAGCGCAATGCGTGCAGCGACGTCGCCGCCAGTCCAAGGCCGAGCACGAGACTACTCGCTGCGAGGACAGCGTTTTCGATGAAGAGATATTTAACGAGAACACCATGACTTGCGCCGAGGGCGCTGCGAACGGCGAGCGCGCGTCGGTGGCGCATCGCGCGCACGAGCACCAGACTCGCGACGTTCGCCCAGCCGATCGCGAGAATCGCGGCGACGATTGCGGCGAAGACGACGTCACGCGACCGCGTCGCCGTCACGTAGCGGTCGCGCAGCGGCGAAACTGCAAATGTCGTTCGAGCGGTCTCTGGGCGGCTTTCATTCGCGGACGCTTCGAGCGTTCGCAGCTCTCCGACGAGCTGCTCTCGCGTGGCGCCGGGTGCGAGTCGCGCGAGCACGTTGATCGACCGTAGCGAAGTTCCGGTGCGCGGATCGAGATATCGGCTCGCGGCGAGCCACGCCTGCGATCGCGACTCGAACGCGAAGCCGGGCGGCATCACGCCGATGACCGTGAACGGCTCTTCGCTCAGCGTGTATGTCTTGCCGATGACGCTGGAGTCGCTGTTGAAGTACGTCGCCCAGAGATCGTGCGCGATCACCATCGTCGGCGCGGCGCCGAGGCGGTCTTCGTCGTCGGCGAAGGTGCGGCCGATCTCTGGTTTGACGTCGAGCATCGAGAAGATCGATTCGGAAACGATGCCCGCCGTCAGGTCGACTTGATCGACGCCGGTTCCGAGTGCTTTGCCGCCGCCCGTGAATCCGGCAAGTGCGTCGACGGTTTTGAAACGTTGTGCGCGGAGCAGCGCGAACGTCTTGTAGGTGACGTCGCAGACATTCGGGCAGCCTGTCTTCGGCACCTCGCTGATCAGGACCAGCCGATCCGCGTGCGGGAAGGGAAGCGCGCGAAAGCGCACCGCATCGAGAACGCCGAACCCTGCGACGCCAGCTCCAACGGCAAGGCCGAGCGACAGCACCGCCGCAATGACGAAGCCGGGGCTTCGCCGCAGTGAGCGAATGGCAATGCCAAGGTCGTACAGGAGCGTGCGCGCGGTCATGGGACACGATCTTACGCCGTCGGCACCTGCGCACCAGGGGGCAACTCGGCATATTGAGAAAGCCCACCACATCGCTCAAAGGAGCGTCCTGTATTGACGTCCGTCGTCCCCGTCCAACTCTCGATTCGCGCCGCTGACGGCGCCCACGTCCCGTCGGCAGCACAGCGGGAAGCGATCGAAGGTCCGGTGGGCGCTCGTCTCGTCCTCGCGGGTCCCGGCGCCGGCAAGACCTTCTGCCTCACCGAGCGCATCCGTTGGTTGATCGAAGTCGAAGGCATCGATCCCGCACGCATCTGTGCGTTCACGTTCACGAACAAGGCCGCCGGCGAAATCGAGCATCGGCTCGAGGCGAGGCTCGGCGAGCGCGTCGCGAAGCTCAAGCGCGGGACGATTCACGCCTTCTGCGCGGAGCTGCTGCGCGAGCTGGGGATTCACGTCCTGCTCGAGCCGGGGTTCGGCATCGCCGATGAAGAGTATCAGCTCAGCGTCCTGCGCCGGCTCGAGGGTCCGCGCCGCTGGCACAAATACACGTTGAACCGCTTCTCCGCGCACCGCTTCCGCGGCGACCCACTCGAGCACGACGACGCCGTCCTGTTCGACCGCTATGAGCGTTTTCTGACGAAGCGCAAGCTCGTCGACTTCGATACCCTCGTCATCAAGGCGGCCGAGCTGCTCGAGCAGTCCGAGCAAGGCGCGGAGATTCGTCGGCGATGGGATGCGATCGTCGTCGACGAGTTTCAGGACGTCAATCCAGTTCAATACCGAGTGGTGCGCGCGTTGGGGCACGAG
>DATBHD010000178.1:0-5161 GCA_036557635.1 Gemmatimonadaceae bacterium
GAGCATCATCACCGCCATCGTCGTCGCCATCACCTTTGTCACCGACGCCAGGTCGAACATCGTCGTCGTGTGCATCGGCCGCGGCTGGGCGAGCCGGTGCCCCTGGAAGTCATTGAGCGCCGCCCAACCGAAGGCGCGCTCGTGAATGACCTGGCCATTCTGAGAGACGACGAGCACGGCACCCGGGATGGTGTGCTCTATGGCGGACTCGATGATTGAATCCGCGGTGGCGAGGCCCCGATCGAAGTTTGACGTCTGGGCTTTGGCAACCGACCCGAGACTCCCAAGCAGGACAAGGGCCGCACAGCAAAGACGATGACGCGGACTAACGCGAACGAACGCGGACGTTGAACGCAAAAGGGCCTCACGTCACCAGGTAGTTGACAAGCCTAACGCAGATGAACGCAGATTACGCAGATGAACGCTGATCCTGCAAAGAGCGGACGATTCTTTAGGAGTCGTGGTTCACGCCGTTTCATCTACGTTCATCAGCGTAATCTGCGTTCATCTGCGTTCGTCGTTCAACTACAGAGTGGCCTTCACACAACCTTCGCTCGCACAGTTCGAATTCCATAGACAGGCGCGATCCGCCCATCAGCGTCCGCCTGGAACCGAACCGTGATCTTGCTCTTGCCGGCCAGCGCCGCGGCAGGGAGCGGATACGTTGCATCCCAAAACTCCGTGGCCGCGCGATTGGGATCATACCGCGCGAGCGGCGATCCATCCACCTGAATCGAGAACTTCGCCAGCACCGGCAGACCGAGGTCGTTGCGATACGTGACGACGAGTGACGTGTCGGCAGTCGGTTCGACTGGCACATCGAACGAGAACCACCCCGTGCCACCGCGGCCCGTGCGGCCCTCGGTCCGCGTCACCACGCGATCGGCGGGCTCGCTGTGATAGTTGAACTTCTGCTCATCAGTCGCGTTCCCCGGCTGCACGAAGGCGACGGTCGCGAGCTCGAGACGATGCTCGCGCTCCGCCTCCGCGGCGCGGGCGGCAACGTGCGCGTCGAACTCGGCTGGCGTCAGCACGTCGAAATAGACGCTGTAGGTCCGCTCCTGGGTCCGATAGAAGGGCGCGAGCGCCACATCAGTCGGTGCGTCGTTAGGTTTGTCGAACGACCGCCCCACGCCACTCGCCGTGAAGTTGCCCGCGCGCTCGCCCGTCGGCACGACCCATTCCTCGAGCGGCCGCCCGGACGCGACGAGGGCGTACGACGTCGGCTTGGGCGTCTCCCTCCGCTCTTCGCGCTCCCGCCGCGGGCCCAGATCGCCCGCCAGCACCAGCGGGCCCCACATGATCGCCGCCACCGAGCGGTCGTCGGTCGACTCGAGACGCAACGTCTTCGGCATCGTTAGGTCGACGACGTCCCCCGCCTTCCACGCGCGTTCGATCGTCACGAACGAGCTGGGCGGCAGCATTCCCTCGTCGAGTCCGAGGTCGCGCCCGCCCGCACCGCCGACGCGCTGGCTCGCCATCGTCGGGACCTCGACGCGCTCGCCATTCACCCTCACGACGAAGCCGTCGCCCGCCCAACCCGGCCGCCGAATCGCCAACGCAAATGGCCGCGCCGCATGTCCGCTCAATTTGATCGACGCGTGGTCGCCATCCGGGAAGTCGGACTCCATCGTCAGACGCATGCCATTGTGCAGGGCCGCGGTCGACGGCGCGAAGAGATTCACCCACACCGTGTCGGCCGACTCGTAGTAGATCCCGTCGCCGTGCAGCGCGTGGTTCTCCATCCCCGTGCCGACGCAGCAAGTGAAGTCCTCGAGCATGTCCTGATATTCCTGCTCCTCGGCGCGCCCCACCGGCACCATGTACGACATCCGGACACGGTCCGGATCGAACGAGGCGAGGGCGTGGTTGAACAGCATCCGCTCGTGGTAGTCGGCGTAGAACGCGTCCGGACGGAATGAGAACAGGCGGCGCGTGAGCTTGAGCATGTTATAAACGCAGCAGGATTCCGCCGCGCGCCCATCCACGCGCTTGCTCAGCCGGTCGGGATAGCCGAAGTACTCGTCCAACCCCTGCCCACCCGTCGCGTAGCTGTGGTGCTGCGCGACGCGATCCCAGAAGAAGGACGCCGTCATGAGATCCGCGGCGTCGCCGGCGTACTCGAAGCGCGCCGCCGAGCCGATGAGCTTCGGGATCTGACAGTTCACGTGCTTGCCCGGAAGGTTGTCCTGGCCGCGTGCCAGTGCGTCGGTGAAGGCGTGGTGCTCGAAACGCCGCGAGAGCGCCAGCCATCGCGCGTCGCCGGTGTCCGCGTACAGATCGGCGAGCACTTCATTCATCCCGCCGTGCTCCGTATTGAGCATTCGCGCAATCTGTTCGTCGGTAAGTGGCGTGAGTACGCCTCGGGCCCACTCCGCGAATCGCGTCTCGACCTGGAGCGCCGTGCGGTTGTTCGTGTGGCGGTACGCGTCGCGGAGTCCGGCGAAGGTCTTGTGCAGGGTGTACCAGGGGGACCAGAGGCCGTTGAGATCGAACGCCGCCGACTTGATCTCGCCGTGGGACAGGCGCGCGAACGCCTCGCGTCCTCCCTCGAGCGCGCTCAGATAGCCGTCGCCTTGCTTTTTCTGCACCTCCGCCAGCTCGGCGACGAGATAGTCCGCGCGCTGCTTGAACCGCGCGTCGGCGGTCGCGAGATACATCAGGCTCACCGCCGAAAGGTGATGCCCCGCGACGTGGCCGGTGAGGTTCCGCCCCGGACCGTCCCATCCGCCGTAGGGCTTGGCCTTGGGCGTGAGCCCCGCGCGCGTTCGATAGAACGCCATCATGCGATCGGGCTCGAGCTCGAGGAGATACTTGCCCGCGGACTCCTGTGCGTGCTGGAGCGGGCCGCCGGTGAGCCGCACCTTGTTCAGCGGCACGGGGCGCGCGATCACGCGCTCGCTCGTCGGCGCCGGAGCCACAACGCCGAGCGCGCCTAACGGCTGGACCGGATGAAGGGCGACACCGGCCGCGGTCGCGGCGGTGGCTTGCAGGAACTCGCGTCGACTGTGTGTCATGAGCGTTTGCTCGATCGAGTCAGGCAATGCCGGCGCGCAATTTCGCCTGGGCGATGATCGCGGCCATGGTATCACGATACTTCGTGAACGTGTCGTCCACTACCTGCAGCGTCGGAATCGCCGCCGGGGAGAGCCCGAGCGTCGCCGTATTGAACTTGCTAAATCCCCATTCGTGGACGCCGCTCGACCCGCGGCCCGGCGCCGGCGCGCTCAGGTGCGAATAGTACCGTGAGTACTTGCGCCACCGCTCCCCGTTCCCCGCGTGGTACATCGGGATGAATCCATGAAGCGCGTCGTATGGCATCTCGCCGACGCACGCGACCGCGGGATACTTCGCCCGGAGATTCTCGACGAGCCGCCTCGTGCCCTCGTGCATGTCCCCCGTCGTGCTGTTCACGTGCCCGCCGACGATGTCGAGGAAATACGCATCCACCCCGTAGCGGTCGATGACCTCGGCGATGCGCCCCTCGAGGTGATTCCGCCAGACGTCCGCGCCGAGGTTCATGTACGTGAGCCAGCCATCCTGGTGACGGTCGTTGTTCCAGTCCACCCAATTGATGTTGTACAGGTCGCCGTCGATCTTGTACGTCGCGCCAGCCGCGATCGACGACCACACCGGCTGTTTCCGGTTCGCGGCGTTCGTACCGAACATCGGCATCATCCTGAAGCCGAGCTTCCGTGCCTCGCCGATCAGTCGGCGGAAACCGGCCTCGCCGCCCATGCGCGCGGGGACGGTGTAATTCGGATAGTCCCAGTAATAGCGGCCGTCCCACGAGGAGAGAAACACGAGCACGCGATCGGGACGAATCCGCGTCGCCATCCAGCGCAGAATCTCGAGCTGTCGAGCGTAGTCGTTGAAGATGAAGCCGGTGTAGTGCATTCCATGCAACGTCGTCACGAGGGCGAGATCCCGCATCCAAGGTAAGACGTCGGTGCGTTTCTCCCACGGCGAGAGGCCGAACGCCCGCTCGACGTGCTCCATGTGCGGCTGCATCGCGCCCTCGAACGACGACGCGTGACCGAGACGCCACCCCGGCACCTCGACGCGCTTGTCGTCGCGCCAGGCGTCGTGCTCGTACACCGCCTCGACGCGGAAGGCGCGCTCCCCGGCCTGGAAGTAGTAGCGCTTCGGCCGAACGCGCGTATCCAGAGTCGTTAGGTAGAGAAAGTTTTCATCGGCGACTTTCACGATCGCGACCGGCGTGCTCATGCTCGAGACGTCCCAGTTGTGCAGATCGCCGCCGCCGAAGGTGTAGGCGCCGAGGACGTCGCCCTCCTTGGTATCCTCTGGCTGCCCGCCACCGAGCGAGACGAGTCCGCGCGGCACGTCGCGAATGACCGTCGTCACCGACTTGATCGGCCGCTCCATCTCGGCGACGACGTGCCACTCGATCGTCGTGCCCTTGCGCTCGAAGGTCGCCGTGAGCGAGCCGGGCGCGTGCTCCTGTCCCCCCGCCCAGACGAACCCGTCGCAGCTGAGCTCGAGCGCGTCGGCGCTGCCGGAAGCACGCATGCGAGCGCGGTCGAGCGCGTAGCTGTTCTCGTCCGTGAACACGAGGAAGCTGAAGCGGTGATCGCCGAAGACGACCGCCGGCTCCGGGAAGTCGAAGCTGAACTTCATCCACGTGCGGCCGCGCGCGGGAGTGAAGACGTCGCTCGTCGAGTACAGCTCGACGATGTCTCCTGGCGCGTAACGCGTGGCGATCGAGAGGGGAGACGCGCGCGGCGTCTCGCCCGCGGCGAGAAGGTCGATCGGCGCCATGGCACCGACGCCGGCGGCGCCGATGGTCTTCAGCCAATCACGACGAGAGTACGACATGGGTCGCGTCAATCGCTTGGGAATTGACGCGAATCATGTCGCGGCGAATGGGATATCGCCAGGACCAGCCGTGCCTAACGTGTATCGCGCGCTACTCGTTCGCTGTCCCTTTCACCGCCCCGGCCGCGGCCGCCTCCGCCTCGCGCAATACATCGGTGATGTTCCCGGTATGTCGCCACACGAGCTTTCCGGCACGATCGATGACGAACGTCGTCGGCACGCCGACTACCTGAAACGACCGTTCGATCGACCCTTCAGGATCGTGCGCCACGACCATCCCGAGATGGTTGCTCGCGGCAAACCGTCGCACGCGCTCCACGTTGCC